>JAZNRW010000034.1:0-12666 GCA_045590835.1 Faecousia sp.
GTATTTTGCGATGCTTATCGCAAAATACGGTGTTTTTCTAACTATTCAAAGAACTACACAGCCACTTAGGCTCATTCCCACTCAATAGTGCCGGTTGGCTTGGGCGTCAGGTCGAACAGAACGCGGTTGATGCCCTCCACCTCGGCGGTGATCCGGGCCACGATCTTGTGGAGAACAGGGTAGGGGATCTCCTCCACGGTGGCGGTCATGGCGTCCTTGGTGTTGACAGCGCGGATGATGGCGGGCCAGCCTTCGTAACGGCTGTCGTCCTTCACGCCAACGCTCTTGATGTCAGGGACGGCGATGAAGTACTGCCAGACCTTCTCTGCCAAACCGTTCTTGTCAAACTCATCCCGCAGGATGGCATCAGCTTCCCGCAGGGCGTGGAGACGGTCCCGGGTAATGGCGCCCAGACACCGGACACCCAGACCGGGGCCGGGGAAGGGCTGACGGTAAACCATAGCGTGGGGCAGACCCAGCGCCTCGCCCACCACGCGGACTTCGTCCTTAAACAGCAGCTTCACAGGCTCTACCAGCTCGAACTTCAGATCCTCAGGCAGACCGCCCACATTGTGGTGGGACTTAACGGCCTTTTTGCCCTCGGCAGCCTTTACGGATTCCAGAATGTCGGGGTAAATAGTACCCTGAGCCAGGAAATCAATGCCCTCCAGCTTGCGGGCTTCCTCTACGAAGACCTCGATAAACTCTTTGCCGATAATCTTCCGCTTGGTTTCTGGGTCGGAAACACCGGCCAACAAATTCAGGAAGCGGTCGGTTGCGTCCACATAAATCAGGTTTGCATCCAGCTCTTCGCCGAAAACCTTAATCACATCCTCGCTCTCACCCTTGCGCATAAGACCGTGGTTCACATGGACACACACCAGCTGCTTGCCGATAGCCTTGATCAGCAGTGCAGCCACAACAGAAGAATCAACACCACCGCTAAGGGCCAGCAGAACCTTCTTGTCGCCAACCTGCGCACGGACAGCGGCGACCTGTTCTTCGATAAATGCATCAGCCAGCGCCTTGGTGGTGATGCGCTCCATAGTTTCGGGACGAAGATTATTACTCATATTGGATTCCTCCATATTAAGAATCAAAAATACACGAAATATTATAACTCTGTTTTTTTCTACATGCAAGAAAAAAATCGGCAGTGCAGATTATTTTTTTAGTCCAGCGCCAGACCAAACCACCGGGGAACGGGGCAATCTTCCGCAAACGGCAGGAACATGGCGAAGTCCCGCCCGGGCCCGGGGGTGCGGAAACTACCTTGGCAGCAGCCCAAAGACCGGACGATTCCCGCCGCGGCGGAGGCATCTCCCAGCAGCTCCGGACAGATCAAGGTGTCGCCCTGCTTGGCGGCAGCAAGCAAAAAGCCTTCTCCTACATAAAAAGACGCCTGCTCCTGCAGAAACCGCAGGGTGACCCCCTCCTGCAGCACGCCGCCCCGGGGGAGGTATTCTGCCCGCAGACGGGCGTATTCGTCAGTGTCCACAGACCGCAGAGCAACGGCGGATTCCCCGGCATCACAGGTAAACTCCCGGCAGACGCAGCATACCCGGTAACCGAACTTCCGGTACAGATCAAATAGACCCTGCTCTGCGGGAACTAAGATCGCTCCGGCATAGCCTTGGCTTTTTAGAATCTCGTGGGTCTCGATCATCAGCTGCCGGCACAGTCCCTGCCCCCGGAATGCCTCATTGGTTGCAATGGCGTACAGGTAGGCGATGTTCCGTTCGTCCAACGAGCATGGCAGCCAGTACAGGGCGCTGACAGGCGCGCCGTCTTTCTCAAGATAGTGACACCAATCCGGGGAAAAGGCGGTGCGGAAGAAACAATCCAGATTCGCATCCGAATCGCCAAAGGATGCCTGCCACAGCTGCCGCAGGCCGGTAAGTGTATCAGTATTCATACCCATCCTCCCGCAGGCAGGCCCAGTATTTTTCGATCATAAAGGCCGGGTGGTAGGATTCTTTTGCTTTGCGCAGACCGGGAAGACCCAGATCATCCTCCCGATTCAGCCATAGAAGGGCGGGGTACTTTTCCGTCAGATACTGAGCAAATTCTCGGTTGATGGCGGTATATGCTCCGTCCACCGTCTCCAGTGCTTTCTCAAAATGGATATCAAAGGTATCTTCAGACAGGGCAGAACCCATAGTCATACCCAGAATCCGTCCCTTATCCCGGAGCACCAGACCCTCCATCCCTAGCTCCTGCCGATAGCGCAATGCCTTGGATAGCGCCACCTGCTCCATCAGGTAGCTGGTATCGTCGATTTGCGCTCGGTTGGTATACCAGTCGTCCAGGAAGATCTCCACCTCCCGGGTGTTTTCTTCGGTGATGGGCTCGGTGGTATAGTGCGGGTGCAGCAGCCGGAATTTATTGAAGTGGTTGCGCTTTTTTTGCAGCTTTTTGCCTTTCAGTGTGGCCAGCTCCTGAGCAGCATACACATAGTCGTAACTGTCCCGATCCGGGTGAAAGTGGAACATATGGGGATAGTTTTCTTCTAGCCAGAGCTTGTCCTGCTGGTTCAGGCTGGTGAGCCGGCAGGGGATACCCCGCTTTTCTGAATCGGAGATAATAGCCTCCAGGGTAGGTTTCAGATCCTGCCCCAGGGGAAACAGGTATACGCTCTGCCGGTTAAACTGGCAGAAAAAGGCCAAATTATCCCCGTGGAAGACCGCCTTTTGCCGTCCCCACAGATATAGATTGGAAAAACTGTACTCGCAGCCCCGCTGACCGCAGTTTTTCAAAAATCGGTCGTAGGCGGGTTTGTTTTGCAGATCCAAAGGTAAAAATTCCAACATACTATCACATCCTTTGTTGATTGTAGTATATCACAAACGCCTGAATTTCACAATAAGTTAGAGTAACTCAAAAAACTTGACAAGGGTGGCCGTGCGGGTATAAAATAAAAACAACTATGCGCGAAAGGAGAGTACACTATGGATTCTGGCAGTAGCGGCAGTATACCCGGCCGAAGTAGACAGCAGTCCTGTGGTGGACTCTGCTGAAAAAGGCCTGGGGTGTACTTCATTAGAAATTTTGAAGGAGGGACACCTATGACCGAACGGTTTGAAATCGTTGAAAAAACACTGGTAAAGATGCTGGAGGACAAAAAATACGCAACTTTGCGGGATATTCTGCTGACCATGAATCCTGCGGATATTGCGGCGGTTTTTAATAGCCTTCAGGAACAGCGGATTCCGCTGATGTTCCGGCTGCTGCCTAAGGAGCTGGCAGCGGAGACCTTTGTGGAAATGGAACCGGACGACCAGGAACTGCTGATCCGTGGCTTCTCGGACAATGAGTTGAAAGAAGTTTTGGATGAGCTGTACGTGGACGATGCGGTGGATATTGTGGAGGAGATGCCGGCCAATGTGGTGCGGCGGATCCTCTCTCAGGTAGATCCGGAGATGCGGCAGTCTATCAACCAGATTCTCCGCTACCCGGAAAATTCTGCCGGCGCCTGGATGACTACGGAATATGTCTCCCTGCGGCCGGAGATGACTGTGGAGGAGTCTATCCTGCGAATTCGCCGCCAGGGTGTGGATAAGGAGACCATCTATACCTGCTATGTGACCAAGGATCGGACACTGCTGGGCATTGTCACGGTGAAAGATCTGCTGCTGGCAGAGGATGATGAGATGCTGATTCGGGATCTGATGGAAACAGACCTGATCTCCGTCACCACCCATACGGACCAGGAAGAAGTGGCCCGGCTGTTTAGTAAATATGACTTTTTGGCCCTGCCTGTGGTGGATAAGGAAAACCGTATGGTGGGTATCGTCACCGTTGACGACGCCATCGATGTGATGGAAGAAGAGGCAACGGAGGACATCGAGCTGATGGGCGGTATGCTGCCGTCGGAAAACACCTACCTGCGCAGCTCTGTGTGGGAGCTGTTCAAAAACCGGATCCCCTGGCTGATGCTGCTGATGGTCTCTGCCACCTTTACCGGCATGATCATCACCTCCTTTGAGGAGGCGCTGGCTGCCCAGGTGGCACTGACGGCCTTCATCCCCATGCTGATGGGCACCGGCGGTAACTCCGGCTCGCAGTCCTCGGTTACCATTATCCGCTCCCTGAGCCTGGGAGAGCTGCGGTTTGCAGATCTGCCCCGGGTGCTGTGGAAGGAGATCCGCACATCGGTCCTGTGCGGCCTGGTGCTGGCAGTGGTGTGTTTTGGAAAGATCTGGCTGGTAGACCGGCTGCTGCTGGGCAATGAGGAGATCACCTTGATGATCGATGGGGTAGTGTGCCTTGCGCTGCTGGTGACGGTGGTGGCGGCCAAGATCGTCGGCGCGGTGCTGCCTATGGTAGCCAAGGTCATTAAGCTAGACCCGGCGGTGATGGCAAGTCCCTTTATCACCACCATCGTGGACGCCCTGTCCCTGCTGGTGTATTTCCTGTTTGCCAAGATGCTGCTGAAGGTATAAATTGCAAAACCCCCTGGGATACCATTTGATATCCCAGGGGGTTGTTTGATTATTTTACCAGAAGTTCGGCGATCTGGATGGCGTTCAGGGCAGCGCCCTTGCGGACCTGGTCGCCGCAGCACCACAGGCTGATGCCGCAATCATCGGTCAGGTCGGGACGAATCCGGCCAACGAATACCAGATCCTGGCCGCTGGTCTCCAGAGGCATGGGATACTGCTTGGCAGCCAGATCATCCACCAGCTTCACGCCGGGGGCCTTGGAAAGAACCTCTCTTACCTGCTCCACGGTGACGGGAACATCAAAGTGGCAGGAGGCGGAAATAGAGTGGCTGCGGATAACAGGCACACGGACGCAGGTGCAGGTGACCTTCAAATCCGGCAGGTGCATGATCTTGCGGCCCTCGTTCTGCATCTTCATTTCCTCGCTGGTGTAGCCCTCATACTGCTCACCGCCGATCTGGGGGATCAGATTGTAGGCGATCTGGTGGGAGAACACCTTGGGCTCGTAGGTCTTACCCTTGGACAGAGCCTCTACCTCGTTCATCAGCTCCTTGGGACCCTCTGCGCCTGCGCCGGACACGGCCTGATAGGTGGAGGTGGTCATGGTGCGGATGGGGGAGATGGCGTTCAGGGCATTCACGGCGGTCATAGTGATGATGGTGGAGCAGTTGGGGTTGGAGATGATGCCCTTGTGCCACTTTACATCCTCGGGGTTGACCTCGGGAACAACCAGAGGCACATCGGGATTCAGGCGGAATGCGGAAGAGTTATCCACGAATACGCAGCCGGCCTTCACAATGGCGGGGGCGAACTTCTCAGCGATGTCGTTCTCAGCGGCGCCCAGAACGATGTCCACGCCTGTAAAAGCCTCGTCACAGGCAAGCTCGATGGTCACATCCTCGCCCCGGAACTTCAAAGTCTTGCCGGCGCTTCTGGCGCTTGCCAGGGGAACCAGCTTTCCTACGGGGAAGTTGCGCTCTTCCAGAATATGGATCATTTCCTGACCCACGGCGCCGGTGGCGCCCAGTACTGCTACGGTATATTGTTTCATATCCTTACCTCCTGTGATCGGGCGAATTATTTTACAAAGCTGTTATACAGCACACGGATAGCTTCGGCAAAGTCCTTGTTTTCCACGCCGAAGATGATGTTCAGTTCGTCGGGACCCTGGTTGATCATACGGATGTTCACACCGGCTTCACCCAGAGCAGCGAAGATCTTACCGGACACACCGGGGCGGGAGGCCATCTGGTGGCCAACTGCGGTGACGATGGAGATCTGATCCTGCACCACGATATTATCCGGAGACAGCTCCTGCTGGATGTCTGCCAGAATGGAGAACTGGTGGGGCGCCAGGGCAGCGGTGGAGATGACCAGAGACACATTGTCGATACCGTTGGGAACAAAGTCCACAGACACGTTGTGCTTTTCCAGCACGGAAAGGATCCGCCGCAGCATACCCACCTGGCTGGTCAGACCCCGCTTAAACACGGTGATCACGGAGAAATCCTTCTTGCCGGTAATGCCGGTGATGATCCGGTGGGGATCGATCTCGGATTCAAACTTCTTCTGGATCATGGTGCCGGGATGGCTGGGATCGTTGGTGTTGCGGATGTTCAGGGGGATGTTCTTCTCCCGGACGGGGAAGATCGCGCCCTCGTGGAGCACATTGGCGCCGGCGTAGGCCAGCTCACGGAGCTCGTCATAAGTAATTTCCGGGATGGGCTGGGGATTTTCTACGATTCTGGGGTCAGCCATGAGGATACCGGACACATCGGTCCAGTTCTCGTACACGCCGGCATTCAGCGCAGCGGCAGCCAGCGCGCCGGTGATATCGCTGCCGCCCCGGGAGAAGGTGCGGATAGTTCCGTCAGGCATCCGGCCGTAGAAACCGGGGGTGACGATGCCCTTTCCTTGGGCAACGGAGCGCAGCGCGGCATAGGACTTCTCTTTATCCACAGTGCCGTCGATGTTGAAGAAGATCCAATCGATGGCGTCCACAAACTGGAAATCCAAATAAGCGGCCATCAGCTTGGCGGAGAAGTACTCGCCCCGGCTGGCCATCTCGTCCTGAGAGACTTCCTTCTTATCCAGCCGTGCCTTCAGCGCGGCAAAGTCGCTTTCTAAGTCCAGCTTCAGACCCAGTTCATCCCGGATCTCCAGATACCGGGAGGTGATCATATTAAATACCGGGTCGCAGTCCACACCATACTGGGTGTGGGCGTGGCACAGGTACAGCAGGTCTGTGATCTTATGGTCAGCGGAGAACCGCTTGCCGGCGGCGGAGACGACTGCCACCCGGCGCTCCTTATCGGACAGGAGAATATCCCGTACCTTCCGGTACTGACCGGCGTCTGCCATGGAGGAGCCGCCAAATTTCGTTACTTTCAGCATATAAAACCCTCTTCCTCTTCAAACTGGGAGATTAGTTGCATGCAGGCATGGCGGCGATGAAGGCATCGGGGTTGGCCTTCCGCCAGGCGTGCATGGCTTCCACAGACACAGGTGCGGTGACCACAGCATCCTCCCAGTTTTCCTGGGTGTTGGCCTGCAGCCATGCATCCGTTGCGCCGCTGACATAGTAGGATAGCTGATCGGTGTTTTCTGCGGCGACCTTTTCTCCGTAGGGGCTGTAGAACCCGCGGCCGGAGAGCACATCTGCGCAATCCTGCACCACATTATATGCAGTGGGGTAGCGGCCTGCGCCCTGACCGTAGAAGCTCATACGGCCGGAGGCAGAGCCCACCAAGGTGATCAAATTGTAGTTGGCGGGCACAGCGGATTCCGGCTCGCCTACGGGGAACAGGGTGGGCTGCACATAGGCGCTGACCTTGCCGTCTGCACACTTGCCGGTGGAGACCAGCTTGCACACCAGACCGTGCTTTTTAAAGTTCTCCACGTCCTCTGCCTTGATCTTGCTGATGCCGGCGGCGGGGACGGTATCGGCGTCCAGACTGATGCCGAAGCCGATGTTGGAGGACAGGATCAGCTTATGCCAGGTGTCGATACCCTCCACATCGGTGGTGGGGTTGGCCTCGGCATAGCCCAGCGCCTGGGCCTGAGAAAGGGCGTCGGCGTAGGTAAGACCCAAACGGGTCATGGAATCGAGGATGTAGTTGCAGGTGCCGTTCATGATGCCGCCTACCCGCTCAATGGTCTGGACTCTTCTGGCCCGCTCCAGTTCGCTCAGCCAGCCGATGCCGCCGCCTACGGCTGCGGTGCAGCGGAAGCAGATACCCTTTTCTTTTGCAAGGGGGATCAGCTCGTCGTAGAAGTTGGCGACCAGCGCCTTATTGGAAGTGACGATGTTTTTGCCAGCCTCCATGGCAGCTCGGACAAATTCATAGGCAGGATGCAGGCCGCCCATGGCCTCTACCACCGTGTCGATGGAATCATCCTGCAAAATATCCTGAAAATCTTTGGTCACAACCGCGTCGGAAAGGGTGATATCCTCCAGACAAACCACCTTAGCAACCTGCATATCATCACGGGATGCGGTCAGGTCATACACACCTCTGCCCACAACGCCAAAGCCAAGCAATCCAATTCGCATGTTCTCTTCCTCCTGTTTTCTACATAAAAACAAGTGTTCGTGCCTCGAAAACACTTGCATTTTCTTACAAATGAGTATATCATATATCTACTGAAATTTCAATTGTGTCATAAACCCAACAATTTTCCTTGGTCAACGGCACTTTTGTGCAGAAAGTAGAAAAGAAAAGAAGAAAAGACGAAAAAGGAGAACATTATGCTGTATCATTCCACCAGAAGCAGTTTTTCCACTGTGGACAGCGCACAGGCTGTCCTTTCCGGGTTGGCGCCGGACGGAGGCTTGTATGTGCCTCAGCAATTGCCGAAACTGAATGTGGAGGACTGCTTGAAAAAGACCACTATGGATATGGCTGAGGCCATTATCGGCGCGATGCTGCCGGATATTCCCAATATGGACCAATTGGTGAAGGCGGCCTATGTAGGCAAGTTCCAGACCGAAGAACTCACCCCTACCGTGGACACAGGGCGTTTTACTGTGCTGGAGCTGTTCCGGGGCCCCACCTCTGCATTTAAGGATGTGGCTTTGTGCATGCAGCCCCAGCTGCTCACCGCCGCCAGAAAAGCCAAGGGCATGAACGAGGAGATCCTGATCCTCACCGCAACATCCGGTGATACGGGCAAAGCGGCGCTGGCAGGCTTTGCGGATGTGCCCGGGGTGAAGATCTGCGTGTTCTATCCCCAGGGCGGCGTATCCGCTGTCCAGCGGGCCCAGATGGTGACCCAGGAGGGAAAGAATGTGGCGGTCTGCGCTGTGGTGGGCAATTTTGACGATGCCCAGACCGGTGTGAAGAACATTTTTGCCGCCTCGGAAGGCGGCAGACTTCCCGGGGGCAACCGGCTGCGTCTGTCCACTGCCAACTCCATCAATATCGGCCGTCTGGCACCCCAGATCACTTACTATTTCAAGGCCTATGCAGACCTTCTGCACCGGGGACAGATCAAGATGGGCGATCAGGTAAACTTCTGTGTCCCCACCGGCAACTTTGGTGACATCCTGGCAGGCTGGATCGCCAAAAAGCTGGGCCTGCCCGTTGGAAAGCTGATTTGTGCCTCCAATGCAAACAATGTGCTGACCGACTTTATCCGCACCGGTACTTACGACCGCCGCCGCCCCCTGCATAAAACCGCCTCTCCCTCTATGGACATTCTGGTGTCCTCCAATCTGGAGCGGCTGCTGTACTTCCTGTCCGGGGATACGGCTCTGGTAGCAAAGCTTATGGAGCAGCTGAATAAAGAGGGCGCTTATACCGTGCCTGAGAGTCTAAAGGCTGCGATCAGTGAGGAGTTCTGGGCAGGCTTCTGCGACGATGCGACCGCCAAGGACACCATCGCCCGGGTGTTCCGGGAGCAGCGCTACCTGTGCGACACCCATACTGCTACCGGCTGGGCCGTGGCAGAGCAGTATGTGGCGGAAACAGGGGACAACCGGCCCATGGTGGTGCTGTCCACCGCATCCCCCTATAAGTTCCCGGCAGCGGTGCTGTCGGCACTGGAAGGGGAGACCTTGCTGGATGAGTTCGACCAGATGGAGCATCTGCAGGCCCTCACCGGGGTGCAGATTCCCGGCAACCTGAAGGGTCTGCGCCAGAAGGAAGAACGCCACACCGGCGTGATCGAAAAGCAGACCATGCTGGATTATGTAATGGGCTTATAAAGGAGAAAGTTATGAAACGAGTTACCATTCGGGTGCCTGCCACCACCGCAAACTTAGGCCCCGGTTTTGATGCCTTTGGCTGCGCTCTGGGGCTATACACCGATGTGACCTTTGAGGAGACCGACTCCGGTCTGGAGATCACCGGCTGCGACGAGGCCTACACCGGCCCGGATAACTTAGCCTATGTGTCCTACTGCGCCGTGCTGGCCTCCCTAAGCGAGGAGGTCCGGGGCGTGAAGATCCATATTGACGCCCATATCCCCATTTGCCGGGGTTTGGGCAGCTCTGCCGCTCTGCTGGTGGCGGGGGCAATGGGCGCCAATGTGCTGCGGGGCAATCGGCTGTCTACCCAGGGCCTTCTAAATATCACCAATGCCATGGAGGGCCACCCGGACAATCTGGCGCCGGCTTTCTACGGTGGCCTCACCGCCTCTATGGTGGATAACGGCCTGCCGGTGATGGTGAGCTTTCCCCTGCATCCGGATTGGGAATTTATCGCCTTGGTGCCGGACTTTGACATGCCCACAGTGAAGGCCAGAGCCGTCCTGCCGGAGCAGGTCGGCCGGGCGGATGCCATTTACAATCTGTCCCACGGCGCCATGGTTCTGAAGGCACTGGAGCTGGGGGACGAAAACCTGCTGCGCAACGCCATGCAGGACAAGCTTCATCAGCCCTACCGCAAGCATATGATCGAGGATTTCGAGAAGATCGAGGGTCTGGTGCGTACCAACGGGGGCGCATTCTGCCTGTCCGGCGCAGGCCCTACCTTGCTGTGTATTACCCGCAACAGCGATCTGCGGAAAAAGCTGGAGCAGAAGCTTCCGGAGCTGACAAAGGCCAACTGGGAAGTGCTGCCCCTGCATGTGGAATTCCAGGGCGCCCATGTGATCTGGGCGGAAGATTGAAAAAGACGCCGCCTGTCCTCGGGATAGGCGGTCTTTTCTTTGAACTTGTCTGAAAACCCGGGGAAAAGCAGCAGAAAAAGTTGGAAATTGCTATTGACTTTTGAAATAGTCTTTGCTAAAATAGACAAGCCGCATTGAAAAGGCTTAAGTTGGTGCGCCCAAAATGCAATGTTATGTTGTCATTGCGAACCAGTGACTGTGTCACTGGTGTGGCAATCTAAAACATAATGCTGTACTTGAGATTCCCACGCCAGTGTGCCCACTGGCTCGGAATGACAAACAGGGCAATGCACCCGCCTTGAGAGCGAGACTACAAATATTAAAGTAGGTGAAACAAGAATGAAAGCAGTTATCGTGACCGGTGGCAAGCAGTATACCGTGGCTGAAGGCGATGTCCTGTACATCGAAAAGCTGGATGTGGAAGCTGAGGCTACCGTGAAGTTCGACCAGGTTCTGGCAGTGCTGGACGGTGAGAACTCCAAGATCGGCGCTCCCGTTGTGGAGGGTGCAGTTGTTGAGGCTAAGGCTATCAAGAACGGCAAGGGCAAGAAGATCGACGTCTTCAAGTACAAGGCAAAGAAGAACGAGAAGAAGAAGATCGGCCATCGTCAGCCCTACACCAAGGTGGAAATCACCAAGATCGCACTGTAATTATGACTAGATGCGAATTTTTTACGGAAGAGGACAGAATCACAGGATTCTCCATTTGCGGACACGGCGGCTATGCTGAAGCCGGCTCTGACATTGTCTGCGCCGCCATCTCCGCTGTGGTTACCATGGCCGAAGCCACCATCAATGATGTGTGTGGCGCCAAGGCCAAGGTTCGGGTCAAGGAAGAGGATGCAAGAATCACCCTGACCCTGCCCGCCTCCTGCGATGAAGAGGAAGCCGTACAGGCAGTGCTTGCCGGTATGCTGCTGACTCTGTGCAGTATGCGGGATGATTATCCAGATTATATCGAAGTTTTGGAGGTGTAACACCATGCTGAAGATTAGTATTCAGTTCTTCGCTCACCATAAGGGCGGCGGTTCTACCAAGAACGGTCGTGATTCCGAGTCAAAGCGCCTGGGTGTAAAGCGTGCTGACGGTCAGTTTGTTCTGGCTGGCAACATTCTGGTTCGCCAGAGAGGCACTCACATCCACCCCGGTGTCAATGTGGGTATCGGCAGCGATGATACTCTGTTCGCTCTGGTTGACGGCACTGTCCGTTTCGAGCGCAAGGGTAAGGATCGTCGTCAGTGCTCCGTGTACGCTGCAGAGCAGTAATCACGAATCACGCATAGCTTCTTACGGGCTGCTGCAAACTAATGCAGCAGCCCTTTTTCTTCCCTAAATGGGAAGAAAGATTAGTGCTCAGTGCATAGTGCATAGTTGCGGTATCGGCTTTGCCGATGATTTAAAATCGTCGCCATAGGCGACACATCTACTGTGCACTATGCACTGTGAACTATGCACTGCGAAACGCAACTTTTCTTTCCAAGGAGGACTTCTCATATGGAAATGTTTGTAGATAAGGTGCGCATCACCGTCTGCGGCGGTCGCGGCGGCGATGGTGCGGTGGCCTTCCATCGGGAAAAATATTTGGCAGCCGGCGGCCCGGACGGGGGCGACGGCGGTCACGGCGGCAGCGTGATCCTGCGGGTCAACGACAATCTGTCTACCTTGCTGGATTTTCGCTATAAGCGCAAGTATGCCGCCCAGGCAGGCCAGAACGGCCAGGGCCGGAACATGAGCGGCAAGCGGGGTGAACCGCTGGTTATTCAAGTCCCCAGAGGCACTGTAGTGCGGGACGCAGAGTCGGGCCAGATCATCGTGGATATGTCCACCGGCGAGGACTTTGTCATCGCCAAGGGCGGTCGCGGCGGCTGGGGCAACGGCCATTACGCCACCCCCACCCGGCAGGTGCCCCGGTTTGCAAAGGCCGGCCTGAAGGGACAGGAGCGGGATGTGATTCTGGAGCTGAAGCTGCTGGCGGATGTGGGTCTGGTGGGCTTCCCCAATGTAGGCAAGTCTACTCTGCTGAGCGTCACTTCCAACGCCCGGCCCAAGATCGCCAACTACCATTTTACCACTCTGTTCCCCAACCTGGGCGTGATCTATGTGGACGAGGGCG
>JAZNRW010000035.1:0-58773 GCA_045590835.1 Faecousia sp.
AAGAATCCCGGCGGCGGCCTTGCCCCTATTGGCGGCTACATTGCCGGCACAGAAGAATGTATCAACCGATGCGCTTACCGCCTGTCTGCCCCCGGCCTTGGCAAGGAAGTGGGCGCAAACCTAGGCTTGATGACCAGCCTGTATCAGGGTTTCTTCCTGGCGCCAACTGTGGTCGCCAGCGCTGAAAAAGGTGCTATCTTTGCTGCAAATATCTATGAATCCCTTGGTTTCCGCTGTGTTCCCAATGCCACGGAAAGCCGTCACGATATCATTCAGGCTGTGGAACTGGGCAGTGAGGAAGGTATGATCGCCTTCTGTAAGGGCATCCAAGCTGCAGCACCTGTTGACAGCTTTGCAACCCCATGGCCCTCTGATATGCCCGGGTATCTGGATCGTGTAATTATGGCAGCGGGTGCATTTGTACAGGGCAGCTCTATTGAGCTGTCTGCCGACGGCCCGATTCGTCCCCCATACGCAGTCTATTTCCAGGGTGGTCTTACCTGGTATCATGCAAAGCTGGGTATCCTAATGAGCCTGCAGAAGATGGTTGACGCAAGTCTGGTAAGAATATAGAAATAAAACGAGAGGTGTAAATATATGGATTTCCAAATTATTTTGGCTAAAATCATCGAATACAAATGGTTAATTTTTGCAATTGGTACCGCTCTTCTGTGGGGTACTGCAGAACTTTTTTATAAGAAAGGCGCTCGTCCTGACGAGAAATATTCCCATCTGAAAATCTGTGTATGGGTTGGTGTTGTAATGGGCGCACACGCCATTTTCACCCTACTGACCCAAGATATTCACTATAATCCCATCAACATACTGATCTACCTGCCTGTTTCTCTGTTTTACATCATTTCCATGGCATTTTCCTATTTTGGAATGCGGTTCCTTGAGGAATCCATTTCCGATCCCATCGAAAACACAGCAGGTGTTATTTGTGTTCTCCTGTTTGCCATATTTATGGGCGATGAATTCCACTGGCTTACCTGGCTTTCTGTTGGTGTGATCGCAGTTGGCGTTGTGGGTGTCAGTTATTTAGAGAACCGTGGCGAAACTCAAAGAAAAAAGACCTACGGCAAAAAACTTGCCATCGTCGCCTTCTGTATGCCCTTTGTATATGCACTTCTTGATGCCTTTGGCACATTCTTTGACGATGCGTATTTCCTGGTGGAGGATATCGCAAGTGCACCATTTGTTGATGTGACTGAAGAAACCATCGAAGCTGTTGCCAATACCAGCTATGAGCTTACCTTTGCCGCTTTTGCCCTAGGTCTGTTCATCTTTATGAAAGCAAAGGGTGTCAAATTTGGGCCTGTTTCTCAGAACAAGGACAAGGTTTTGGCTGCCGTGTTTGAAACTGCTGGTCAATTTACTTATGTCTATGCACTTGGCGCAGTAGATGCCGTTGCCGCTCCGATTCTTTCCTCTGTTTGCGTTGTGTCCCTGCTGCTTTCCCGTATCTTCCTGAAGGAAAAGCTATCCTGGAAGACCTATGTCTTTATCACCGTTGTGATTATCGGTATTCTCTTGCTGGCAGTCAGCGAAGAGCTCTAATACACCGCAACTTGTTTTCTGCCTGTAATTTATGAAATGCAGCAAAAAGCGCTTTAGAGTCAGACTCTAAAGCGCTTTTGTTACATAGCTATCACAAAGTTGTAATTTTTCATTTCTTGAAAGAGATTTCACCGCATACTCCCGTTTCAGCGCGTGGGAATGGCTCTCACACACTTCAGAATACACCACTTTCAAAGGCCCTCTTCCACGAGTATATTTCGCGCCTTTTCCGCTTTCATGCATTTTCAGTCTGTGGGGCAAGTCGTCGGTAATCCCTGTGTACAGCGACCCGTCTTTACACTCCAGAATATATAGTACCCACTGCTTTTCCATACTTCCCCCAGTGCTTAATGCTTTTTATCCAGAATCGTCAGCAGCCTATCCAACAGAAAGAATGTGGCGTTTCCCAGCAACAGCATTATTACAAGCCCGATCAGGCCAAATTCCTCGCTCTCTTGCAGCAGTTCTGTCATACCGAAGAGGTAGATCAGCAGGCTATACATGATGCCCACCGCTCCATTAAAAAGGAGCAGCTTGCCGACCCAGCCAAACTTATGCTTTGCAAATACATTCTTGATATAGGGGTAGTAGCCCAAGAAGCAATACACCGTAGCTGCCTCTTTATCCGGAGCAAACAGTATGGCCAGAATGCTCACCGCTCCATACCACGCCCAGGCGATCCGTCTGCCGCAACGGCGGAAAACGATATAACCGGTTATGGTGCACAGCATAGGGCAAACGAAGGTAGCAACGGGGATCAGACCGCCGAGACACATAATGACTATGGCGACCGCCGCCAGCACGCCTCCCAAGGCAATGGCGTGGGTGTTGTTTTTCCTCATTTCTTTCCGTTCTTTTTCAGCAGGCCGTACTTAATATCCCACAGTTTCTGGGACAGGTCCACATAGTAGGTATGGGGATTGTCAAATCGCTTGACTTCGTCCCACAGGGTATCGATCTGCTCCAGGCAGTACTTCCGTACCTGATGAATATCGGGGCACTGGTAGACCAGCTCGCCGTTCTTGAAAATGGGAACCTGCAGTTCCTTTGCGGTGAAATCATACACATTTTTCCGTTTCCAGGTAGCATCCGGATCGAAGATCTCCAGCTCACCGCTGTCATCCACCGTCTCGTCATAGACGCACAGGTAGTCCGCAATGGCCTTTCCTGTATCATTACCGAAGAAGCGATAGAGCTTCTTATAGTGGGGGTTGGTGATCTTTCCGGTGTTCTCGGAGATCTTGATCTTAGGAATCACTTCTCCTGTCTCGGTTTCCACTGCAGTCAGCTTATAAACGCCGCCGAACACAGGCTCGCTCTTGGCAGTGATCAGCCGCTCACCAACGCCGAACATATCGATCTGAGCGCCCTGGTGGAGTAAATCTTCAATAATGTACTCATCCAGAGAGTTAGAGACAGAAATCTTACATTCTGTCCAACCGGCATCATCCAGCATTTTTCTGGCCTTTCGGCTCAAATATGCCATATCACCGGAATCCAACCGGATACCGCACTTTGTAATACCCATAGGTTTCAGAACTTCATTGAATGCCCGGATAGCATTGGGCACACCGGATTTCAAGGTGTTGTAGGTATCCACAAGCAAGGTTGCATTATTGGGATACATTTGGCAGTAGGCCTTAAACGCTTCATATTCCGTATCAAACATCTGCACCCAGGCATGAGCCATGGTGCCACCGGCGTAGACGCCAAACAGCTGGTCGGAAATGGTGCAGGCTGTGCCGTTGCAACCGCCGATATAAGCTGCTCTTGCACCCAGAATGGCCGCGTCAGCTCCCTGGGCCCGCCTAGAGCCGAATTCCAGAACCGTTCGACCCTGTGCCGCTCTGACAACACGGTTGGCCTTAGTGGCGATGAGGCTCTGGTGGTTCACCGACAACAGGATAAATGTTTCGATTAGCTGCGCTTCAATAGCTGGAGCGCGGATGGTCATAATGGGCTCTTTGGGGAACACCGGTGTTCCCTCAGGAACTGCCCAGATGTCGCCGGTGAAGCGGAAGTTCTCCAGGTATTTCAGAAAATCCTCGGTGAACATATCTCGCTTACGCAGGTATGCAATATCCTCGGCAGAAAAGTGCAGATTCTGAATATAAGAGACGATCTGCTCCAATCCGGCGGCGATTGCAAAGCCGCCCCCATCCGGGCACTGCCGGAAAAACACGTCGAAATAGCAAATACGGTCCTTGTAGCCCTTTTCAAAATACCCATTGCCCATGGTCAATTCATAGAAATCGCAGAGCATGGTCATATTCAGCTTATCACTTGAAACCATAAGATTGCACCTCGTTTTATAAGAGTGACTATATTATAAAATACATTGATATAAATAGCAATCCTTTTATTGACACTTTGCTAATTTTGGTCTATATTGGGATCATAAAAATTCAGGAGGAAAATCATGGAGCTTGTAAAAGGAATGAAGGGTGAAGCATCCACCACTGTGGAGAGGGAGGATACCGCCTACGAGGTGGGTTCCGGCAGTCTGTTGGTCTATGCAACACCCTGTATGGTAGCATTGATGGAAGGTGCCGCCTGCGAGGCCATTGCCCCCGCCCTGCCGGAGGACAAGACCTCTGTTGGCACTGCCCTGAACATCACCCACCTGTCTGCCACACCGGTAGGTTTGGAGGTTCGTGCCGAGGCTGAGGTTACGGAAGTAGACGGCAACATGGTCACTTTCCAGATCACCGCCTATGACGAGTCCGGTAAAATCGGCGAAGGCACACATAAGCGCGCAATCGTCAACACCCAGCGTTTTTTAGATAAAGCATACGCAAAACTTTAATTTTTAAGAAAGCAGATGATGAAAATGGGAAAAGTAAAAGCATTTTTGCAACGGAAGGATATTATTTTCTCCGGTAAACGTTACGGTATCGATGCCTTGGGCGCAATGGCGCAGGGTCTTTTCTGTACTTTGCTGGTAGGCACCATCCTCAATACCATCGGTCAGCAGTTTCAAATTGATTTTTTGAATCGAATCCTTGTCACACTGAAAAGCGCCGATGGGACTAATGAGATTCATTATAACTTAGGCGGCCTTGCCTCTGCCATGGTTGGCCCCGGCATTGCGGTTGCCATCGGCTTTGCCCTGAAGTGCCCCCCGCTGGTGCTGTTTTCGCTGATCCCCGTTGGCTTCGCCGCCAACGCAATGGGCGGCGCGGGCGGACCTCTGGCAGTTTACTTTGTGGCGATTGTAGCCGCAGAATGTGGCAAACTGGTCTCTAAGGAAACCAAGATCGACATTCTTGTTACTCCCATTGTGACGATTTTGGTAGGTATCGGTGTTTCCTCTTTGGTTGCAGCCCCCATCGGCACTGCAGCCAAGGCAGTCGGTACTGCCGTTATGTGGGCAACGGAGCTGCAGCCCTTCTTCATGGGTATTTTGGTGTCTGTGATCATTGGTATCGCGCTAACACTCCCCATCAGCTCCGCCGCAATCTGCGCCGCATTTGGTCTGACGGGCCTTGCAGGCGGCGCTGCGGTAGCAGGCTGCTGCGCACACATGGTTGGCTTTGCAGTCATGAGCTTCCGGGAAAACCGCTGGGGCGGCCTGGTGGCCCAAGGTATCGGCACCAGCATGCTGCAAATGCCCAATCTGGTAAAAAATCCCCGTTGCTGGATCCCCCCTGTTCTGGCGTCCGCCATTACCGGACCTCTGGCAACCTGCCTGTTTAAGCTCCAAATGAACGGTGCGCCGGTATCCTCTGGCATGGGCACATGCGGTCTAGTGGGACAGATCGGTGTATACACCGGTTGGGTCAACGATGTAGCTGCCGGCACGAAGGCTGCTATCACTCCCATGGACTGGGTGGGTATGGTTCTGATCTGCTTTGTGCTTCCGGCGATCCTCAGCTGGGTCTTCTGCCAGATCCTGCGGAAGTGGAACTGGATCAAGGAAGGCGACTTAAAGCTTCCCCTGTAAGTACATACAAAAACCCGTACGACTAAGATCGTACGGGTTTTCTTTATATCTCTTGTCTGCCCTCCAGGGCCCGGGAGAGAGTTACCTCGTCGGCATATTCTAGCTGGCTTCCCACCGGCACACCGTAGGCAAGGCGTGTCACCTTGACCTCCATAGGCCGCAACAGGCGGGAAATGTACATGGCTGTAGCCTCGCCCTCCGTATCCGGGTTGGTGGCCATAATTACTTCCTGCACATCTGTGGTTGCCACCCGATGCAGCAGCTCCTTCACCCGAATATCATCCTGGGTCACATGGTTCAGCGGAGAGATCACACCATGCAGCACATGATATACGCCGTTAAACTCGCGGCTGCGCTCCATGGCAATCACATCTTTCGGCTCCGCCACCACGCAGATCACAGATCGGTTGCGCATATCATCTTCGCAAATAGGACACACTTCCCGGTCTGTCAGGTTCTGGCAAACTGGGCAGGTATGCACCGTGCGTTTAGCTTCTAAAATTGCTTCAGCAAATTCTTGCGCATCCTCCAGCGGCAGTTCCAGCACATGAAACGCCAGCCGCTGAGCGGTTTTGCCGCCAATGCCAGGAAGTCTTGCAAACTGATCGGCAAGATTCTGTAAAGCAGCGGGAAAATACTGCATGTGACCTCCTTAGAACAGGCCGCCCAAGTTCAGGCCGCCGGTCAATCGGGACATATTGTTTGCAGAATCCGTGTCCGCTGCACGCATAGCTTCATTGACTGCCGCGATCACCATGTCCTGCAGCATCTCAACATCATCGGGATCCACAGCTTCCGGATTGATTTCTAAGGAAACCACCTCGTGCTTACCGTTAACGCTGGCTTTTACCATGCCGCCGCCTGCTGCAGCAGTGTAGGTCTTATTCTCCATTTCCTCCTGCATACGCAGAAGATCCTGCTGCATTTTCTGAGCCTGCTTCATCATAGCAGCTTGATTCATACCACCGGGCATACCCCGGAATCCACCTTTTGCCATGGTTTAATCTCCTTCATGTCCTTTGATTTTTATCACGTCAGAATGGTCTCTGCCGAACTGCAGAAGCTGTTCCATTTGTTCACTTTTTGTGCCGGATATGGTCTTATCAGCGGTAATTACCCCAATAGGTGTACCCAACTTTGCAGAGGCCTTTCTGGACACCAGTTCCAGTATCTCCGGCTTGTTGATAATTTCCATGATAAAGCTGTTGGCGCATACCAACACCAATCGATTGCCTTTCAGAACGCCCTGAACTGGGGCGTTGGGTGTGGATACAAAGAATCCGGAAACGGGAGGCTTCAATTCACTTCTGATCTGTGCGGAAATATCCGTCCAAAAACCCACCGGAGCCTGGTCTAATACGGGGACAGGCTCTTCTTTTTCTACAGGGGGTGCATCCCGGTCATCAGGCAGGGGCGGAATATCCTCAGTGGATGTATTGCCAGCAGGCGCTACTGTCTGAAAGCTACCGCTTTTAATCTGATCCTCCAAACGGGTCAGGCGGGCATTTAGAGCCTCTGCATCCAGCTGCAGTTCCGGCTGGCAGAGATTTACAATACACAGTTCTGCATCCATCCGGCGGCTGGCGCTGCGAATAAAGCCGGCGGCGGTCTTCTGGATCAGATCCAGCATCCGTACCAGTTCAGCAACAGTAAAGCGACCGGCAAGCTGTTTCACTTCCCCATCGGTAGCTACGCCGGAGAGCATACTGATCCCCTCCCGGGGCGCAGCCTGCATCACCATAAGGTCACGGGTCAGGCAGGCAAGCTCGTCCAGCAGGGCGGCCATATCCTTACCCTCGGCATAAAACCGGTTCAGCAGCGCCAATGCGCCTCCCGTATTCTGATCTGCGATACAGGCCATCAGCTTTCCGCACTCCTGAATGCCGGCGATACCTAGGCAGGCATATACCTTGTCCACCGTCAGTTCTCCGGTGGTTGCCGATGCGCACTGGTCCAGTAAACTCAGGCCATCACGCATACCGCCGTCAGCCAACCGTGCCAGCACTCTGGCAGCAGAATCTTCTAATTCAATGTTCTCTTGATAAGCAACATATTGCAGTCTGGCCGCAATGTCGTCCTGCCCGATTCGTCGGAAGGTAAACCGTTGACAGCGGGACAGGATGGTCGCCGGAACCTTATGCAGCTCTGTGGTTGCCAAGATAAACAGCAGGTGCTCCGGCGGTTCTTCGATGATCTTCAGCAGTGCATTGAATGCAGAAATAGACAGCATATGCACCTCGTCGATGATGTACACCCGCATCCTTACCTGAGATGGTGTATAGACCGCGTCATCCCGCAGATCCCGGACATTGTCCACGCCGTTGTTGGAGGCTGCGTCAATTTCCAGCACATCCATACAGGAACCGGAGTCAATGGCCCGGCAGGATTTACAACAATTGCAGGGATTGCCATCTTGGGGATTCTCGCAGTTAACAGCCTTTGCCAGGATTTTTGCGCTGCTGGTTTTGCCCGTTCCCCGTGAACCGGTGAACAGGTATGCATGGCTCAGCTTTCCCGTTTGCAATTGGGTCTTCAGGGTCTGGGTGACCGCCATCTGACCAACCACATCGTCAAAAGTCTGTGGCCGATATTTTCGATACAAAGCCTGGTACATACTTACCTCCAAGATACGATAGGCCGGCTCATAACAAGATCGCACACCTACCTTTGAATCAGCCCAATACCCGGTTTCCGTGCAGCCAACTCAGGAACGACGCCCCCGCGGCACACAGAAAGATCCGCTTAATGCTGCTTGGTTCCCCACCTGACATGGTTCACGGGATTCTGTTGCGCAGGATCGTTCCTTCAACGCCACTTACACGGGCCGGACGGCACCGGGGCAAACCCGGGTGTAGGAATTCATCCCTGCTATAGCGGATTGCAGGTAACAGGGCACCGCTATCTCCCCGACTAGTGCGACCTTGTTATAAGCCGGCCTGCCTTAACAAGGGTATTAGATTACAGTTAGTTCACCTTAGACTCAATAAAATCAGCCAGTTCCTGGAATGTGGTGATCTTCTGATCCTCCATTTCCAGCTCAACACCGATCTCGGTCTCCAAGTCCATGATCATCTCCACAATGTCCAGAGAATCAATACCCAGACTTTCAAAGGTGCTGTCGGGAGTGATTTCCTCGGGATTCAGTTCCAGCTGCTTGACAGCATAGGACACAAGCTTTTCATACATATCTATCTACCTCCAAAAAGGTTATTCTCAGTACTAGAGTATTTTATTACAAGTGTAGATATTTGTCAATCATGGTTTTTGACAGCAAGGCCTGCTGCATACGCGGTGGACCAAGCAATCTGCAGGTTAAATCCGCCGGTATATGCATCGCAATCTATGATCTCTCCGGCAAAGTACAAACCCTGTATTTTTTTGGATTCCATGGTCTTGGGATCGATCTCCGACACCTTCACGCCACCGGATGTGATGATCGCCTCAGCCACCGGGCGCTTTCTTGTAATTTCAATAGGAAACGTCTTCAATAGCTCCACAATGGCTCTTCTTTGCTGTTTTGTCAATGAATTTGCCTGCAGCTGCAAAGGAATTGCCAATTTCCGGAGCACTACCGGGATCATGGATCTTGGCAGCAAATCCGTCAAAGCATTTTCCATGGTGCGATTTTTATAGGTATCCAGATCCCGCAAGATCCGGTCGTTCAGCTTCCCTTCGTCCAGAGCCGGCTTCAGATCCAGCAACAGTTTGCATCCGTCACCCTTCATATGGGCGCTGGCGCTGAGCACCGTAGGTCCGGATACCCCGAAGTGGGTAAACAGCAGCTCACCAAAGTCCTTATAAAGCAGTTTGCCCTTTCCATTCAGCAGTTTAACACCCACATTCCGTAGGCTCAGACCCTGCATCTGCTGACAGTCATCCCCCGCCGTCTCAAGAGGAACCAGAGAGCCTTCCGGTTCTACAATGGTGTGCCCCAACGCCTTTGCCATCCGGTAACCGTCACCGGTAGAGCCGGTTGCGGGATAGGATACGCCACCGGTGGCAAGCAGTACCGCATTACAGGCTATGGTACCTGCGTCCGTTTTTACACCAAGAATCCGTGTTTCATCGTACAGCAGTTCTTCTGCTCTGGTAGTCTGCACTTTTACACCCGCTCTATGCATAGCATTTCGCAAGCACTCCAGGATGGATTGGGATTTGTCGGTTATGGGAAATACCCGGTTGCCCCGTTCTGTTTTTAAGAGGCAGCCGTTTTGTTCAAAAAACGCTATCACATCCGCAGGAGGATGTCCTTCCAATGCGCTAAAGAGAAATTTACCGTTTCTAGGTATATTTTGCAACACATCTGCCGCAGTGCAGTGGTTGGTCAAATTACAGCGGCCTTTGCCTGTGATCAGTAATTTTTTACCCAGACGGTCGTTGGCTTCCAGTAGTAGCACCGACAACCCCCGCCGGGCAGCGGTGATCGCTCCGTACATGCCTGCAGGCCCGCCGCCAATCACAACTACATCCCACTTCACGGCATCTCCACCTGCTTTTCATAAACATTATACTCTTCCCATACCTGTTCCAGGGTATCAAAATGTTGTTTCAGGGCCTCTTCCCTGCAATTTGACAATGCAACCAGCAATGCATTGACAACACTTAAAGGCGCTACCAACGAATCCACAAAAGAGACCATATCACTCTTTGCCACCAGGACATAATCACTCTCCTGGGCGAGGGGCGATGCGTGGCTGTTAGTAATACCGATCACCGTAGCTCCCACACTTCTGCAGTACTGGGTGCCTTTTAACGTTGCGGAAGAGTATCTGGGGAAGCTGAATGCCAGCACTACGTCATCACTGGTCACATTCACCAGCCTTTCAAACATCTCTCCGCAGCCGGAGGTAGTGAGCACATGGACATTTTGAAACATATAGTTCAGATAATAACCGGCAAAATTAGCCAGAGCCGCGGCGGAACGAACACCCAGCAGATATATCCGCTTTGCTCTCAAAATCGCTTGAACTGCGTTCTGAAAGTCCTCACGGTTGACAGTATCTGCTGTCTGGCGCAGCTTGTCCGCGTCTGCCTGCAGAACGGCAGCTACCACATCATGGTCGCACATGCGATCATTGGCAATGCCCAGCCGCTGTACCGAAGTTAGACGGTTGAGCACCATCTCCTGCATGGCTTTCTGCATGGTGGGATAGCCGTCGTAGCCAAGCTCCATAGCAAACCGCACCACAGTAGACTCTGAAACGCCCACGGTCTTGCCCAGTTTGCTGGCTGTCATAAAGGCTGCCTTGTCATAGTCTTCTGTTATGTAGGTTGCGATCCGACGCTGGCCCTTGGAAAAAGTCGGCATCTTCTCTTGTATGATCATCAGAACATCGTCTTTCATACTATCCTCCACTGTTGCTGCCTTGTTTCAGCAGGGCAACTTCATCATCTGTCAAATATCGCCATTTACCTAAGGGAAGATTCCCAAGGGAAACAGATCCCTCGCCGATTCGTTTCAGCCGCCAAACCTGCATACCCGCCATGGCACACATCCGTCGGACCTGTCGGTTGCGTCCCTCATGGATCACGATCTCCAGTTCCGCCTTCCCGTCAGTCCTAACGTGGATGTGTTTTACATCTGGTTTTCTTATGGTGTATCCGTCCAGGGTGACCGGCTGCTTCAGCAGGTGTAATTTTTCCTCTGTATAATCAGATACAAGTACCCGGTAGGTCTTCTCCACCTCATGCTTGGGATGCATCAGCATATTGGCAAATTCTCCGTCATTTGTAAACAGGAGAAGGCCTTCAGAGTCCATGTCCAGTCGGCCAACGGGATACACCCGCTGACCGCAGTTGGATACCAGCTGCGCTGCATTTTTTCGTCCCTTCTCATCAGAAAGGGTTGTCACAAAGCCCCGGGGCTTATGCAGCATAAGATACACGCAAGAATTGGCTGCAGGCAAAGGCTTTCCCTCCACCAGAATCATATCAGCCTCCGGGTCGGCGCTTTCTCCCAACCGGCAGACTCTGCCATTGCAGGTAACCTTACCGGCAGAAATCAGTTCTTCAGCCTTCCTTCGGGAAGCAAGACCCCTGGCGGATATGATTTTTTGTAGTCTTTCCGTCACTGTCTTTTCCCTCCAAATATCCGCTTGAGAAGCGGGGTCTTCTCCTCCGGCAGGCGCTCGATGGTACTGCCGTATACCAGTGGGATCTTTCCCACAATTTTTTCTTCCAAATACAAGTACGCTGTGCCGGCACTCTGCCCTTCCACCACAGGGGCGTAGACAAATCCCGGTCCTGGAATGATGATCTTTAAGGTTTCATCAGACCTCAGCGGATACACAAAGTCCTCAGCGGCAATCAGCTCTACAGCATGATTTTCCGCACTTTCCACTTCTAGGGTAGAGACGCACTCCCCTGCTGTAACAACCTGCTGCAGGGAAAAGGCTGAAAAGCCGGATTCCAAAAGGGTTTTATGGTCTGCCCAGTCATTCCCATCATTGATAGTCACAGCGATCAGGCGGCGGCCCTGCCGGGTGCAACTGGACACCAGGATTCTCCCGGCTTTCTTGGTAAACCCGGTCTTGACTCCATCTGCTCCATCCACCTGCCAGAGCAGCTTGTTGTGATTTTGCAGACTCCGCTGTCCCACCATCACGGACTTTGTAGAGACAGTCTGCGCGAAAATGGGGTTTTCCATGGCGTATGCAGAAAGGACCGCCAGGTCTCTGGCTGTTGCATAATGATCCGGGTTATCAAGGCCATGGGGATTCACAAAATGGGAGCCGGTCAGCCCAAGACGGTGGGCCTTATCGTTCATCAGCTCCGCAAATCCCTCCACCGTGCCGCCGCAGTAAATAGCAAGCGCCACCGCAGCATCATTGCCGCTGCGCAGCATCAGTCCATACAGCAGTTCCTGTACTGTCAGCACTTCGCCTTCACGCAGGTACATGGAAGATCCTTCAATTCCCACCGCCTCCTTGGGAATCCGCACCCTGTCAAGCACATTGGATTGCTCGCAAACCACCAAAGCCGTCATAATTTTGGTGGTACTTGCAATCAAACTGCGCTGATTTGCGTTTCTTTCAAACAACATCCTGCCGGTCTGCGCATCCATTAGAACCGCGCTTCCGGCAGAAATTGCCTCACAGGGAAAAACCAGGATAGCAGCCAGAAATGCAGCTGCCACCCTGGCAATTAGCTTTTTCATCATTATCACCCGGAGTTAGTATCTCCGGAAAAAGCAAGGTTATTCTGCCTTTTTCTCCGTTCTGGAGTCAATAAAGCTGGCTATCTTATCCAGGGTATCCGGAACCATTTCCACAATGCGATCTGCTGTGGTGTTGGCAGGTGTTGCAATAGGCAGGATCCGCACAGAGCTATCCTTCACAACAATGAATGCCACAGGGGTCACCTTCACACCAGCACCAACACCGCCACCAAAGGGGTTTTCATGGTGATTTACATTCTTGGACACAAAATCGGAACCACCGCCGCCCAGGCCCACACTGATCTTAGAAATGGGAATGATGGTTACGCCGTCAGCTGTTACGATCGGCTCGCCAACAACGGAGTTGGCATCCACCATCTCGCGGATTTTTGCAATGGTGTTTTCCAGCATATTGGGAAGATTCTGGCTCATAATTTGGCACCGCCTTTTCTTAAATTTCTGATAGTTCTAAATTCTTTGAACGCTCGGAAGCCGTGGGCTGCCAGCAGCCTTAGCAGCCTGCCCACAGTAATGGTAGCATCCAGGCGCAGATATATCCTGGTGGATTCACCGGTAAAGTCGCAAGCAACAGCAATATCTCGCTTTTTGATCACGAATACTCGTTCGAGCTGGGGTAGGATTACACCCACAGCCGCCCAGGCTCTACCGTAATTTACCGCAAGATTGCAGGGGTCCTCCCCAGCCATTATCAATTGCAGTTCCATTCGGTTGACTCTTAGCTTCCTGCGAAATTCTGCAAGAAATGTCAACACGGTATTCAGCAGGGGTTTAAAATCACGGAAGCTGCCGCCGGTTTTATTCTTGCTGCCGGAAGCTTTCTTGCCTTTTTCTGCTTCCGTGTCCTTCGGCTTGTCCTTCTGCTTACCGGAACCAGGATAGATTCTGATAGCCGCAGGCCCCAGAATCACCCAGACACCCGAATCATTCTGCCGGTAAATTCCTCTCAGGCCAATTGGCACAAAAGCAATGCCTGTAAGGACACCTAGCGCAATTAGCCACCCCATATCAGGTCTCCCCTGCAGGTATCTGCTCCGGAGTCTGGTCTTCTATGGTCAGTTGATCCGGATCCTGCTGTTCCATAATCGGCTCGCCCAGATTCACCTTTTCAATAGGCGGCAGTTCCTCTAAGGAACTTAAGCCAAAGGTACGCAAAAAAGCGGGGGTCGTCCGGTACAGGATGGGCCGACCCGGAACATTCAGCCGTCCGGCATCTTCGATCAACTTCTTATTCAGTAGCGACCCAATGGAATAGGAACTATCCACACCGCGAAGCTGCTCCACCATGGCCTTGGTAGCAGGCTGGTAATAAGCAATAATGGTGAGCGCCTCCAACTGAGATGCAGACAGCTTGGGAGGCTTTCTGGTTTCCAGCGCTTTGGTAATTAGATCAGCCATCTCACCAGAGGAAACCATCTGATAGCCGTCCTCCAGACGGAGGATCCGGATGCCACGGCGGTTGAACGCCAGCTCATCCGCCAGCGCGTTAGTCACCTCAACAATTTCCTTTTCATCCGTTTCCAAAACAGATGCCAATTGCGCTATGGCTACCCGCTCACCGGCAGCGAACAAAATCGCTTCAATTGCCCTCTGTAGTTCTATTTGTTCCATCGGTACTCTCCTCAATCACAGAGTCTGTTTCGTGAATCAGTCGCACATTGGGATTTTCTCCGGAAACATCGTCCTCCAGAGAAACGGAATTGGTCTTACACAGCTCCAGAATTGCCAAAAAAGTGGCAACAATTTCCGAGCGGCTTCGGCTGCCCTTAAACAGGTTTTTAAGCCGCTGAATGCCACGAAGCACCAGGTTTCGCACCAATTCCTTTGCCTTTTTGGTTACAGGATAAGGTTCTTTACCCACAATACCCTTAAAATTCACCGTAGGCGGAGGCAGACGGCGCTGATTGCGCTCGGTAATTTCATCCAAGGCCCGCAGCATATCCTCCGGCTCGTGTTGGTAACGGTAGGTTGTATCACGGCGCAGAGGTTCCGGCGCCTTGGTAAAGATACAGCGGCCCACTTCATTGAGGGGCTCCAATACAGTGATCGCCATTCGAATCTGATCCATAGCCTCATGGCGCTGACGCTCGATCAGAGACTGCCGCAGCAAATCCAGCTCCGTCTCTGCCTCTACTGCCTCCGCCGTGGACAGGAGCATCTTGGTCTTAATCAACATCAGGTGGGATGCCATGGTGATGAATTCGCTGGCCAGTTCAATGTCCAGCCGTTTCATCTCCTCCAGGTACGCCAGATATTGCTCCAAAATCGCCGTAATGGACACATCCTGAATTTCAATTTTATTCTTGCTGAGCAATAAGAAAATCACGTCAAGAGGGCCTTCAAAGTCCTCCATCAGCTCACTTCTGGTGTGGACGATTCCCTCAAGGCGATACTTTGGTTCTGCCATAATCGCTCCTTGTACACACTATCACTTTTATTTTTAACAATTATATCACCAAAACTGTATTCCTGCAAGTATCTATGCAAAAAATCCCTATTTTACAGAAGGGATTGCATTTTTCGCCATAATGTGCTATAAGTAATGCAAGAACCAAATTGGAGGGATGCACAATGGCTGCCAAACAGAGTCGTTATAAATCTATGGAGCGTATGATGACCTACGGGCTGTGCGCAGATGCTGCGCTCTTTATTCTGTATATGATCTTTGCAGGTATGGGCATCATTTGGCTGAAGGTTATACTGGCAATTTTTAGTCTGCTGATATCCGCTGCCATTTTGACGCTTCTGTATCTGTCCCGGGAGCTGACAACCCGCAGAAGTCAGTGGATCACCGCCGGCGCTGCTGCCCTCGCGCTTTGCTTGCTTCTGTCTCTGATTCTAAATTTCCCAAGTCCCAACCCGTATAAACCTGCTAAGGAAGAAAAATCTGCATTTGTAGCAGAATGCTGTATTTAACGAAATTAACGGTGGAAAGCGATTGCTTTCCACCGTTTTTGCATTGTTATCGATAGAAGGAATTTCCGCCTACGAACTCTCGCACCAAACTGGTGGGCGGGATCTCGTCATCTGCATCTGTCGAGAGCACATAGTTGAGCATCTTCACAATGGCCCGTACCTGCTCGTAACAGCTCTCCTCCGGAGGAACCGCTGTCAGAAGTGGGAACACATGGTGCTTCAGCACCGGAAGTTCATAAAGAGTAGCGCTGTTGAAGATCACATCCGCACTTTCCTGGAAGGGCAATATCCATTGTTTCTCTCCCCTGCGGACGGAATCCCACATGCTGAGCGTCCGTTCCACCGAAGAACCCCGGGTCTCATAATCTCGCACAATTCTGCGGAGCAATCGCAGGTAGCTGCTCAAAATCCGGTTATGGTCATCCAAATTCAGTGGCATCAGCGGACATACATACATCTTAAACACCAAAGAATGGTCCAGATCATGCGGCAGCAGCAGTGGATTGAGGGCGTGGAGTCCCTCCACAATGATTACTGTGTCATCTTGCATTCGCATCATATGTCCACGCCATTCACGCTTGGCTGTCAGGAAATTAAATACCGGGATCTCCACTTCATTGCCGCTCAACAAGGACTGTAAATGTTGAGAAAACAAGGCTGTATCGATGGTATTGATATGCTCCAAATCAACCGTGCCATCCGGTCCTGGTGGAATCTGATCGCGGTTTATGTAGTAATCATCAAGGCTCATGATCACAGGCTTTTTCCCGTGAACACGCAGCTGTGTTGCCAAGCGGTTGGCTGAGGTGGTTTTTCCGGAAGAGCTGGGTCCGGACAGCATCACCGCCTTGGCGCCCCGCTGGCAGACCATATCCGCGATTTGCGCATATCTCTTTTCATGGAGCGCCTCATTGACCCGGATCAGTTCCCGGAATTTGCCCGTTTCTATCAAGCCGTTCAAATCGGATACGGTCTCACATTCCATCAGCTCGCACCAACGAATGCTCTCCTTATTGACGGCCATAATCTGAGGCATTGAAATATATCTGCCAATTTGATCCGGTTGCTCATCATCGGGGTAGATAAAGAAAAAACCATTATCTGCGGGAATAACATCCCATACCTGCAGATATCCTGTAGATGGTGCCAGTTCCCCATAGTAATAATCCAAGAAATCACCGTGGGCATATACATCAAAATACGGCTCAGTTCTATATTTAAGAAGTTTTGCTTTATCAAACTGCCCGTCTGCAGTGTATTTTGCAATGGCGTCATCTGTGGACATTCGCTGCCGAAGCAAGGGAATGTCAGAAGCAACAATGGAGGCAATCTCCTTTTTTAGAGTCTGGAAGTCAAATTCCTCCGCTCCGGTCACCTGAACATACAGCAGAGAACCGAAGGTACTGCTGATTTTTGCTTCAGCCTGCGGCCAGCAATTACGAATCGCCAGAAACAGCACAAACTGGACTGTTCGCGTGTATACATCCCTGCCCGCCGGGTCACCAAAGCGCAGCAGCTGCACCATTCCACCGGATGCCTCCATAGCACGGCGAATAGATGGACGCTCTTGTTCCTGCGCACCTGCGCGCACAGGAACATAATTCAAATTAAACACCTCGCCGGCAATCTTCGCCGCAAGAGGTCTTTGAGATAATTGATTGCTATCGAGCCCCAAAGCCACCACCAATTCAAGCAAAGTCTGTCCGGGTCTTGCCCCAATCTTCAAGCCATCAATGCACAGCTCCATACTTGCCTCCTTTCGAAATGTCACAACATTTCGTATGCGTATAGCGATAACAAATTATATTAACCTTATTATCCAAAAATGTAATAGAATTGTCAACAGAAAAATACCCGCCCAATAATGGGTGGGTATTTATTACTCTTCACCAATATGCATAATATCGTAGGGTGTGGTCTGATACACAAAGTAGTTTAGCCAGTTGGAAAACAGCAGATTGGCATGCCCCCGCCAGCGGACCATAGGATCTTGTGTGTCGTCGTCATTGGGGTAATAGTTCTTTGGAACTCCAATAGGAAGACCCAATTTTTTGTCCCGGAGGTACTCCTTTTCCAGCGTATCCGGATCATACTCAGAGTGACCGGTGACAAAGATCTGGTGACCGTTTTTATTCATCACCATGTAAACCCCCGCATCCGCAGAAGAAGACAGGATCTTGAGGCCCGGGACTTTCTCAATGTCCTCCCGCAGCACTGTAGTGTGTCTGGAATGGGGGGCCCAGAAGCAGTCATCGAAACCCCGAAGCAAAATAGAGCGGGGATAGTCTTTCGTATGTTCAAAAATACCGAACAGTTTATTTTCCATTGGGTATTTGGGAATCCCATAATGATAGTAAAGTCCGGCCTGAGCGCCCCAGCAGATGTGGAATGTGCTGTGAACATGGGTCTTACTCCACTCCATGATCTCACACAGCTCCGGCCAGTAATCCACTTCCTCAAATTCCATCAGTTCCACAGGTGCGCCGGTAATTACCATGCCGTCAAATTTCCGGTGCTTCAGCTCATCAAAGGTTTTATAGAACGTTAGAAGATGCTCCTGGGCAGTATTTTTGGAAATATGGGATTTGGTGTGCATCAGCTCCAAGCGAACCTGCAGAGGCGTGTTGCCAAGAAGTCGGCTCAACTGGGTCTCTGTTGCAATTTTGGTAGGCATCAAATTCAGCACCACGATCTCAAGCGGTCGGATATCCTGTGTAACAGCACGATCTTCCGTCATCACAAAGATATTTTCCTGCTGCAACACACCGGCAGCCGGCAAATCATTTGGTATTTGAATAGGCAATTCCAACGCCTCCTTTCTGCAATTTTCCAATATTCTACTAAAGAAATCCTCCTTTGTCAATCTTCCTCCACAGTTTGCAGCACCGTTCCCGGATAATAATATTGCAAAATCTGCTGATAATCACTTCCGCTAACTGCCATTGCTTCCGCGCCATATTGGCTCATACCCACCCGATGGCCAAAGCCTTTTGTGGTCACGGTGATCGTCTGTCCAACTGCCGATATTTGAAACGCCGTCGAACGCAACTGCAAAATACGCCGCAGATCCGTTCCGGAAAAGTTGACTCCACAAATCTCAATCGTATCCACGCCACCGCCTGGGGTATAGATAATATTTCCGAACCAGTCTCCAGGTAAGGTATCCGTTGCAAGCTGTAATCGGTCTGCAAATTCCTCGGCAGAAAATTGCACTGTATCGGTGTAATGCGTTGCCTGTTCCTCCCCCGGGCTATCTTGTGCCTTCAAGTAGGGAATCTCCGTTCCCCAAACAGCCACCGCATCCTCTGTTTTTCCGCCGGAACAAGAGAAATAGGTTGCTTCAATCAGAGCATCACCATAGTAAAGCAGTTGGTTTTGCGTCAAATTCACAAGAGTACGAACCCGCTCCAAGTCTGCATCCTTACCTCCTGCTTCCAAAAAGTTCTCCGGACTGCAGTACGCCTGACAGCAGGAGGAATCTGTACAAACTCCCTGTCCGCTATGCTTGCCGCCGTTTGAAATTTGTTTTCTGGCGTAGGTTCTGGCAACCACCGCCTGCGCCTTTAGCGCCTCATCATGAAACGATACCGGCATCTCCGCCAGCAGTACACCGGTAAGATATGCGCTCTCCTCCATAGTACGGACCGTTCCGTCATCCAGTATAGCGGTTATCATAGCTGTATCCTTCGCCTGCGGAATATTTTCGGCAAATGTGGAAGATGTTGTTGCAACGGATTCTGATTGTAGCGGCGCTTTCTGCTCCTGCTTTTCAACTACCCGGAAGATCAGCCCCGGCACGATCACTGCCATCAGAACTGTTATTAGAATTTTACTTAGTGTTCCCTGCATTTGTATCACCTCCAGCCTATTCTAATGCAGCTGACATGTCAATTCCGGTAAAATCCTGTAGTACAGGATTTTTCAGCCACTTGACAGCACTCCGGCAGGCAGATATAATCAAAGTGATATTTTATAGAGACGGAGTTAGTCATGAAAAAATCAATTCGTATTCTGATTCCCTTGATCCTGGCTATTACAATTATTTTGTGTATGGCCTGGTATCTGCTTATATATGACCGGGAGTTTACCCGGGATATGTTTGTATTCTGCGCCCGTTTTTTTGAGCAGAACGGCAAACACGAAACATCGTCCTGGCTTTACGATTTGGCATACCGCCAAGCCGGTGATAACGACGCGATCGCCATAGAACTTGCTGAGCAGCATAAAAAAGGCGGCAACTTTACAAAAGCAGAATATACCCTCTCAAAAGCCATTGCTGACGGTGGCAGTGCGGACCTATATGTCGCCCTGTGTCAAACTTTTCTGGAGCAAGACAAGGTGCTGGACGCGGTGAATATGCTCAATAACATCTCTAACCCGGATATTAAAACACAGATTGATGCTATGCGCCCTGCAGCCCCCACCTGCTCACCGGAACCGGGTTTTTATAACCAATACATCAGCGTTACTGTGGAAGGGGATGCCCCCACCTTGTTCGTAAATATTGATGGAGAATACCCTTCAACCCAAGAGGATCTGTATGAAATTCCTGTAAAATTGCAGGAGGGTGAAAATACCATCTATGCAGTGGCTGTGTCACCGGAGGGACTTGTCAGTCCGGTATCTATTTTTGGGTTTACTGTGGGCGGTGTAATAGAAGAAGTTGTTTTTAATGACGATGCTTTGGAATCTGCGATCCGGCAGCAGCTTGCCGTCAGCGACGACAGCATTCTTTACAGCAACGACCTTTGGACCATCACGGAATTCACGATCCCCAGTGAGGCGAAAAATTACGAGGCGCTCCGTTATATGGTTTTCCTGGAAAAGCTGACCATTGACAGCGGCATTAACGGACAGTTGTCTGTATTGTCACACCTATCAAACATAAACACGTTGCAAATCACCAACACCAAGGTACAGGCTGATGAGTTGTCTGTAATCGGTACTTTGCCGAACCTGACAACACTTACTCTGAGCAACTGCGCCCTGTCCACCATTACCGGTTTGGAAAATGCGGATACTATTACCACCTTGGATCTTAGCAATAACACGATCCGCGATCTGGCTCCTCTTGCTGACATGACAGAGCTGACCAACCTGAATCTGCAACATAACGCGGTCAATAACATAGCTCCTCTGTCCGGACTTGCCAATATCAGCACGTTGGATCTGTCTTATAACACCCTGCGTACGCTTACCCCTATTTCCGGACATACAGCTTTGACGGTTCTGAATATTGAGAGCAATGACCTCACTTCCGTTGAGGAGATTGCTGACTGTACGGGATTGCAGCAGCTGAATTTGAATTCCAACAGTATCAACGATGTTTCTGCACTTTCAGCCTGTACCACGCTGACACATTTGTCTGTAACAGATAACAAACTGACCCGGTTGGACGGCCTTGAGAATTTGATCAATCTGACTAACCTGAATTTTTCCAACAATCAGGTAACGGACCTGCCTGCATTCGCCGAAGACAGCAATCTGGTGAATATCGATGGATCTTACAATCTGCTGACCACCTTGGAACCCCTAAGGGATTTGAAAAATTTAAACAATGTTTATATGGACTACAATTCCGGCATTTCCTCTGTGGAGAGCCTGAAAGATTGTCCCAATCTGATTCAGGTCAATGTATACGGTACGAAGGTCAGAAAGGTTACCGCCTTGACCGAGCAGAGCATTATTGTAAATTACGACCCCACCGGTTATTAAAGTATGTATGATAAAAGCGGCATGGCCCATCGGTCACGCCGCTTTTATTATTCGTTGATCGTTTCTCGGTCTTCTTCCTCTATTTCCCGCAGAAGCTTTTGATCCTGCTTGCTGCTTAAGTCCAGTTTCTCATACATATCCGGTCTGCGCTGGCGAGTTTTCCGCAGGGACTGCTTACGGCGCCATTGGTCCACTTTTTGATGGTTGCCGGACAGCAAAATTTCCGGCACTTCCCTGCCGTGCCACACCGCAGGGCGGCTGTACTGGGGGTACTCCAGCAGTCCGCTATAATGGCTCTCATCCTCAAAGCACTCCGGATCCGCCAGCACGCCCGGTACCATCCGGCAGATAGCATCGGTCATAGCCATGGCGGCGATTTCACCGCCCGTGAGCACAAAATCACCCAGTGACAGCTCCTCATCCACACATTCGTCGATAAATCGCTGGTCAATGCCTTCATAATGACCGCAGACAAACACGATGTTCTCCAACTTGCTGAGTCGGATAGCATCCGCCTGACAGAAGGTCTTTCCGCAAGGAGACAAGTAGATGGTATGCACAGGCCCCCCCGCCTGATCGCAAGCTGCCTCCCAACAGCGGTACAGCGGGTCTGCCTGCATCACAGCGCCGCGTCCTCCCCCATAGGGGTAATCGTCCACCTGCATCTGCTTATTGGCTGTGTAATCGCGGATCTGGTGGGTCTCAATGCGAATAAACCCACGTTCCTGGGCGCGACCCAGAATACTCTCAGACAACACATCTCCCAAAGATTCCGGAAACAGGGTCAGTATATCAATTCTCATTGGTACGCATCCCTTCGATGAGTTTTACATACATTTGATTCTTTTGGAGATCCGTGGACAGGATGAATTCCTTTACCGCAGGAATCATGTACTCGTCCTGATTGGTATCTGTTCCCACAACATACACTGAGTTTCCGGGGTAAGCAAGCACATTGGTAATCGTGCCGATCCGCGCACCGTCACAGTATACCTCTACGCCAAGAAGTTCCGCGGCGAAGATGATCTCATCATCAATGTCTTCCCGGTACAGCTGGACGGTCTTGCCCCGCATAGCCTGGGCATCTTCCATAGTGTCGATTCCCTGCAGTTTCAAAAGATTGCAATTCTTCTGCACCCGGCAGGATTCAACTTTATATTCTTTTCCGTTAATACGGCAGCGTTCAAATTCACAAAGCATCTGGGGATCGTCCAGCCAGGTCAGTACTTTCATCTCACCTCTGACACCGTGAGTGCTGACGATTTCGCCCCCGTCAATATAGTCCAATTTCATATTCTTCCTCCAAAGAAACGGAAAATGCGTGGCGCCAAGCGTCACGCATAAGCCGTTAATCCACGATTTCCACCGTGACTTTTTCGCCGGTGCGCTGGGCAACGGTTTTCACAATGGTGCGAATTTCCTTCGCAATCCGACCCTGGCGGCCGATGACCTTACCCATGTCGCCGGGGGCAACATGAAGCTCCAGTACTTTGCCTTCCTCATCGGAAACCTCGGTGACTGTAACTGCCTCGGGCTCGTCCACCAGATTCTTTGCCATATACAGCAAAAGTTCTTTCATTGGGCTAACTCCTTAAGGGAAATTACAGCACGCCGGCATTCTTCAGCAGGCCACGTACGGTATCGGTGGGCTGTGCACCGTTCTTGATCCAAGCCTGAACCTTCTCTGCATCAACAGTGATGGTGGCGGGCTCGGTCAGAGGGTTGTAGGTACCGATCTCTTCGATGCAGCGGCCGTCACGGGGAGAACGAGCATCAGCAACAACGATACGATAGAAGGGAGCCTTCTTTGCGCCCATTCTTCTGAGTCTGATTTTAACCATGGGTTTCACCTCCAAAATATTTTGTAAATTAATCTATATCGCAAAGCAATTTGCTTTCAGCGAACATTTTTAGAAGCCGGGAAATCCGCCAAAACCGCCGAATCTGCCCATACGCTTCATCTTCTTACCGGCGCCTGGGCCGGAGAACTGCTTGATCATCGACTTCATCTGGTCAAAGGATTTCAGAAGACGGTTCACATCCTCTACCTTTACACCGGCGCCACCGGCAATTCTCTTTTTCCGGCTGGCCCCGATGATGTTGGGGTTCTCCCGCTCATTGGGTGTCATGGAAAGGATAATCGCCTCTGTGCGGCTCATGGCCTTTTCGTCCAGACGAATGTTTTTCATATTCATGCCGCCGGGCATCTGCGCAAGCAGTTCCTGCATAGAGCCCATGGATTTCAGTTGCACCAGCTGATCGTAGAAATCCTGCAGCGTAAATTTATTGCTTTTCAGCCGCTCCTCCATCTGAGCTGCCTTCTTGGCATCAAATGCTTTCTCCGCCTTTTCAATTAGGGAGAGCACATCGCCCATCCCCAAGATCCGGGAAGCCATACGATCCGGATGGAAAGGCTCGATATCCTCCAGCTTTTCGCCAATACCGGCAAACTTGATCGGCTTTCCGGTAATCGCCCGGACAGACAGCGCCGCACCGCCTCTGGCATCGCCGTCCAGCTTGGAGAGCATAACGGAATCGATATCCAGCCATTCGTTGAAGCTCTGGGCGGCATTCACCGCGTCCTGCCCGGTCATAGCATCTACAACCAGCATGATTTCATCGGGCTTTACGGTGGCTTTGATATTTTTCAGCTCTTCCATCAGGGTTTCATCCACATGGAGTCTGCCGGCGGTATCCAGGAACACCATATCATGCCCATGCTGACGGGCATAGCTGACCGCTTCCTTGGCGATCTGAACCGGATCGATCTGACCCTTTTCAAACACCGGGATACCCAGTTTCTCACCGCAGACCTTCAGCTGCTGAATCGCAGCGGGGCGGTAAATATCGCAGGCCACCAGCAAGGGATTCTTGCCCTGGCGCTTCATATGACCTGCCAGTTTACTGCCGTTGGTGGTTTTACCGGCGCCCTGCAGGCCTACCAGCATCACAACGGTAGGACCGTTGGGGTTGATGGAAATATGTTTTGCTTCGCTGCCCATGAGCTTTGTCAGCTCTTCATCCACGATCTTAACGATCATCTGAGCAGGACTCAGTGCTTCCAGCACATCTGCGCCTACGCACCGCTCTGTAACGGACTTTACAAAGTCCTTTACAACCTTATAGCTTACATCCGCTTCCAGAAGCGCCATGCGGATCTCACGCATCGCTTCCTTTACATCGGACTCCTTCAGGCGACCTTTGCCTCTAAGCTTTTTGAAGGCAGCAGAAATTTTTTCGGTCAATCCTTCAAATGCCATGTATGTTACTCCTCAAGATATTTGGCTGCATCCAGAATTTTCTGGGCCAAATCGGATACTTGCTTATCATCGTGTTCTGCCAAAAGACCTGCTGCCTGCAGAATTTTCCCGGCGGCCTTCCGGCACTCCAGTGCCCGGCGGACACATCCGGTCTTCTCTTCCATATTGATCAGCAGCGCTTCGGCTCTGCTTAAGTTATCATGGACACCCTGTCGGCTGACCTGCAGCTCTTCTGCGATCTCGGCCAGAGACAGATCCTGATTGTGACGCAGATCGAAGCACATCCGCTGACGCTCCGTCAGCAGCTCGCCGTAGTAGTCAAACAGAAGTGTCATCTGCAGTGCGTCCATCTCAAGCCTCCTCTGTCAAGGCATTCTCCTTGACACCTGATACATAATACATCACAACCACTCGATTGTCAAGTACTTTTACTTGACATCCTCAAAAATTTTATACCAGCGGGAAACCTCTGCAGTTTTCACAAAACCCAACCGCTCATACAGCCGTATGGCCCGGATGTTCTCCGCCGCCACTTCCAGTTCTGCGTACTCACGCAACAGGCCATGGCACAGCGCGCACAGAACCTGTTCCCCTGCCCCGGGCACCACAGATGCAACAGCACGAATGGTTTCTTTCCCCACCATCCCGATTCCCAGCAGTTTCCCATCCTTATGGACAAAGTATCCGTCTCCTCGCTCCAGCATATCTTTAGCATCGGCCTTGGTCATAGTTGCCGCATTGGGAACCGAGACCATTTTTTCACGGTAAATGCTGCGCCATTTCTCCGCAGTTTCCTCCGTCACGGGAAACAGCGCCGCGTCGAACTCCGGAAGTGACTCCACCGCAACCCGCATTTTGAGAATTACGGAATACAGGGGGTATTCCTCCAAAACAGAATGTCCGGTTCCAAAGACCCGCTTTGCACCCACCGCCCTGCAGAAATCGAGACATTCCTCTACCAGTTCTCTGGGCTCAGAGGTATCCCGGATGGTGATATATGCGTCCCCATTGTAGGGAATCTCTTTCAGGGTAAGACTGGCCACCCCATGTGTGGTGGTAAATATCGGAAAATCTCGCATTATGTTCACCTCTTGTTTATACTACCATAGTGGAAGGCCCGCGTAAAGTAAGGATTATTTAGTATTATATGCCAATTTTCCCCCAAGATGGTATTATTTCTGTGTGTAAAGTTTCAATTATGACAAATTTAACTTGATTTCCAGGATTTTTCCGCTATAATGACGGAAGACTCTACATAGCAGAAAGGAGGCCATTTTATGAAGAAGATCATCTGCAAAAAAGAGTACGACACAGAAACTGCCACTTTGGTAAAGAAATACACTTACGGTTTCTACGGAGATCCTGCCGGCTATGAGGAAACTCTGTACCAGACACCTGCCGGACTGTATTTCCTGTACGTATGCGGCGGCGAGCAGTCTCCTTATCCCCAGGAAGACATCCTGCGTCTGGCAAAGACCAAGGTTAACGACTGGGTGGAGACCCACTAAGTACTGCGCATAAAAGAACCTGGGAGACTGCTTTTGCAGTCTCCATTTTTCTTGACAAATATGCTATGATATACAGTAGAAATCTACAGACAAAAGCTGGTTATTATATGAAACGATTGATTATGCTTGTGGCGATCTGCCTGCTGCTTGGCAGCTTTAGCAGTTGCGCGCACCCAGCGCCTGCCACCATTGCCGCAACCACATTGCCGGTATACGAATTTACCTCACGGTTGTGCCAAGGAACAGATATCACTGTGACGCGACTGATCACAGAAAATGTTTCCTGCTTACATGATTACACCCTACAGGTTCATCAGATGCAAACACTGGAATCTGCGCAAGCAGTGGTGATTTCCGGGGCGGGGTTGGAAGATTTCTTAAATGACGCGCTACGCAGTTCAAACAGCATAATCGATGCGTCTGCAAATGTGGAGTTACATTGCGGCAATCACAGCCACGATAACGGATCCGGTAACCACCATCACAATGATGAAGATCCACACATCTGGTTATCTCCGGAATCGGCTATGGAAATGTGTCATAACCTCTGCCGGGGTTTGATCCAGCTGTATCCTCAGCATAAAGAAGTCCTCACCAACAACCTTCAGACGCTTCTTTCAGATCTGCAGGCTCTGCAGGAATACGGGCAGAAGCAGCTGCAGGATCTTCCTTGCCGGCAGATCATCACCTTCCACGACGGATTTTCCTATTTTGCCGAAGCATTTGATCTGCACATTTTGAAGGCTGTGGAAGAAGAATCCGGCGGTGAGGCCTCTGCTAAAGAGTTAATTGAGTTGATTGACCTTGTACAGTCACACCGGCTCAGTGCAATCTTTACGGAAACCAACGGCAGTGACGCAGCTGCTCAAATCATTTCGTCGGAAACCGGCGCGGATATTTACGCATTGGATATGGCTATGTCCGGAAGAAGCTATTTTGAGGCAATGTATCATAATATTGACACCATTAAGGAGGCGCTGGGATGAAAATAACCACACACGGCGGAGCCTGCGGTCACTCCTGCTGTCTAAGGATTGAAAACATGTCCGTAAAAATCGGCAGCGACACCATTCTCAGCGATGTAAATCTGCACGTCCACTGCGGCCAGATGCTTGCCCTGATCGGTCCCAATGGCGCAGGAAAAAGCACCTTGATCAAAGCCATCTTAGGGCAGCAGGAATACGACGGTATCATATCTTTCTCTGTCCCCGGTCAGAGAAATCGAAAGCCTGTGATCGGCTATGTGCCGCAGAGTCCTGCCTTTGATCCCGGCGACCCTGTCACAGTTGCGGATCTATTTGCTTGTTGTATGAGCAAACGACCTGCATTTTTAGGTCTTTCCCGTAGTATGCGCAGCAAGGTGCTGGATTGTCTGGAGCGGGTACACGGGGAAAATCTGATCGATAAGCGGGTTGGTACGCTTTCCGGCGGTGAGTTGCAGCGGGTGCTGCTTGCCCTGGCGCTGGAGCCTGTCCCAAACATTCTGATTTTGGACGAACCCCTGTCCGGTGTGGATGTGGAGGGTATGGAGACTCTGATGGAAATGCTGGATGAACTGAGAAAAAGCTACGATCTGTCCATCCTGATGACCACGCACGATTTTCATATGCTGCCCCGCTACGCCGATACTGTAGCTCTGATCGACCATCAGGTAGTCTGTCAGGGTGACCCGGAAATGGTGCTGCATTCCGACGAATTTTGCCGGGTGTTTCACCGGAAAGGAGGCGCCCTATGATAGATCTTTGGTATTCTCTCTGGGACGCGCTTCCCTTCCAAATGCTGCACTGGGATTTTATGTGCAACGCGTTGCTGGCAGTTTTACTGATGGCGCCACTGTTCGGTCTCACATCCACAATGATTGTCACCGGCAAAATGAGCTTTTTCTCTGACGCGCTTGGTCATTCTGCTTTTACCGGCATCGCCATCGGCTGCATTTTCGGCATTGTCGGGCCTACTTGGGTGGCAGTTATCTTCTCAATTCTCTTTGCGCTGCTGTTCTCCTTTGTGCGCAGTCGCAGCTCCCACACTGCAGATACCCTAATCGGCGTGTTTTCCAGCACTGCAGTAGCTCTGGGCATCTTTATTGCAACTCTTGGCGGCGGTAGTTTCACAAAGTACAATCAGTATCTGATCGGCGATATTCTCTCTGTGACACCTGTGGAAATTGGGCTACTGGCGATGGTTCTTCTGGTTGTAGCGGTCTATTGGATTGTCTTTGGCAATAGTTTGACCCTATCTTCCGTTCACCCCCAGCTTGCCTCCTCCAGAGGGATCTCCCCCGCCCTTGTTCAAACACTGTTTACGGTAGCTATTGCCGTAATTGTAACCCTTGCAATCTCCTGGGTGGGTCTGCTGATCCTCAATTCTCTGTTGGTCCTGCCCGCAGCAGCTGCCCGCAATGTGGCAAAGAACTTGCGGCAATATCACGGCTTGTCTATCTTATCTGCACTGTTGGCAGGCATCTGCGGATTGATTCTGTCCTATCATATGGGTGTTTCTGCAGGAGCTGCAATTTCACTTGTACTGGCTATTCTCTTTGTAATTTCTTTCTGTTTCAGAAAGGCAAGGTGCTGATATGGACATCACTATGCGCCCCATCGCCCATATGAAGAGCGATTTTCCCACAAAATTCGGTATCCCTCGGCAAAGCGGTCTGGCTTCCAGCCTTCGCTCCACCATTGTTTTTACACCGGAATATCGGAATCCCGACGCCCTGCGGGGATTGGATGAATTTTCCCATATATGGATCATCTGGCAATTTTCCGAGGCTGTACGGGATGATTGGGCGCCTACAGTACGCCCTCCCCGGCTGGGGGGCAACACCCGGATGGGTGTCTTTGCCACCCGCTCTCCCTTCCGGCCCAACGCCATTGGCCTTTCCTGCGTGGAGCTGGTTGGTATTGAGAACACTGCTGACAACGGTACGGTTATCCATGTGGCTGGCGCTGATTTGATGGACGGTACGCCCATTCTGGACATCAAACCCTATATCCCCTACAGCGACTGTTTTCCGAACGCTTTGGGAGGCTTTACAAGCAATGCTGACGATTTTTTATTGGAGGTCGACTTCCCTGCGCAACTACTGTGTTTGCTGCCGGAAAACAAGCGTCAGGCCGCTATAGAGGTGCTGTCCCACGATCCCCGTCCCTCCTACCAGCGAACCCCCGACCGTGTCTATGGCCTTCGCTTTTCGGAATTTGATATCCGTTTTACAGTGGATGGAAATCAATTAACTGTAAGAGAAGTTCTTAAATTTGACGATACCCTCTCAGTATGATCATCGTAAAACATCACAGATATAAGGAGCAAACAATGAATATTTTGATCTGCAATGTAGGCAGCACATCCCTAAAGTACCAGCTCTTTGATATGGATGCCGGGGAAAAGGTCCTGGCATCCGGCGGCGCGGAGCGAGTGGGCGCTGCTAAGAGCAGTTTCTATCACAATAACCATCTTAGCGGCACTTCGGTTCGCAGCGACGAGGTATTTCCCTCTCATCGTGAGGCTATCTCCGCTATGCTGGTGCAGCTGCTAGACAGTTGCGTGGAATCTCTGGATGAGATCTCCTGTGTGGGATTTAAGGTCGTCCACGCCAAGGGCATCACCGGCGTGCAGTATTTAACCGACGATGTGCTGCAGGCTATGGCTGATTTCAATTCTGTGGCGCCTGCCCATAATCCGCCTTACATTGCAGCAATCCGACAGTTCCGTGACTTGATGCCGGACACCCCGCTGATCGGCTCCTTTGAAACAGCTTTCCATGCCCAAATGCCTCCGGAGGCCTATCTGTATCCCATTTCTCCCGAACTGAGCAAGGAGCATGGGATCCGCCGTTACGGATTCCATGGCGCATCACTGGAATATCTGTCCGGCTGGACTGCAGAAAAGATGGGACGAAAAGATTTGAAGCTGGTATGCTGCCACTTGGGTGGTAGCGGTAGCCTGTGCGCCGTCAAAAACGGCATTAGCATAGACACCACTATGGGTATGGGCCTGCAATGCGGTGTGTTGCAGAACAATCGTATCGGCGATATGGACCCGTATATCATCTTCCATTTGGTGGAAGAATGCGGCATGAGTTTGAGCGAGGTAAAGACCATGCTCCAGACCGAGAGCGGCCTGTACGGCATGTCCGGCTTCGTTTCCAACGACCTGCGGGATATCCAGGAAGCCGCTAAAAACGGCAATCAAGACTGCCAGAACGCTATCAAGGCCTATGCATACGGTATCAAAAAATACATTGGCGCTTATGCGGCTGCTATGGGCGGTGTAGATGCCATTGTGTTTGGCGGCGGCATCGGCCGTAAGAGTGATCTGGTCCGGGCGATGAGCCTGGAAGGCTTGGAGTTCTTGGGCATTTCTCTGGACGAATATAAGAATGCCGTTGCCAACGGCGGAGATGATATTTCCACTTTGGGAAGTCCTGTGCGGATATTCGTGGTGGATACCAACGAGGAGATCATCGTTGCCAGAAAGGCCAAGGCGCTGTTGGAACAGTAATAACCTAGAAAAAACCCGGAAGGCAATGCCTTCCGGGTTTTATTGCATTTATCAGCCTTTGAAATACTTGACAGCTGCCTCGAACATACGAATATCGTAGTTACCGGGCACATTCTTGTACAGCCCTGCGCCGATACGCTCGCTATGACCCATCTTACCAAAGACTCTGCCATCAGGAGAGGTAATACCCTCGATGGCAAACAAGGAGCCATTGGGATTGAAATCGGTGTCCATGGAGGGCACGCCATCCAGATCCACATACTGGGTTGCGATCTGACCGTTGGCAGCCAGCTGCATTGCCAGTTCCTTTGAGGCGTAGAAGCGACCCTCGCCGTGAGAGATAGGAACATTGACAATGTCGCCAATATTCATCAGCTGTAGCCACGGAGACTTATTGGAGGCGATCCGGGTGCGGACGATCTTGGATTGGTGACGGGAAATGGTGTTAAAGGTCAAAGTGGGACAATTCTCGTCAATGTCACGGATCTGACCGTAAGGCACAAGACCCAGTTTGATCAGTGCCTGGAAGCCGTTACAAATACCGCACATCAGACCGTCACGGTTATCCAGCAGGCGGGTGACCTGCTCTTTGATAGCAGGGTTGCGGAAGAATGCAGTGATAAACTTTGCAGACCCGTCAGGCTCGTCACCGCCGGAGAACCCGCCGGGTATGAAGATCATCTGGCTTTCAGCAATCTTGGCGGAAACGGTCCCCACGCTTCTGGCAACATCCTCTGCCGTCAGGTTACCGATGACCACGATTTCCGCCTCGCCGCCGGCAGCCATCACTGCCCGAGCAGAATCATATTCGCAGTTGGTACCCGGGAAGACCGGGATCAGCACCTTAGGCTTTGCACACTTCACTACGGGAGCCTTCGCAGAACCCTCCGTATAGTTAAAAGCGGGAACATCCCTGTCCTCGGCAGGTGCCTGAGTGGGATATACATCCTCCAGCACTTCCTCGTTAAGCGCCAGCAATTCATCGATGGATGCGCTGTCGCCATCCAAAACGATAGCGGTCTCAGCGGAGGTCTGGCCGATCTTCATAACGCCGGGCAGGTCCACATCCTCTGTCAGTTCAGCCACAAGGAAACCATAGAAATTCTTGTGCCAGTTTTCACCCACAGAACCGCAGGACTTAAAGCCAATACGGTTGCCGAAGGACATCTTCATGACTGCTTCACCCAGACCGTTCTCCACTGCCCAGGCCGCCTTTACCTTACCGGCAAGGTGCAGCTGGTGGAACTGCTCCCAAGCGTTCTTCTGACTTTCAGCAGTTTCATCGGTGGGCGCGAACAGGTATACCGGATGGTCTGCCTCCTTAAACTCGGGAGTCAGCACCTGCTCCTTCTGAATGGGGGCAATAGCAAAGGAAATCAGTGTGGGGGGTACATCCATATCCAAGAACGTACCGGACATAGAGTCCTTACCGCCTATGGCAGCTGCACCCAGCTCCAGCTGTGCATCCAGCGCGCCCAGGAGTGCCGCAAATGGCTTACCCCAGCGCTTGGGCTCTGCCTGCAGCTTTTCAAAGAATTCCTGCAGAGTCAGATATGCAGCCTTATAATCCGCACCGGCGGCTACCAGTTTGGCAACAGAGGTATAGATCGCCGCACGGGCGCCGGTATAGGGATCAATGCTCATCTGATCCGGATCCAGACCCCACGCCATCACGCTGGCCTGAGAGGTCTCCTGCCCGGGCAGCACAGGCAGAACCGCAGCCATTGCCTGAGCAGGCGTGGTCTGGGTCTTGCCGCCAAAGGGCATCAGCACAGAGCCTGCGCCGATACTACCGTCAAATCGCTCCACAAGGCCTCTGCGGCTGGCAGTCTTTAAGTCCGCTGCCATCTCACGCAGTGAGCCGTAAAGGGCATTGCTCAGGGCAGACAGATCCTTTTCGGTAACATCTACCTTAGTATGCTTGCTGGCGCCGTTGGTATCCAGGAAGGCGCGGGAGAGGTTGGCAATGGTCTGACCCTTCCAAGTCATGACCATTCTCTCCTCCTCGGTGACAACTGCCACCAGATAGGCTTCCAGATTTCCGCTGCGAGCAGCGGAAATAAAGGCATCAGCATCCTTGGCATCCACAACCACCGCCATACGCTCCTGGGATTCGGAAATGGCGATCTCGGTACCGTCAAGGCCATCGTACTTTTTCCGCACTGCGTCCAGATCGATCTTCAGGCCGGCAGCCAGCTCACCGATGGCAACGGAAACACCGCCTGCGCCAAAGTCATTGCAGCGCTTGATAAGTCGGGTCACATCGCTGTTGCGGAACAACCGCTGGATCTTCCGCTCCTCGGGAGCATTGCCCTTCTGGACTTCGGAGGCCATGGTAGTCAGGGATTTCATATTGTGGCTCTTGGAAGAGCCGGTGGCACCGCCAATGCCGTCACGACCGGTACGGCCGCCCAGCAGAATCACCACATCACCGGGAGCGGGACGCTCACGGCGCACATTAAAAGCAGGTGCTGCGCCCACAACCGCGCCACATTCCAGGCGCTTTGCGGCATAGCCATCGTGGTAGATCTCAGCCACATGACCGGTTGCCAGACCAATCTGGTTGCCGTAGGAAGAGTAACCGGCAGCAGCTGTCTGGCAGATCTTCCGCTGGGGAAGCTTGCCGGGGATTGTTTGATTCAAGGGTCTACGGGGATCTGCGCCGCCGGTGACACGCATTGCCTGATGGACATAAGCACGGCCGGACAGGGGGTCACGGATACAGCCGCCGATACAGGTAGCTGCGCCGCCAAAAGGCTCGATCTCTGTGGGGTGATTGTGAGTTTCGTTCTTGAACATCAGCAGCCAATCCTGCTCTTGTCCGTTAACCGTCGCATTAACATGGATAGAGCAGGCGTTGATCTCCTCGCTCTCATCCAGCTCCGGCAGCAGACCACGTTTTTTCAGCGTCTTGGCGCCAATGGTGGCAATGTCCATTAAGGTTTTAGGACGCTTGGCAGCTTTCTCCTCCCCATAGACCTCAACCCGGGCGTCCAAATCCCGCTGATAGGCGGCGGCAACTGCAGGGTCGTCGATCTTCACATCATCAATAATGGTGGAGAAGGTGGTATGCCGGCAATGGTCGGACCAGTAGGTATCCACCACGCGGATCTCGGTGATGGTGGGATCGCGCTTTTCATCTTCCCGGAAGTAATTCTGCAGGAATTTCAGGTCGTCCAGGTCCATTGCAAGGCCCAGTTTCTCCAAAAGCGCTGCCAATCCTTCCTCGTTCAGACTAATAAAACCATCTACAGTTGCAACGGACTGGGGAATCGCATAGTCGATCGCCAATGTTTCAGGCTTGGAAAGGTTTGCTTCACGGCACTCCACAGGGTTGATCACATGCTTTTTGATGGCATCAATCTCCTGCTGGGTAAGCTTTCCGTACAGACCGTAGACCTTAGCAGAATGGACAAGAGGACGGTCTCCCTGAGAGATGATTTGGATACACTGGGCGGCAGAGTCTGCCCGCTGGTCGAACTGACCGGGCAGTGGCTCTACGGCGAAGACAGTTGCACCCTCCAGATCCAGCTCAGAGGTAGCAATATCCAACTGGGGTTCAGAGAACACTGTGGTAGTAGCGTAATCAAACAGCTCCCGGGTGATATTCTCTGCATCGTAGCAATTGAGCAGACGCACATTTTCCAGAGATGCAATTCCAAGCAGATTGCGTGCATCGTTCAGAAGCGCCTTGGCCTCGTTATCCAGACCCGGTTTCTTTTCTACATATACTCTATAAACCAAACTTAATTCCTCCCGGCTTTCAGCGCTTTGGCGCCAATATCGTGTCGGTAATACGCATTGTCAAAGCGGATGGTCTTAACCATACCGTAGGCGTCCTGAACCGCCTGCTCCAGGGTATCTGCCACAGCGGTAGCGCCCAGCACCCGACCACCGTTTGTGACCAGCGTACCGTCCTGAACAGCTGCACCGGCTACATACACATGATCCCAAATACATTCCGGAATCTCCATGGGGAAGCCCTTCTCATAAGCAGAGGGGTAGCCATTGGATGCCATGATCACGCAGCAGGCATTCTTGTCTGCAAATTTCACTTCTGTTTCTGCCAGCGTGCCGTTGGTGGTAGCTTGCATAACGGTCAACAGATCGCTTTCCAGCAGAGGCAGCACCACCTGGGTCTCCGGATCACCGAAGCGGCAGTTATACTCAATAACCTTCGGGCCATTAGGGGTCAGCATCAAGCCAAAGTACAGGCAACCCTTAAAGGTGCGTCCCTCGGCATTCATAGCTTGGATGGTCGGTAGGAAAATGGTCTCCATACACTCAGTGGCAATCTCTGTAGTGTAATAGGGATTGGGCGCAACCGTGCCCATACCACCGGTATTGAGGCCCGTATCGTCGTCTCCCGCCCGCTTGTGGTCCATAGAGGAGATCATCGGCACTACCGTCTTCCCGTCTGTAAAGGACAGCACGGATACCTCCGGGCCGGTAAGGAATTCCTCGATCACGATCCGATCACCGCTCTTGCCAAAGACCTTGTCGGACATCATGGAGCGAACCGCTTCCTTAGCCTCATCCCGGGTCATGGCGATAATGACACCTTTGCCCAGTGCCAAGCCGTCTGCCTTGATGACCGTGGGAATGGGGGCAGTTTCCAGATACCGCAATGCAGTATCCATATCCGTGAAGACCTCATAGGCTGCAGTAGGGATATTGTACTTTTTCATCAGGTTCTTGGAGAAGACCTTGCTGCCCTCAATGATTGCCGCATTGGCTCTGGGGCCAAAGCAGGGAATGCCCTTCTCTTCCAGCGCATCCACGCAACCCAGCACCAGAGGATCATCCGGAGCAACTACCGCATAGTCAATACCGGTAGTTACAGCGAATTCTACGATCTTGTCGATCTCTTTTGCGCCAATGGCAACGCAAGTGGCATCCTTTGCGATGCCGCCGTTGCCGGGCAGAGCATAAATCTCTGTAATGGAGGAATTTTCTTTCAATTTCTTGATGATAGCATGCTCACGGCCACCACCACCAACGACCAGTATTTTCATAGGAGTTACCTCTATTAGTGGTGGAACAAAGGCAGGCCGGTGAAGGCCATGCCCATGCCGTTCTTGTCGCACTCTTCGATGACCAGGTCATCACGGATAGAGCCGCCGGGTTCTGCAATATAAGAAACACCGGAGGCCTTTGCCCGCTTAATGCTGTCAGCAAAGGGGAAGAATGCATCAGAACCCAGGGCAACGCCGGTACGGGTATCCAGATATGCCCGCTTTTCCTCTTCTGTCAGAGGCTCGGGACGGACGGTGAAGTAATTCTGCCAAATACCATCTGCGCAGACGTCCTCTTCGTTGCCGTTGATGTAGCCGTCGATCACATTATCGCGACCGGGGCGACCCAGATCCTCCCGGAAGGGCAGCGCCAGGGTTTTGGGGTGCTGACGCAGGAACCAGGTATCTGCCTTGCCGCCAGCCAGACGGGTGCAGTGCACTCTGGACTGCTGTCCGGCGCCTACGCCGATAGCCTGTCCGTCATAAGCAAAGCAAACGGAGTTGGACTGGGTATATTTCAGGGTGATCAAGGAGATGATCAGGTCGATCTTGGCATCCTCGGTCAGGGTCTTATTGGCAGTGACGATGTTCTCCAGAAGATGCTCACCGATCTTAAAATTATTGCGGCCCTGCTGAAAGGTAATGCCAAACACCTGCTTGGTCTCCTGCTCCGCAGGAACAAAAGTAGGATCGATAGCAACCACATTGTAGCTGCCCTTACGCTTGGTCTTCAGGATCTCCAGGGCCTCATCGGTGTAACCGGGGGCGATCACGCCATCGGAAACCTCCCGGGCGATCAGCTTTGCTGTCAATGCGTCACACACGTCGGACAGGGCCACCCAGTCGCCAAAGGAGCACAGCCGGTCAGCGCCGCGGGCGCGGGCATAGGCGCAAGCCAGAGGATTCTCATCCAGACCCTCAATATCTTCCACAAAGCAAGCCTTCTTCAGTTCAAGAGGCAGCTTTTTACCCACAGCAGCGGAGGTGGGAGACACATGCTTGAAAGAGGTAACGGCACACATGCCGGTAGCCTCTTTCAGTTCCTTTACCAGCTGCCAAGAGTTAAATGCATCCAGAAAGTTAATAAAGCCAGGTCTTCCGGAGAGGATCTGAATGGGCAGCTCGCTTCCATCGTGCATATAGATCTTTGCAGGCTTCTGATTGGGGTTACAGCCGTATTTCAGTTCAAACTCTTTCATATTCCATGCTCCTTACACATTCTTGTTGATGATAATTTGCGTAGCTGCGCTGCCGTCCAGGGGCACAGAGCGGACAAACAGGGACACCTTGTTATCCGCATTCAAATACTCCCATACCAGCTCTGCTAGCTCCTGGGCGGTATTGGGCAGGCTGACTTCCTCCGGCTCTCCATAGAAAGAAGGAATGGGATCGCCGTCACACCGATAGGTGTGGATAAAGTGGCCGATGCCGGCACGAGGAGAATAGCTATAGAAATAGCGGTTGCAGGCAGAGGGGTCACCATTTGCAGATTTCAAAATGGACAGTTCATAGTGGAAGGTATTGCCGGGAAAAGCGTAGTGCAAAATACCGGAAATGCGGGGTGTAAAGTTTGGTGCATCCGGCTCAAACTCCCGCAGGTGCAGCGCCTTCATAAAGGATGCTCCATCGTCTCCGTTGGTATTGATGTAGTCATAGATGGTGTTGGTCTGGTCGCCGTTTGTAATAATATCGATGTTGCCGTCAGCTGTCGTCAGATAGGGATTGTAAATAATCAAACTGGGATCGGAGAGCTTACTCTCATCATAGGCCTTAGTACGCATTCCTCCGTCAAAGGCCTCAAAGACCCGGTTGCGGCTATTAACACTGCGACCCATGATAAAGTATGCGATCATTGCATTTTTGCCATCAGCGGACTGACCGATCACAATTCCCCGACCGGGATAGGTATTCTCCGAAAGGAGTGTCTTCAAATCATACAGAGCCATAATTTTCACCTTTCTTTACTGATCTTTGCAGAAACCTGCTCCACCGCTTTGGGAAGCAAAACCCACTCTGCCTGTTCCATCACCCGTTTTTGCAGGACTTCCGGTGTGTCACCCGGTAAAATGTCCACTGCTTTTTGGAGGAGGATCTCTCCCCCATCGGGGATCTCATTCACAAAATGTACCGTTGCGCCGGTAACCTTTACGCCATAGGATAGGGCTGCTTCATGGACGCGCAATCCGTAAAAGCCCTCGCCGCAAAAAGCAGGGATCAGGGACGGATGGACATTGAGAATCCGCTTGGGATAGCAGGAAGTAAACTTCTCGCTGAGAATGGACATAAATCCCGCCAGCACGATCACATCGATCCGGTACTCTGTTAGAATTTCTTTAATGCGGTCTTCAAACGCACCCTGGCTGCCCATCTCTTTTTTCAGCACCACTTCCCCGGCAATGCCGGCATTGGCGGCGCGGGTCAATGCATAGGCATCCCGGTTATTGGAGATAACCACTCGGATCTCACCGCTTTGGAGGATGCCGCTTTTCTGCGCATCGATCAGCGCCTGCAGGTTGGTGCCGCCGCCGGATACCAGCACAGCAATTCTCGCTTTTTCCATCTTAAGTCCTCACTTTAGCAAATGGTGATCTTCTCGTCGGATTCCACGATCTTGCCAATTATATAGGCAGTTTCGCCGTTGGCAGTGAGGATCTCCAGAGCCTTGTCAACTTCCTCAGCCTTCACCACTATGCTCATGCCCACACCCATATTGTAGGTGTTGAACATATCCCGCTCGGGGATATTGCCGGTTTTGGCGATCAGATCAAAGATGGGCAGTACCTTCACTGCGCTTCTATCGATTACTGCGCCCAAACCGTCGGGAATGCTGCGGGGAATGTTTTCATAAAAGCCGCCGCCGGTGATGTGGGAAATACCCTTCACATCCACCTGCTTCAGAAGCGCCAGCACGGACTTTACATAGATTCTGGTAGGCACCAGCAGGGCCTCAGCAACAGTTTTGCCGTCCAGCTCATCACGGGGCACATACAGATCGGGGTTGTTGTTATCAATATCAAACACCTTACGGCATAGAGAGAAACCATTGGAATGGATACCGGTAGAGGCCAGGGCGATCACCACATCACCCGCTGCCATACGGGTGTTGTCGATAATCTTCTTCTTATCCACAACGCCTACGGCATAGCCTGCCAGATCATACTCAACCACAGGCATCAGACCGGGATGCTCCGCAGTTTCACCGCCGATCAAGGCAGCGCCGGCCTGCACACAGCCCTCTGCCACACCGCCAACGATGGTGGCAATCTTCTCGGGATAATTCTTGCCGCAGGCGATATAATCCAGGAAAAACAGAGGCTTTGCGCCGCAGCAGATAATGTCATTGACACACATAGCAACCGCATCGATACCGATGGTATCGTGCTTATCCATCAGCATTGCCAACTTTACCTTAGTGCCGCAGCCATCGGTACCGGAGACCAGAACAGGCTCCTCCATGCCGGCAACATTCAAACCGAAGCAACCGCCAAAGCCGCCCACATCATCCAGGCAGCCTTCGTTTTTCGTGCGCTTGATATGCTTCTTCATCAGTTCCACAGACTTATAGCCAGCGGTAATATCCACACCGGCAGCTGCATAGCTCTCAGAATAGCTCTTATCTGTCATGGGAGTTCTCCTTCCATCAATTCATTATTCTTTGCCGTCCCAGCAGTAGGTACACAGTTTGCATCTGTCTATACCAATAGCACTTACCACACCCTCTATGGTCTGGAAGCCCAAAGAAGCAAACTTAAACTTGTCGCAAATTGCCTGGCGCAGCTTCTTACCGCGCTCTGTCCCACCGTCTCCATATTCTTCGATGTGTTTCAGCCCTTCCTCCCCTTCCAGTTCCACGATCACCCGACGGGCAATCAGCTCCATATCGTCGGTGGCACGGGAGAAGTTTAGGTACTTGCAGCCGTACATAATGGGAGGACAGGCGGAGCGCATATGCACAGACTTAGCGCCGTTATCGTAGAGGAATTCCACCGTCTCCTGCAGCTGTGTGCCGCGGACAATAGAGTCGTCCACAAACAGCAGATTCTTCCCTGCGATCAGCTCATGGACGGGAATCTGCTTCATTTTGGCAACCTTTTTCCGATCCTTCTGGTGGGCAGGCGTAAAGCTTCTGCTCCAGGTGGGCGTGTACTTGATAAACGCCCGGGCAAAGGGCAGCTTGGTGCGGTTGGAGTAGCCGATAGCGTGGGGCGTACCGGAATCTGGAACACCGCCCACATAGTCGATCTCCATGGATCTTCCCTGCTGCAAGTCACGCTCAGCGATGGCTGCACCGTTGCGGTAGCGCATGGCTTCTACATTGATGCCCTCATAAATAGAAGTAGGATATCCATAATAGCTCCACAGGAATGCGCAGACCTTCATCTCCTTGCCGGGAGCTGCCAGCTGTGTCATAGAATCCGGGGTCAGCTCCACGATCTCACCGGGCCCAAGCTCCTTTACATGCTCATATGCCAGCTTGGTGTAAGCAAACTGTTCAAAGGAAACCGCGTAACCATATTCATCCTTACCGATCTGCACGGGGATTCTGCCCATTCTATCTCGGGCCGCAATGATGCTGCCGGTCTGGGTCAGGATCAGGATGTTAGCTGTGCCTTCGATCACCTGCTGGGCAAACTGAATGCCCTCGGTAAAGTTACTCTTCTGATTGATCAAGGCTGCCACCAGCTCAGTAGAATTGACCTTACCGCCGGTCATAGCATCAAAATGTCCCCCACTGAAGGACAGATACTGGTCGATCAGTTCGTTGGCATTGTTAATAATACCTACGGTACACAGGGCATAGGTACCCAGGCGGGAGCGAATCAGCATAGGCTGGGGGTCAGAGTCACTGATACAGCCGATTGCAGAGGTGCCCACCATTTCGTCAAAAATATGTTCAAATTTTGTGCGGAAGGGAGAGTTCTCGATGTTATGAATCTTTCTTTGCAGACCGATTTTTGCATCGTATGCTGCCATGCCGCCCCGGCGTGTTCCCAGGTGGGAGTGGTAATCCACACCGAAGAACACATCCATCATACAGTCCTGTTTGGATGCAATTCCAAAAAATCCGCCCATTATGTACTCCTTTTCCTATCAGAAGAACTTATAATTAAGCAAAAAACAGCTTATTCAGGGTCATGGGATCAATGTACTGACCATCCTTGTAGACACGCATATTGCCGGATGCGATCTCATCGATCAGCATAACTTCACCCTCGGGGTCATAGCCGAACTCGAACTTAATATCGTACAGATCCATGCCCTTTGCCTTCAAATCATCGGCAACGATCTTGGTAATTCTCTGTGTCATATCCTTCAGGTCGTCGTACTGCTTTGCAGTCATGACACCCAGATCCACCAGGCCGTCCTTGGTGACCAGAGGATCGCCCTTTTCATCGTTCTTGAAGGTGGTCTCCACATAAGCGGGCAGATCCTGGCCCTCGGTGCAGTAGTCGGAGTAGCGACGGAAGAAGCTACCCACAGCCTTATATCGGCAGATCACTTCAAGGCCCTTGCCAAACACCTTGGCAGGCAGAACCTCCATCGTGGTATCATCCAGATTTGCGCTGACATAGTGGGTACGGATACCGGCAGCATTGATCTTCTCAAAGAAGTAGATAGACATGCGCAGGTTCACATCGCCAACACCCTCGATAGTCAGGCCAACACTATTCTCGCCGGGATCAAACACACCGTCCTTACCGGTGCAATCATCCTTAAATTTCAGCAGGCAGTTGCCGTTGGGCAGAGCGTAAACATTCTTGGTCTTACCGGTGTACATGAGTTTCTTTTCCATAGTAGTTGTCTCCTTTATTGTGGTGAGTAGTTGTCTCTTACTTACAGGTTAGCTGCGATGGTTGTGTCTTTCTCCAGGACCTTAGCCGCGTCGCTGGCGCGCTTAGCGTCCAGCTTTGCTGCCAGAGCGGAGTCTTCCACCGCGATGATCTGAGCGCACAGAAGAGCAGCATTGGCAGCGCCGTTGATTGCCACGGTAGCCACAGGGATGCCGGTAGGCATCTGCACAGTAGCAAGCAGCGCATCCAGACCGTCCATCATACCGCCCTTACAGGGAATTCCGATCACAGGCAATGTGGTATTGGCCGCAATGGCTCCTGCCAGATGCGCAGCCATACCGGCAGCACAAATGATTGCGCCGAAGCCGTTGGCTCTTGCATTCACCGCAAAATCCCGGGCCTCCACTGGGGTTCTGTGGGCGGAATAGATATGTACCTCATAGGGAATTTCCAGGCTTTTCAGCATGTCCACTGCCTTCTGCACAATGGGCAGATCGCTGTCACTTCCCATGATAATGCCAACTTTTTTCATAAGCTTCCTCCAATTCGGTTGAGTATTAACGCAAAAAGGGCGCACTAACCCAAAAATCGAGTTATATGCGCCCAGACGGTCGGCTTTTAACATTCTTTGGTCCCTTGTGGTAATCCACCTGCTCCGTCAGTCGCAAAGAACGATTATGAATTTTTCTTAATAATTTTATCATGACACAGAATCAGTGTCAAGGCAGGTTCTGTTTGATTCTCTGTTTTTGACACGAAAATTTCAAGAACCTGCCTGACTTTTGTGTACATTTCTTTTTAAGATTCTGTGCGCTTTTTCTTGGCCTCACAATAGATGCAACGGTAGATTCCGTGGGCCTTATCCACCAGCTTAAACTTATGGGGAAGCTCCTGCTCGGTAGCTGTGATGCAGCGGGGGTTGTCACAGACAAAGTCTGCATCAGCATCATAAACTTCAGGCTTCATCTGCTTGCCCTGCTTGGCCTCCTCCAGCAGCTTTAGGATCAACGCCATACGCATATACTTGCCGTTGAGCGCCTGTCGGAAATAAGCTGCTCTGGGGTCATCGTCAACCTTAACGCTGATCTCATTGACACGGGGCAGCGGGTGCAAAACACGCATTGTCTCCTTAGCCAGATTCATCTTTTCCGCTGTGAGAATGTAGCTGTCCTTCAGCCGTTCATAATCCGCACGGTTATCAAACCGTTCCTGCTGGATCCGGGTCATATACAGCACATCCAACTCCGGCATTACCGCCTCCAAAGAGGTAGTTTCCACATACTCCATACCGTACTTATCCAGCACTTCGTATTTTACATAGCTGGGCAGCTTCAGCTCCTCCGGAGAAATCAGCACGATCTTGATATTCTCGTATCTGCCCAGAGCGGCAATCAGAGAGTGGACGGTTCTGCCGTACTTCAGGTCACCGCAGCAGCCGATGGTCAAATCGTGGAGTCTGCCGTTTTCCCGGTAGATGGTAAGAAGATCAGCCAATGTCTGGGTAGGATGGCAATGGCCGCCGTCACCGGCGTTGATCACCGGGATGGATGCAGCCTTCGCTGCCACATAAGGCGCGCCTTCCTTGGGATGGCGGATGGCCATAATATCTGCATAGCAGGAAAGAATCTTAGCCGTATCCGCCATACTCTCACCCTTGCTTGCAGAAGAAGAACTCGCCTCGCTAAAGCCGATTACATTGCCGCCCAGTTCCAGCATGGCAGCCCCAAAGCTCAGGCGGGTACGGGTGGAGGGTTCGAAGAATAAGGTTGCCAGTTTCTTGCCATGGCAGCTCTCAGCATATTTCCAGGGATTGTCGATGATGTCGCAGGCGACTTTCATCAGTTCGTCCACTTCATCTACGGAAAAATCAATAATATCGATCAAGCTTCTCATTACTTTGCTCCATTCACAGCCAGATAATTTTTGATTCTTGTCACATTCTCTTCATTGGCAGGATCTTCTTCCAGGAACTCAATAATGTCATAAACATCCACAACAGAATAAACGGGGAAACCAAACTGCTCCTCGATCTCCTGCATGGCGCCCTTTTCGCTCTGACCCTTTTCCTTCCGGTCTACCATAATGAAGGTTGCGATGACCTTGGTGCCTTCCAGATGCTTGAGAATATCCATACTTTCCCGAATTGCTGTGCCGGCAGTGATCACATCTTCGATAATGACGATCTCTTCACCGGCCTGAGGCACATAGCCCACAAAGGTGCCGCCCTCGCCGTGATCCTTCACTTCCTTGCGGTTGAAGAAAAACGGAACATTCAGGCCATTCTTAGACAGAGCTACCGCTGCGGAAATGGACAAGGAGATGCCCTTGTAGGCAGGGCCGTAGAGAACGGCTTCCTTCTTGCCCAGCTTCTCAAAGTAAGCCTTGGCGTAGAACTCGCCCATCTTGGTAATCTGATCACCGGTTTTGATCATACCGGCGTTGACGAAATAAGGAATCTTCCGGCCGGACTTGGCGGTGAAATCACCGAATTTCAGAACGCCTGCTTCCTGCAGGAACTCAATAAATTCTCTTTTATAGTTCTCCATTTATATATCTCCTTCCGGTATTGACATTTTACTAACGATCCTTTTGAGAACCTGTGGGGTTCTGAATACTGTAACCCACATTCACAAGGTGATCCGCAACACGCTCCAGTCCCATAACAGTAGAGGTGTAGTACGGACTGTGGGTCACTTTACAGCTATTGGTGGAGAGGCGGCCGAAGTGATTGTCAGTCAGGCATTTTTTCATACCGTCAACCTGATTCTCAAAAGCAGTCAGTTCCGGCAGCCGCTGATAATTCAAATTTACAAAGGCATCTCTTGCAACGGCAAACATCGAAAGAACCGTATCACACATGGAAGCAATCTCAACCTTAGCAGTCTGAGAGTATGCCAACTCCTTTTGCTTCATCTCCTGACTAAGCTCAAAGAAATTCAGCGCATGGTCGCCAATTCGTTCCAGGTCATTGAGCACATGGAAGTAAGCGCCGACTGTGGCTTCATCCTGGTCACTGAGCTGCGAGGCAGAGAGTTTAATAAGGAAGGAAGTCAGAGCACTGTTGGTAAAGTCGATAATCTCTTCGTTTTCAGCAATGCGCGCTCCATCCATATCGGCACCGGTCTGCAGAGCATGAAAGGACAGACGGGTATTTTCCTCAGCAAGCTGGAGCATATAGTCAATTTCCTTTTTAGCCTGCGCAACAGCAACAGAGGGAATGGCCAAAATATGATCGTCCACAAAGCGCAATACATGGTTGTTTTCGGCATCTTCCTTGTCCCGAATGATAGCCTTAGAGAAGGCTACCAGATGCTTGACAAAAGGCAGCAGCACTAATGTGGTGCTGACATTGAAGATCACATGGAAGGCGGAAACCCGCATCTGCAGGGACATAGTATCATCACCGGGGAAGATTGAGGTCAGCAGGTTGATCATCGGTTGGCGGAATATCCAGATAACAGCAGTAAACAAAGCTGTACCGATGGCATTGAAGGTGAAGTGGATCAGTGCCACCCGCTTGGAGTTGGCATTGGCGCCGGCGCAGGCCAACAAAGCCGTGACGCAGGTGCCGATATTGGCGCCCAAAACGATGAACAGCGCCAGCTCCAAATTCAACACACCGGTACCTACCATAGTAATCACCACACCGGTAGCCGCAGAAGAGCTTTGAATGAGGGCGGTGAAGATCACGCCCACAAGGATCAGCAGCAGAGGAAAGTTGATGACGCTAAAAATGTTTGTGAACATCTCTTTGATCAACGCATTGCCAAAGGCCTGCTCACTGCTCATAATTTCCAGTCCCACAAAAATCAAGCCCAAACCGCTGCACAGCAGACCGGCCAGCTTGATCTTTTCCTTCTTAAAGAAGCCCATCATAACGCCGGCAAAGGCAAAAAAGTACATGACCATATTAAAATAGTCATTCTTCAGAGCCACCAGCACACCGGTGATGGTTGTACCGATGTTGGCGCCCATAATGACGGAAGTAGCCTGCACCAAAGTCATTACACCGGCATTGACCAAACCGATCACCATTACGGAGGTAGCAGAAGAGCTTTGGATGATAGCGGTAACACCTGCGCCAACACTCACACCGGAGAATCGGTTGCCCACAATTCTGCCCAGCATTTTTTTCATGCCGGCACCTGCGCTCTTCTCCAGCGCCTCACTCATAAAGTTCATACCGACAATGAAAATACCGACTCCGGCAAGCAGCCAGATCAGACTTTGAAACAGCTGCATAATTTCTTCAACAGTAAACAATATATCGTATCCTTTCAATCAATCGCAGAACTCAGCAATACAACGTTCATAAGCAGCAACGGGGTCTGCTGCAGCGGTAATGGGACGGCCCACCACAATATAGTCGGAGCCGATTTCCTTTGCCTGGGCAGGAGTCATGACCCGCTTTTGGTCACCCACATCTCCGTCAGCAAAACGCACGCCCGGAGTGATAGTCAAAAACTTCTTGCCGCAAGTGTCGTGAACCTTGCCTGCTTCCAGCGGAGAACAAACAATACCGTCCAGTCCTGCTTCCTCAGCGCATTTGGCGTAGTGCATTACCACCTCATCAATAGGCGCATGAATCATCAGATCGTCTTCCATGCTCTGCTGATCAGTAGAGGTGAGCTGAGTCACGGCAATCAGCAAGGGACGGGTGCCGTCAGCCCGGGTCAGACCCTCCAAAGCAGCCTTCATCATATTCTTAGTGCCGGCTGCGTGGAGGTTGGTGATATCCACATCCAGATTACTCAGCACAGCCATAGCCTTCTTAACCGTATTAGGAATATCGTGGAGCTTCAGATCCAAAAAGATCTTATGTCCCCGAGCCTTGATTTCCTTTACGATGGACGGACCCTCCGCGTAGTACAGCTCCATGCCGATTTTGACAAAGGGCTTACGACCTGTAAACTTGTCCAAAAATGCAAAGGTCTGTTCCGCGCTTGCAAAGTCGCAAGCAATAATGACATCCTTACCCATTATTTCACGCCTCCAATTATTTCACTTAATGTGTTGATTTTGTACTTATCCATGGCAGCAGGCAGCTGCTCAATGATATCCCGGCAGGCAAAGGGATTGACAAGGTTAGCCGCGCCAACCTCCACAGCTGTTGCGCCGGCCAGCATCATCTCGATCACATCCTCAGCAGAAGATACGCCGCCCATACCCACCACAGGGATCTTTACTGCATTTGCCACCTGATACACCATTCGCACCGCCACCGGGAAGATCGCCGGTCCGGAGAAACCGCCCATTTTATTGGCGATAATCGGCTTGCGGGAACGCAGGTCGATCCGCATACCCAGCATGGTGTTGATCAGGCTGATGCCGTCAGCGCCGGCATCCTCGCAGGCTTTTGCAATAGATATAATGTCCGTCACATTGGGACTGAGTTTTATAATGACCGGCTTTTTGGTGACCTTTTTCACCGCCGCAGTCACTTCCGCGGCTGCTTTGGGATCTGTGCCGAAGCTCATACCACCACCGTGCACATTAGGGCAGCTGACATTGACCTCCAGCCAGCCAACCTGCTCCTCACTATCAAGCATTTGGCAGGTATAGGCATAGTCTTCCACGCTGAAACCGGAGACATTAGCCATCACAGGTTTATGGAAACAGGTTTTCAGCTTGGGCAGTTCCTCGGCAATTACTTTTTCGACACCGGGATTCTGCAGTCCAACGGCATTGATCATACCTGCGGTACACTCCGCAATCCGGGGGGTAGGGTTACCAAACCGGGAATCTTTGGTAGTTCCCTTAAAAGAAAATGTGCCCAGGCAGTTGATGTCATAAAGCTCAGCGTACTCATAACCGTAGCCAAAGGTACCGGATGCAGGAATCACAGGATTGTCAAGGGTGATACCGCACAGATCCACGCTTAATCTTCCCATAAGATCTCCTCCTTCCGCATTACAGGGCCTTCCTTACAGATTCGCTTATAGCCGGTGAGGGTCTTGCAGGAGCAGCCCATGCAGGCACCAAAGCCGCAGCCCATCCGCTTTTCGAAACTCATCTGACCGGAGGTGGCAGATGCCTTATACACAGCTCTCAGCATAGGCTCCGGGCCACAGGTATAGAAGTAAGTATAATCCATTTCCTTCAAAGCATCGGTTACAAAACCCTTTGTGCCATAGGAGCCGTCCACAGTGGTAACGGTAACCCCCGCGCCCAAGGCCTTAAATTCCTTTTCATAGAAAATTTCAGCCCTGGTATTAAAGCCCAGGATCACCTCCACCTGCTTGCCTTCGCTGATCAGCTGCTTTGCCAGCAGGTACATAGGGGGCACGCCAACACCGCCGCCCAGGAGCACAGGCTTGTCCCCGGACACAGTTAGGTCATAGCCGTTGCCAAGGCCAGTCAGCACATCCAGGTTTTCGCCAATCTGCATCCGGGACATCTGCTCCGTGCCCTTGCCAACCACCTTATAAACGATGGTCAGCACATCCCCATTCAGATCACACACAGAAATGGGGCGACGCAGGTACAGGCCATCCAACTGAATATTCACAAACTGGCCTGCCGCTGTGATGGCAGAGGTATCGCCCCGGAGCCGCATTTGGAACACGGACTCCGTCAGAGCGATATTTTCAATAATTTTAAAGATTCCCTGCTTCATAGGGCCTCCTTATGCATCGATGGTAGAAATGGTTAGAGTGGTCTCCTCCAGAACATCCAGCAGCACCCGGACAGTATCCAGAGCAGTGAACAAAGACACATTGTGCTCGGTGGCGATTTGGCGGATCTGCACGCCGTCATTTCCCTCACTACCGGGATCCTTGGTATTGATCACATAGGCGATGTGTCCCTGCCGCAGGGCGTTGGGAATTTCGTCGCTGCCGTCACCGATCTTGCTCAGCGCATGGGTACGGATACCGTTTGCCTTTAAGAACTGGGCAGTGCCGTGTGTGGCCTCAATGTTAAAGCCGAGCTGGTAGAAACGGCGGATCAGCGGCAGAGCCTCTGCCTTGTCCTTATCAGCAATGGTCGCCAGCACAGTACCGTAGTTCTGCAGCCGCATGCCGGATGCCTGCAGAGCCTTATACAGAGCGCGGTTCATAGTACTGTCGTAGCCGATGGCCTCGCCGGTGGACTTCATCTCCGGAGACAGGTAGGCGTCAAGACCCCGAATCTTATTGAAGGAGAAGACAGGTGCTTTTACATACCAGCGCTTCTTTTCCTCAGGGTAGATGTCGAACAGACCCTGTTCTTTCAAGGTCTTGCCCAAAATCACTTCCGTGGCAATATCCGCCAAGGAGTAACCGGTTGCCTTGCTAAGGAAGGGTACGGTACGGGAGGAACGGGGGTTGACCTCGATGATGAACACATTGTCATCTTTGTCTACAATGAACTGAATGTTGAACAGGCCAACAATGCCAATACCCAAGCCCAATTTCTTTGCGTACTGCAGAATAATGCCCTTGACCTTATCGGAGATAGAGAAGGTGGGGTACACACTGACAGAGTCGCCGGAGTGAACGCCGGTGCGCTCTACCAGCTCCATAATGCCGGGAACGAATACATTATAGCCGTCACAGATGGCATCGATTTCTACCTCACGGCCCTCAATATACTTGTCCACCAGAACCGGCTTGTCCTCGTCGATTTCCACGGCGGTCTTCAGATAGTGCCGCAGCTGATCCTCATTGGCGACGATCTGCATAGCGCGGCCGCCCAGCACAAAGGAGGGTCGCACCAAGACAGGATAGCCGATCCGGGCAGCGGCTGCAATGCCGTCCTCAATCTTGGTGACGGCCTTACCGGTGGGCTGGGGAATCTGCAGCTCAGACAGAAGCTTTTCAAAGGCATCCCGGTTTTCCGCCTTATCAATGGCTGCGCAATCGGTACCGATGATCTTTACACCCCGGTCAAACAGGGGCTGGGCAAGGTTAATGGCTGTCTGGCCACCCAGGGAGGCGATTACACCGTCGGGCTTTTCAAACTCGATGATGTTCATCACATCTTCGGTGGTCAGCGGCTCGAAATACAGCTTGTCAGCGGTGGTGTAATCAGTAGAAACCGTTTCGGGGTTATTGTTGATGATAATTGCCTCGTAGCCTGCCTTTTTAATGGTCATAACCGCGTGGACAGTGGAATAGTCAAATTCCACGCCTTGACCGATGCGGATAGGGCCTGCGCCCAGAACCACAATTTTCTTCTTATTGGTGAGAATGGAAGTATTTTCACCGGTATAGGAGGAGTAGAAATAAGGAATATAAGCGCCGGTATGGCAGGTATCTACCATGCGGTATACGGGGAAGAAATTATTTTCCTTCCGGAGGTTATAAACCTCCACTTCCTTTACACCCCACAGCCTTGCGATAAACTGATCACCAAAGCCCATCTTCTTGGCTTTCTTCAGGGTCTCCAGATCGCCGGGGTGCGCCTTTACAACTGCTTCCATCTCCACGATCCGCCGGATTGCCTCCAGGAAGAAGGCGGTGATCTTCGTGATCTGGTGGAGCTTCTCCACGGTGATGCCCCGGCGCAACAGCTCAGCCACCGCGAAAATATTATCATCCTGGAATGTTTCCAGATAGGAGAGCATATCCTCGGTAGCCATATAATCAAACTTTGCCATATGGAAGTGGCAAACGCCGATTTCCAGAGACCGTACACCCTTCAGCAAGCACTCTTCCAGAGAAGAGCCGATGCCCATGATCTCGCCGGTAGCCTTCATCTGGGTGCCCAAGGTGTTGGCGGCGGTGGCGAACTTATCAAAGGGGAATCTGGGCAGCTTGGCGATGGTATAGTCCAATCTGGGCTCAAAAGCGGCGTTGGTGTTGGCAATGGCGATCTCCTCCAAGTGCATACCCACTGCAATCTTGGCGGTGACACGGGCGATGGGATAGCCGGAGGCCTTGGAGGCCAAGGCGGAGGAGCGGGACACTCTGGGGTTCACCTCGATCAGGTAGTACTCAGAGGTGTTGGGGTTCAGGGCAAACTGTACATTACAGCCACCCTCGATCTTCAACTCACGGATCAGCTTGATTGCTGAGTCGTTGAGCATTTTCTCGTCTTCTTTTGACAGTGTCATAATGGGAGCAACCACCAGCGAGTCACCGGTGTGGACACCCACAGGGTCAATGTTTTCCATGCCACAGATGGTAATGGCGTGGTCGTTGGAGTCACGCATGACCTCGAATTCAATTTCCTTATAGCCCTTGACGGACTTTTCGATCAGCACCTGATGCACGGGAGAGAGCTTGAAGGCATTCAGGCCGATCTCCACCAGTTCCTCTTCAGAGTAGGCAAATCCGCCACCGGTGCCACCCAAAGTGAAGGCCGGACGCAGCACAACAGGATAGCCGATCCGCTGGGCAGCAGCCTTGGCTTCTTCCAGAGAGTATGTGATCTCAGAGGGAATTACAGGCTCTCCGATAGACTGGCACAGTTCCTTGAACAGTTCCCGGTCCTCTGCCCGCTCAATGGACGCGCTGGAAGTACCCAACAGCTCCACACGGCACTCCCGGAGGATGCCCTTCTTCTCCAGCTGCATGGCCAGGTTCAGGCCCGTCTGGCCGCCAATGCCGGGCACAATGGCATCCGGGCGCTCGTAACGGATGATCTTGGCAATATACTCCAGGGTCAGCGGCTCCATGTAAACCTTGTCAGCGATCACCGTATCGGTCATAATGGTAGCGGGGTTGGAGTTGCACAGGACAACTTCATAGCCCTCTTCCTTCAAAGCAAGGCAGGCCTGTGTGCCCGCATAGTCAAACTCCGCAGCCTGTCCAATCACAATGGGGCCGGAGCCGATAATCAAAATCTTTTTAATATCCGTTCTCTTTGCCATACTTCGTTCCTCCAAAATCACTTCTTATATACAGGCTTTCCGTCGCAGACGGTCAGCACACATTCACCCTTTAACTTCCAGCCGGTAAATGGGCTGGCTTTTCCCATAGACAAAAATTCCTCCGGGTCTACCACAAATTCCCTGCTGAGATTCCATACCGTGTAGTCATCGCCTGCTGGGATGCCAAACCGCTTCCGGGGATTTACGCTCAGCAGATCAATGAGTTTTTCCAAAGACAGAATTCCAGGCAGAACCAGATGGGTGTACAGCACCGGGAAGGCAGTTTCAATGCCTACAACGCCGAACGCGCTGCCGGATAGTCCCCTGTCCTTTTCTTCTGCGCTGTGGGGCGCGTGGTCTGTGGCGATCATATCGATGGTTCCGTCCAGAATACCGGCAACCAGCGCCTCACGATCCGTCTTATCCCGCAGGGGCGGGTTCATTTTGAATCTGCCGTCTTCCTGCAAGTAACTGTCGTCCATTACCAGGTAATGCGGTCCGGTCTCGCAGGTCACATCCAGACCCTTTGCCTTGGCCTGCCGGATCAGTTCCACCGTCTCCTTGGTAGAGATGTGGCATACATGATAGCTACAGCCGGTTTCCTCCACAAGACGCAGGTCTCTTGCTACCTGCTCATACTCGCTGGCGCTGCAAATACCCTTGTGTCCGTGCTTTGCCGCATAGCGTCCATCGTGAATGTAGCCGCCGTGAAGGAGGCTGTTCACTTCGCAATGGGCTACGATCATCTTCCCCAGCGCCTTTGCCCGGAGCATTGCCTGATGCATCATCTCATCACTTTGCACGCCGCGGCCGTCATCGGAGAAGGCGATCACATTCTCCGCCATACCCTCCAGATCCGCCAGTTCCTCGCCCTTTTGTCCCACGGTAATGGCACCGTAGGGATATACATGGATGCAGGTGCCTGCTTCAATCAGTTCCAATTGTTTGGCAAGATGCTCCTTAGAATCCGGTACGGGATTTAAGTTAGGCATTGTGCACACCGCAGTGTAGCCGCCTCTTGCCGCAGCCTGAGAGCCGCTTACCATGGTCTCTTTATAAGAAAATCCCGGCTCACGGAAATGCACATGCACATCACAAAAGCCGGGAAATACAACATATTGGGCACTGCTGTCAAAAGACAATTCGTTTACCAAAGGAGAATCGGGGGCAATAACACTGTCCATGCAAAAGCCAATACCCTTTAACTTCATGCACGCATTCATCATAGTGTTCTCCTCCTATCAGATTTATCTTAAAAATTGTATCACAGCCTCCCAGCGTTGTCAAATAGTTGCTCCCAAAAATCTACACAAACTTCCAGTCATTGTGAAAGCTCTTCTGTGTCCAAATCCACAAAAGAATACTTCCGCACCCAAGTTCCCTCTTTGCTTACCACTGTGCTGCGATGCCGGCTCAGCAGACGCACAATGGGATATACATCGATCCAGATCTCGGAATTGCATTCTTTTTGGCTTTCATCAAACACCAGCTGCATACCAAAATGCAGGTGTACCGTCTCGATATTGTTCACATTCTCCCGATCGGAGTAACCGGTGCGACCCATAAAGCCGATCACATCCCCCGGTTGCACAAGGTCTCCCACTGCAAGATCCTTGGCAAAGGGGTGATCCTTTTGCAGGTGTGCATAATAGTAATACCGCCGGGAATCAAAGGAACGGATGCCGATTCGCCAGCCCCCATACCGATTCCATCCCAACGCCTCCACTACGCCACCTTCCACCGCAACGATGGGAGTCCCAAGACCGCCCATCATATCGTTTCCCAGATGCTTTCTGGCAAAGCCAAAGGATCGCTGATTGCCAAAGTCGGAACAATGGCTGTAACCGTAGCCTGCGGCGATGGGACTGTATGCCTTTAAACCATAGGTTGGTTTTTGCTCTCCGTCAATTTCAATTGCGTAGTTACCCAATAGTCCACCCAGCACCGCATCATATGCCGTGCGGTAATACGCATAATACTTGTAAAGGTCTCCCAGAAGTTCCTGGGGTGTTTTATCGTTTTTTAAGTCCTGTACGGCCTTTTTCACAGAAGAAAGGCCGCATTTACCGCCGGTCCTGCAGCCTGCCAGTGAAAAAACATCAATCCAGCTGATATGCTTTTCCTGCTCCGCAGACGCAATGTCCACCTGCATGGCATACTCCAGCGATTCATAGGGAATCTGAAAGTCTACCCACCGAATGGGCTCGGCGTTTGCAGGCATCACAGGCAAAAGCATGACCGCCAAAGCAAAAAGAATCCACCGTTTCACATTACCACCTCTTAGGGTAGCTTGTGAAACGGTGGAAAAAAGATACCTTACAATTATTGCAAATCTCTGCGGATACCCTCGGCGATCCGGTACACATCTGCCATAGTTTGAATAGCGGAAATCTGCTCTTTGTAGTAGTTGGCGTAAGCAACGCCCCGCAGATACCAGGCAAAATGTTTCCTTGCCTCCAGGCAGGCGATCTTCTCACCCTTATCCTCCAGAGCCATTTCAATTTGACGAATCGCTACATCTATCCGCTTGGCAAGTATCGGACGCTCATAGGGTGGCTCATTCAGAAGCGCTGCTTTCACATCCGAAAAGACCCATGGATTTCCAAAGGTGGCTCTGCCGATCATTACCCCGTCTGCTTTGGTCCAGTTGCGGCATTTTACCGCTGTTGCACCGTCCACAATATCGCCGTTGGCGATCACGGGGACAGATAGCTGTTCCTTTACTTTGGCAATCACATCCCAATCGGCAACGCCAGAGTACAGCATGCTGCGAGTGCGTCCGTGCACTGTAATCATGGCTGCTCCGCAGTCCTCCATACGCTTGGTAAAGTCCAGTACATTGATACTGCCCTTATCCCAGCCCAAACGGCATTTCACCGTCACCGGTACATCTACAGCAGCTGTCACCGCTTTCACAATCTCTCCTGCCAGTTCCGGGGTGCGCATCAAACCGCAGCCGTCACCGGAATTGGCGATTTTCGGCATGGGACAGCCCATATTGATATCCAAAAAATCGCAACCGGAGATCTCCTGCGCCAATCTGGCTCCTTGGGCCATAATTTCCGGATCGTTGCCGAAAATCTGTGCACCGCACAGGCTCCCCACATTCTTCTTCAAAAGAGCGGCACTCTTTTTATCCTTATACACCAATGCCCGGGAGGACACCATCTCTGTGACAGTTACATTCGCCCCTAATTCAGCACAGACCGTCCGGAATGCCCAATCGGTCACACCGGCCATAGGCCCCAACACAATGGGAGTATTCACTTCCATAGATCCGATTTTCACAACGCTCACCTCCCGCTTACCGGGAGATTATACCATATTACAGGTTCTTTGGCAAGTTATAACACAGCGCTCAGCAGCCAAATCAGTCCTGTCAGTAACGCCCCGACACCAGCCCACACCGGGCCTGAAAGCCGTTTTCTCTTTGGCCGGGCACCTTGCAAAAGGCTGCCAGCCTCCTTCAAAAGCTGCTCATCTGTAATGCCCTCTTTCCCCACAGCCTGATCCTTCAAAATGAAAATCGCCTGGTCGAAGAGCTTCTGATCCTTGGAATGAACCACAATCACCTGCCGGGATATTCCTTTTACCAACGCAATCCCTCCTTCTATAGGAAAGTATTCCCACAGGGATTGCTTTCATACTCTGATGATTATTCCTGTTCCTTAGGGCGCTTGTAGCGACCCTGCGGTCCCCATTCCGGCAGAGGCAATCTCTGCATAGCGCCAAAAATTCGTTCTTTCAGATCCGGATAGGTGGCGCTCAGGTCATACACCAATTGCTTGATCTCCTCCCGTTTGGTATGCTTGTCCACAGGACACCGGTTGTGAAGCACCGGCAGCTCCCAACGGGACACAAAGGTATCGATAGTTCTCTCGTGGATATAGAGCATAGGACGAATCTGAATGATGCCGGTTCTGTCTAAATCCGTCACCGGCTGGAAGCAGCTGATCCGTCCCTCATAGATCAGACTCATCATAAAGGTTTCCACCGCATCGTCATAATGATGTCCCAGCGCCAACTTATTAAGCCCCAGGTCAAGCAACGCTTGGTTCAGCGCGCCCCGTCTCATTTTAGAGCACATGGAACAAGGATTCTTCTCCTTGCGGTGATCAAAGATGATCGGCCCAATCTCCGTCTTTACCAAATGGAACGGCACTTCCAGCTCTTTGCACAGCTGTTCAATGCCGGAAAAATCCATTCCCAGACCCATATCGATGGTTATAGCCTCGATCGTAAAAGGATTGTGGTTATATTTACGCAGCTCTGCCAGAAAGACAAGCAGCGCCAGTGAATCTTTTCCGCCGGACACGCCCACTCCGATCCGGTCTCCGGCCTGAATCATATTGTAGTCTTCCACGCATCTGCGCACAAGGCCAATCAGCTTTTGCATGTTGCTTTTTCCTCCGATTCTATTAAAATTAGGAAGTTAGAAAACAAGAGCAAATACGAGCATTTGAGAGCATTTCGTATTTTATGTGGTATTATATAAAAATTATTAAAAAAACAGTTGACAATTGATCCTTGATATGGTATAAAAATCAAGCGTTTTGCAGGTATTTTACTGCATATACATGAATTTGTCAAAATAATTTAACCTATTGGAGGAACGCATAATGTCCACTACTTTAGCTAAACTGGAGACCGTTGAGCGCAAGTGGTATGTGATCGATGCAGCCGGCAAGCCTCTGGGCCGTACCGCTGTCATCGCTGCTAACCTGCTGCGTGGCAAGCACAAGGTCAATTTCACTCCCAACGTTGATTGCGGCGACTATGTCATCGTTATCAACACCGACAAGGCTGTTCTGACCGGCAAGAAGCTGGACCAGAAGTCCTACTACCGCGTATCCGGCTGGATCGGCGGTCTGAAGGAAACCAAAGCTCGCGTGATGATGGACAACCGCTCCGACTACGCAATGGAGTTGGCTGTCAAGGGCATGCTGCCCAAGAACACCCTGGGCCGTAACTGCATGGGCCGTCTGCATCTGTGCAAGGGCGCTGAGCATGCTCACGCTGCTCAGAAGCCGGAAGCATGGACCCTGGACTAATTGGAGGTAACTGATTATGTACGAGAGCAAGAAGAAGTATAACTACGGCACCGGCCGTCGTAAGTCCTCCGTTGCCCGTGTTCGTGTTTACGAGAACGGCACCGGTTCCATCATCATCAATGGCCGCGACATCGACGATTACTTTGGTCTGGACACCCTGAAGCTGGTTGTCCGTCAGCCCCTGGTCACCACCGATCTGGTTGGCAAGGTTGACGTTGTCGTTACTGTTGCAGGCGGCGGCGTGTCCGGCCAGGCCGGCGCTATCCGTCACGGCATTTCCCGTGCTCTGGTGACTCTGAATCCCGAGTACCGCCCCACTCTGAAGGCTGCCGGTTTCATGACCCGCGACCCTAGAATGAAGGAAAGAAAGAAGTACGGTCTGAAGGCTGCCCGTCGCGCACCTCAGTTCTCCAAGAGATAATTATCTTACGGTTTACTTCTACAGCAGGTTTCCAAAAGGAAGCCTGCTGTTTTTCTTAACTCACACAAATTCCACCTGCCACTTTTTTCCGCTATGCTCGAAAAAGTTGGGGTGTCATTTGAGTTCTCCAAGAGATAAATTACTTCTCCTACGAACATTCAAAAACAAAGAAACCGCCACGGTTTCTGGGTTTTCTATTTGCTATTTAACCAAATAATCCTTTGAGAATCTCTTTTGCAGCAACGGCAGGATCCTTCACAGGAACCACATAATCGCAAATATCAGCATTTTTCTGCTCGGATTCCAGCGCCATAATGCGGTTGATTTTTTCTTCCAAATTCAAAGGTTTACTCAAAAGATTTCGCAGCAGGTCCTCTTTTTCGCGCTGCAGATAAATGGTAGCCACATTAGGGAAATTGGTTTTCATAGACATAGCGCCGCAAATATCCATTACAGTCAGCACATTACGCCCTTTTGCCAATATGTTCTCAACATTCTCTTTGCAGGAGCCGTAATTGTGTCCGGCGTACATGGTAGATTCAAAAATCTCACCACTGTCCCGCAGCTGCCGGAACGCATCCAAAGAGATATAGTGATACCACCCCTCCCCATGCAATCCCACAGAGGCATCGGTAGTATAGCTGACCAGTTTTTCAAACTTATCAGACATCTTCAGCAGTTCCTGCGCCACCTGAGTCTTTCCGCTGCCGGAAGGACCAACCAGCACCACAATCCCAGACTCCGCCTGCTCCGCAAAATTCTGTTTCAGCCGAGGGTTGTAACCATCGGATATCACCTCAACAAGTTTCAAAAACTCGTCATAGGTATTCACCGCCAGCATGCCGGTTGCGTGTTGATTCCATGGGCGGCGCATTAAAATCGGGTAGGATGTATTGGATCGGGACACATTATGCATTCCGTCATCGAACAGGATGTCCACATCTATTTTGTCTTTTCGGGAACCCATATAAATGTGATCCTGAGGGATCTCGGGAAACTCCTCCATAATTCGTTGGGCTCTGATGCTCATAAATTCCGGATACACAGAAGTGGAAACAAACACCTCTGTCATCTTGCAGAGCTTGCGAACAAATTCTTTTGCCCCCTGAATCACCGGCTGCGTCCGGAAAAAGTCAGGATCATGGAAGAATTCAAAAATTACATCCGCACGGGTTCCCAGCCTTCCCCACTTATCTACCTCGTAAATGGTAAGGGGCGGATCAAATTGATACTTTTCATTAGCCAGGCGGATGGCATAGGGAATACATTCCATCAGTAAATCATCTATATCCAAAGCAGTTGAAAGGCGAAATCTTCTGTTCATGGGTACACTCTCTTTCTATTGCCTATTCAATATGTAGTTATCATACCATGCCGTGATAGGAATTGCAAGGCAACATTTATACAGGTATTACTGATAGAATTCATTTGACAAACTGCGGATTTATATCTATAATCACTTTAGTGATTTATGGGCCTGTAGCGCAGCTGGGAGCGCACTACATTCGCATTGTAGGGGTCGGGAGTTCGAATCTCCTCAGGTCCACCAAAAAGGAACAACACCCCTTGGGTGGTGTTCCTTTTTGGTATTGTGATCAAAGAGGAGATTCGAAGATCAAAATGCGGCGCGGATGAGCGCTGCCCGCTGCGGCTTGACGCAGCGGAACCTTAATTTTCGCCAAAGGCGAAAATACAAACGAATCTCCTCAGGTCTACCAATAAAAAAGCCATTCATTAGGATGGTTTTTTATTTATGTGGAATTCGCATATAGCCACCTGCAGACATAAAGAAGCCCCGACCTTGCGGTCGAGGCTTTGTGTTCGCGTTACTTATCTTCCGGGGGAGCGAGCCGAGCGCTGCCAGTGACAGATGCAGCGAGGTGAGCGGGTGGCCGCGGTCGGCAGATGACGAAGCCGATCTATCGGCGAGGAAAATGCCGGGCACCGCAACAGGAAGGCCAATGTATTGTCGCGCTGTCCGCAGATGTCCAGTGGACATCTGCAAGCGCAAAAAGAGCCAGGATTTCTCCTGACTCTCTTGTGTTCGCGTTACCTATCTTCCCGGGCAGTCGCCCGCCAAGTATTGTCGGCGTACATGAGCTTAACTTCTGTGTTCGGAATGGGA
>JAZNRW010000036.1:0-5271 GCA_045590835.1 Faecousia sp.
ATTTGTCTTCCTAAGACCGCTTGGCCTCCGACTTGAGAATTTGTGCTGGTGGTAGCCGGCGTACAGCCAGAGGTTACAGCGTCTGCCTCTGCCGAGGATGCAGCCGGACATGTGGCCGCTCTCATGGCCCAGGGACTCAGCCGGAAGGATGCCATCAAGCAAACCGCCAAAGACCTAGATCTGCCAAAGAATGTGGTCTACGACGCGGCCTTAAATTTGTAAACAGCAGAAAAGCGTGTCCTACCGCGGTAGGACAGGCTTTTTATAGGTCTTTCATATTCTCCACGCAGTCGCTGCACACATTTTTCCCAAGATAGGACAGCAAATTATGGGTGGCGCCGCAGAACACACAGGATGGCTCGTATTTTTTCAGCACCACCCGGTCGTCATCCAAAAAAATCTCCAGTTCATCCCGCTCCGCAATATCCAGTGTACGCCTTAATTCAATAGGGAGCACGATTCTTCCCAACTCATCCACCTTGCGGACGATTCCAATAGATTTCAATTTCCACACCTCTTCTTTACAATCAACGAATGATTTCCCATATTATACATTCAAATCGTTCCGGTGTCAAATGGTATTTCAGCCATATTTTCCCCCTTGATGCATAGTCTGAATTGGGAGGGATGTACATGCTTATGAGCTATATTTGGACAGGGATGCTTGGTCTGTCGGTTATTGCCGCTTTATTGCTGGGCAGGGGCAGTTCCCTGGCGGCAGCCATCTCCCAAGGCGCCCAAGCAGGCATTACCCTGGCCATCTCCATCGGCGGTTCTCTGTGCCTGTGGACCGGTGTTGGCGCTTTGATGGAAAAGGCCGGTGTGGTACAGGTGCTTTCTCGAGTGATGAAGCCAGTTCTGCACCGCATATTCCCCACATCCAAACACAACGCCAAATTGTCCGATGCCCTCAGCGCTAACATCTGCGCAAATCTGCTGGGTCTTGGCAACGCCGCCACTCCCATGGGCATTCAGGCTGCAAAGCAACTGGCCCATAATACCCACGGCGTGGCCTCTGACGAGCTATGTAAACTTGTTGTGTTGAATCCCGCCTCCATGCAGCTGATCCCGGCCACCGTGGCTGCTATCCGGGTTTCCAACGGGTGCGCCACCCCTTTTGATATCCTGCTACCTGTCTGGATTACCAGCTTCTGTTCCGCCGGAGCGGGCCTGCTGGCGGCCGGTGCATTTAGAAAGGTCTGGAAATCATGACCGATTATCTGGTGCCTTTGGTTTTGCTGATTACCTGTGTGGCAGCATTGCGAAAACAGGAAAACACCTACCATGTGCTGCTGCAGGGTGCTACAGAGGGCCTAAAGCTGCTGCTGACCCTGGTGCCCACGCTGGTGCTTTTGATGACGGCGGTAACGGCGCTGCGGACTTCCGGTGCCATTGAACTTCTGGGCGGTCTGCTTGACCCTGTGTTCCGGTTCTTCGGCATCCCACCGGAGACGGCTCTGCTGGTGCTGATCCGTCCTTTCAACGGCAGCGCCGCGCTGGCGGTAGGCGCCGAGCTGATGGCCGAGTACGGCGTAGACTCCTTGATTGGCAGAACCGTCGCGGTGATGCTGGGGTCTACAGAGACCACCTTTTACACTGTCAGTGTTTATTTCGGTGCGGCGGGGATCCACAAGAGCCGCTACACCATCCCGGCGGCATTGGTTGCAGATTTTATGGGTTTTTTCATGGCATCTCTAACTGTGCGGTTTCTTATGTAGGTTTGGGTCCTATTTGGACATAAAAACTGCCCGCTTCCGAAAGAAGCGGGCAGCCGGTTATTTAGGATTTATTCCTCGTCTTCGTCGTCAAAGGTGAACTCCAGGGTCTCGCCGCACTCATCACAGATGATGCTGCCCTGCTCCAGAGTCTCCTCGTCGAAGTTGATGACGTTGCCACAGACGCACTTTACTTCGTAGATGGTGGAGTCCTCGTCGCCGAAGTCAAAGCCCTCGTCGTCATAGTCGTCCTCATCATCGTAGTCGTCGTAATCGTCGTAGTCGCCCTCGTAGTCCTCATCCTCTTCGTCCAGGATGTAGTCCTCAATAGCATCCAGATCTTCTTCGATCTCGTCCAGCTCGTCGGAGATGGCGATGGTGGTATTCTCCACATCGGTCAGCTTCTTGGTCACATCGCCCATCAGCTCAACCAGCGCGGCGATCAGCTTGCCTTCAGCCTTCTGCGTATCCAGATCCAGGCCATCCATCAAACCCTTCAGGTAAGCGGCCTTTTCAGAAATCGTCATAAGAATTCTCCTTATTGTTCTTAAATTAAGCCTTGGAGCGGCCCAGATACTCGCCGGTGCGGGTGTCGATCTGAATCTTGTCGCCCTCGTTAATGAACAGGGGCACCTTCACCTCAGCGCCGGTCTCCAGAGTAGCAGGCTTCAGGGTGTTGGTAGCGGTGTTGCCGGCGAAGCCGGGCTCGGTAGCGGTAACCACCAGATCAGCAAAGTTGGGAACTTCCACGCCGAAAACATTGCCCTTGTAGCTCATAATGGTGCAGACATCGTTCTCCTTCACGAACTGGAAGGAATCGTCCAGAGCGGACTTGTCAATGGGCTGCAGCTCATAGGTCTCGCCGTCCATGAAGTAGTACAGGTTGCCATCATTGTAGGAGTACTCCATCTTCTTGCGCTCAATGAAAGCAGTGGGGAACTTTGCAGAGGGGTTCAAGCTGGTTTCGGTCACGCCGCCGGTGATGACGTTCTTCATCTTCACGCGGACGAAAGCGGCGCCCTTACCGGGCTTCACATGCTGAAATTCGATAACCTGCATAACCTTGCCATCCAGTTCGAAGGTTACGCCTTTTCTGATATCACCTGCAGAAATCATTTTATATATCCTCCTAAGTGTATGCCCTCGCGGGCGGTTTTATGAATAATATGTTAGCTGATATATTCTAACCGAAAATCCGCCGTTTTGCAAGGGGAAAACGGAATTTTTTTAGACAATTATCAAATTTTTGGGGCTGGCGGTAATATTTTCATAACCGTCGGCGGTAAAAATCGTCACATCCTCGATCCGGACACCGAATTTTCCGGGCAGATAGATGCCGGGTTCGGCAGATGCCACTGCCCCTGCGGGCATAGGATCCTCGTTGGCGGCGTTGGGGCTGGGACTCTCATGGACTTCCAAGCCTAAGCTGTGACCGTAGCCGTGTCCGAAGTAATCGCCGTAGCCGGCGTCCGCAATTACCTGACGGGCGGCGGCGTCCACCTCTTTTCCGGGGACACCGGCGCGGGTAGCAGCCAAACCTGCCAGCTGGGCCTGCAGAACGGTGTTATAGACCTCCTCCATTTCCTCGGTGGCGTAGCCAACTGCCACGGTACGGGTCATATCGGAGCAGTAGCCGTTGTACAGCACGCCGAAATCCATAGTGATGAAGTCCCCCTCCCGGATCACCCGGTCGGTAGCCACGCCGTGGGGCAGGCTGGTATTGGGTCCGGAGACCACGATGGGATCAAAGGACAGACCCTCGCCGCCATTTTTGTACAGGCAGTAGATCAGCTCCGCCTGCAGCTCCTTCTCGGTCATACCTGCCTTGATGCGGCCCAGTATTTCAGAAAATGCCTTGTCGGCAATGGCCTGAGCCTTGCGCATATTGTCCAGCTCCCAATCTTCCTTCACGGCACGGAAAGCGCTGATCTGCTTGTGCATAGGAGTCAGCTTAGCGCTGAGCTTTTCTTCAAAACCGCGCAGCTCAGCAACTGTCAGATAATTCTCCTCATACCCCAGTGTGGTGATGCCGAAGTCCGCGATCGCTTCATTGATCAGCTGGCTGTAGGGGTGGGCCCGGTCGGTCATGATCACTTCAAAGCCCTGGATGCCATTTTCCGCAGCCTCAATATAGCGGCTATCGGTAAAATAACGGCAGCCTTTGGCGCTGACAATGGCAATGCCCTCGGCAATGTCATACTCTGCGCCGTAGTGTCGGCTGTAGCGGCTGGTCAGCAGCAGGCCGTCCGCCTGCTCACCCAGCAGGGAGCGATACTTATCAAGATTTTTCATAAACGATTCTCCTTTTTCGTGCAGCATAGATAAATGGCTTTTCCAGCACATGCCGTGCCTTTAGCCAGAAATTATGGTTGTTAATGGGTGTTACCAATATAGACCTTACCCCACAGCCGTTGGCGCCCAGCACATCGGTAAATATCTGGTCACCAGCCAGGGCGCATTGCTCCACAGGGATCCCGTACCGCTCCAGGCAGGCGGTGATTCCCTTTGGAAAGGGTTTTCTGGAATGGGTAATACAATCGATGCCCCGCTTTTTGCAGAACACCTTCACCCGGTCATTGTGGCTGTTGGATACTACGCAAATCTGAATGTTGGAAGAAAGCATCCGATCCAGCCAGCTTTCCATATCATCTGTAGGGTTGTCGGTAGTATAAGGAACGATGGTATTGTCAAAATCCAGCATCAGCAGTCGGATGCCCCAATCGGCCAGCAATTGGGGCGACAGATCGGTCACCCGGTCCACGATCGCCGCTGGCAGCAGCGAAACACGCATACCCCCACACCTACTTTCATAATTTTCTATTATATAGTATAGCACGGCTGGAGGTTTTTGTCTATGTTTTCGGATGTGTTTCTTGCTATGACCGCAGGGGAACTTTCAAACAATCCGCACCCACATAGGGCCTATATGGCCTGCCATTTTTCCGTCTGGGGCAAAGGACTTTCCAACCTGCCGGAAGCGCTTCCTCCGGGCAGTATGGTTCTGCTGGACGACAGTATGCCTCTGCAGGGGCATGATCCAGCGCTGATCACCGTACAACTGCAAGAGCTGATTGGGCAATTTCAGCCTGCGGCTCTATTGATGGATTTTCAAAGAGCGCCCACCGAGGAGGCACTTGGGTTTCTGGATGTCTGTCTCCCCCAACTTCCCTGCCCTGTGGCAGTACCTGCCCCCTATGCAAAGGGGCGCAAGTGCCCGGTCTTTTTGGGGCCACCGCCATTTGACCGTTCTATTGCGGACTATCTGGCGCCATGGATGGAGCGAGGGGTTTATCTGGAGCTGGCGCTGGGTGGAATTACCGTTACGGTAGACAGCAACGGCAGCCGGACGCAGCCTCTGCCATCGGGGTTAGCCGCGGAGCTCCCTCTACAGGACGATACACTGCATTGTCACTACGATGTGGAGACGATTGGGGATCAGGCCGTTTTTACCCTGCTAAGAACCCGGGAGGACACCGCCGCATTGCTCCGTGAAGCCACCGCCTTGGGCATCCGGGCCGCTGTGGGTCTGTATCAGGAGCTTGGATAAAAGAAACCC
>JAZNRW010000037.1:0-10259 GCA_045590835.1 Faecousia sp.
GGTATTCGTGCTGCTGTAGCTGCTGCTACCATCGGAATCACGCTTGCTGTCGCCGAAGTACACATTGTCTGCAACGATTTCAGCAGTGCGGCGCTTGTTGCCGTCCTTATCGGTCCAGTTACGGATCTGGAGCCGGCCGGACACCACCGCCATGCGGCCCTTGGTGAAATACTTGGAGACGAACTCTCCGGTCTGACGCCAAGCGACACAGTCGATGAAGTCGGTTTCCCGCTCGCCGTTCTCGTTCTTGCCGAAGTCACGGTCTACCGCCAGAGAGAAGCTGGCAACCGCGACACCGCTGCCGGTACGGCGCAGCTCGGGGTCACGGGTCAGACGACCCATAATCGTGATGTGGTTGAGCATAGGATGGCCTCCTTACTCTTCCACAGCGGTGGTCAGGCAGCGCAGGACGCCTTCGGTGATCTTCATCACACGCTCCATCTCTGCGGGGAACTCGGGCTTGGACTCAAAGTTCATCAGAACGTAGTAGCCCTCGGTCAGATCATTGATTTCGTAGGCCAGGCGACGCTTGCCCCACTCATCAATGTTAGACAGAGTACCCTCCGCCTCCACCATTGCCTTGAACTTGTTCACAAGTGCGGCGATGCCCTCTTCGCCCTGAGCAGGGTCGATGATGTAGAGCACCTCGTACTTACCGGTGATCTTAGCCATGTTGATTGCACCTCCTTTTGGACTTTTGGCCCCCGGTCGCGCCGGGAGCAAGGATTATCTGCATTCGCAGACCAGTGTATTATATAGTTCTGCCGGGGAAAAGTCAAGGGATTTCTGCAAAAAACTTCCGCATATTCCCAATAATTCCGGGAAAACTGGTGGTTAAGAGGTGGTTGGATTGATTTTATCCTATATGCGGACGATTATTCTGTATCTGGTGCTGATTCTGGTGGTCCGGCTCATGGGCAAGCGGCAGATCGGCCAGATGGAGCCGTCGGAGTTTGTGGTGACCATGCTGGTGGCCAACCTGGCATCCATTCCCATGCAGGATGGAGCGATCCCTCTGTACTCCGGAGCGATCCCCATTTTTACGGTGCTGGGAGTCGAATTGGTGCTCTCTGCCCTGTCCATGAAGAACCTCCGGGTGCGGCGGCTTCTGTGCGGGAAGCCGGTGATCCTCATTGATAACGGAAAACTGCTGGCTGATAATCTGAAGAAGACCCGGGTCACCCTGGATGAGCTCACCGGTCACCTGCGGGAGAAAGATGTGCTGGACCTGCGGAGCGTCCAGTATGCGATTTTGGAGACCAACGGCAACCTGTCGGTGTTTCCCTATCCGAAAGAAATGCCCGCCTCCGCCAAGGCTGCAGGAATACAAGTAAAACCCCAGTATCTGCCCTATACGGTGGTGTCCGATGGGAAGATCCTCCATGAGAATCTGGCACTTGCCGGAAAAAATACGGATTGGGTGCAGCGGGTCCTGCACCAGCGGGGCGCGGAGCTGGCGGATACCTGGCTGCTGATGATAGACCGGCAGGATAAGGTTATTTTTTACCGAAAAGAGGGAATGTAGATGAAAAAGGGTTGGCTGGGAATCGGAATCTTGGCGGTGTTTTTGGCGGCGGGCCTGATACTTTCGTTCTGGATGGACAAAACCCACCTGCCCGGATCACAGCTGCTGCAGCAGGCGGCGGAGGTGACGCTTCAGGGGGATCTGGAGCAGGGGATCACCCTGGCAAGGCGGGCGGAAGCGCTGTGGGAAAACAGCCGGGAAGCCACGGCCACTGTGGCTGACCACAGCCCCATGGAGGAGATCGACGGGCTGTTCCGGGAGCTGTGGGTCTATGCACAAGCGCAGGAAGAGCCCCACTTTGCAGCCACCAGCGCGGAGCTGGCGCTGAAGATCCGCGCCGTAGCGGATGCCCACCGGATCTCCCTGCGCAGCTTGCTGTAGACACTTGGCTTCCATACTTTCTCACCGGCGAGAAAGTATGCAAAGAGCCGCCGGGGAACGTTTCGTATGTTCCCCGGACTCCTCCGACGACCAAAGGGGAAATCGCGCATGCACGCAGAAGGAATTGGCATTTCAGCGCTTTCCCCTTTGGATTCCCCTTAGGAAACTTTTATAGGGGCGGGCATTGCCCGTCCGCAAAGGCACAATGTAGGACAGGTTACGAACCGAGCGCGTCCAAAAGTGTAACGAAAACCGATGCACTATGCACGCAGTGTCCGCGGGCACTTGCCCGCAAAAAAAGAGGAAGGCCGAAGCCTTCCTCTTTTTATAGGTTGAGAATTACTCGACGATGGTCACCTTGGTGTTGTCGGTGGAAGCCAGGTTGTTCCAGTCAGCGTCGATGGTCACAGTGCCGTCAACGATCTGAGCCAGCAGAGCTTCGTACTCAGCAACAGTCCAGTTCTCCAAAGACCAGGTAGCGGTGGGCAGGCCAACAGCGTTGTCCTTTGCGCCCAGAGCAGTGCCGGTGCCGCCGATGTCGGCGAACTCGCCTGCGTAGAACTTAGCCAGAGCCCACTGTACGGAGTCAGCCAGACCCTTCACAGCGGAGGTGATAACGGTGTCGGACTCGGGAGACTGGTCAACGTCAACGCCGATAACCAGACCGTCCTCAGCGCCGGCAGCAGAAACCACGGACTGGAACATACCGCCGCCGCAGCAGAAGATCACTTCAGTGCCGTTCTGGTACCAGCCGGTAGCCATGGTCTGCAGCTCGTTGGAGGGGCCGAAGGAAGAGCCGTACAGCCAGGAGTAGTTGATCTCAATATTGGCGTCCAGTTCCTTGGCAGCTGCGTCAGCACCCTGAACGAAGCCATAGCCGAAACGGCAGCAAGCGGGGTTGGTGCCGCCACCACCGCCGGTGAAGCCCAGCTTGGTGTAGCCTTCCTTCACAGCAGCATAGCCGGCCAGATAACCGGACTGCTCTTCCTGGAAGGAGATGCCTGCGATGTTGGTCAGCACGGGGCTGTCTTCTACGCCAGCTTCCTCAGATACGGGATAGCCGTCGATGAAGATGAAGCTCACATCGGGGTATGCGGTTGCAGCAGCGCGCAGAGCGCCTTCCTGCATAAAGCCAGCGGCAACAACGATCTTAGCGCCGTTATCGCAAGCAGCCTTCATGGCGTCGATACGGTCGTCGTCAGTAGCCTGGTCGCCATTGGCGGGCTGATAGTACTTGTAGGTCAGGTCATTGTTGGCAGCGTACAGCTTCACGCCGTCGTAAGTGCCCTGGTTGAAGGACTTGTCCTTCAGCAGACCCACGTCAGTGATGAAAGCGACTTCGTACTTGCCGTCTTCGCTGGTCATCTCATCAGCGATGTCGTCGGGGTTGGTGATGGTGCCGTCAGCAGCGGCGGTGGTGTCGTCAGCAGCGGCGGTGGTGTCGTCGGCAGCGGCGGTGGTGTCATCAGCAGCACCGTTGTTGCCACAGGCTGCGAACAGGCTGATAACCATCAGCGCAGCCATGAGCAATGCCAGAAACTTTTTCATTGGTAGATTCCTCCAAAAAATAATAATATGTGGGGCACAATACCCATCAGCGACCATTATCGCACAAAATGATATAAAAATCAACTGATTTTCGTGGATTTTTGCAAATATTTTCCCTTTTAGACCATATGCTCCTCTGCCCGGAAACTGTACGGAAGCAGTTGGGAAAGCGTCAGCGTCTCATAGGTATCCTCTGCGCCGATCATATGAATCAGAAAATCGTCGCCGCAAAATTCCCGCATCACCTGCCGGCACACCCCGCAGGGCGGAAATGCGCCGGTGATCTTGCCGTCCTTGCCGCCGCAGACGGCGATGGCAACAAAATCCCGGTGACCGTCGTACACAGCCTTGAAAAAAGCGGTGCGTTCGGCGCAGTTAGTAGGCCCGTAGGCGGCATTTTCAATATTACAGCCCTGATATACAGTGCCGTCGGCGCACAGCAGGGCTGCGCCTACCTTGTAGCCGGAGTAGGGTACATAGGCTCGCTCCATGGCCTCCTTGGCCAAAGCAATCAACTGTTCTGTGGTCATAGGATCTCCTCCATAAAGCTCTTGCCCGGGGTGTCCAATTCTACCCCCAGCAGGTCGGTGACGGTGGCGGCAATATCGGCAAAACTGCTTCTGGTGCCCAGATTCACCGGCTTCACGCCCTTGCCCAGCACCAGCAGAGGTACATACTCCCGGGTATGGTCGGTGGTGGCGGTGTAGGCGGGATCGCAGCCGTGGTCGGCGGTGATCATTACGATATCATCCTCACCCAAAGAAGGCAGGAAGCCACCCAGCCAGCGGTCAAATTCCGTCAGAGCGCCCGCGTAACCGTCAATATCCCGCCGGTGTCCGAACTGCATATCAAAGTCCACCAGATTCACAAAGCACAGACCGTGAAAATCCTTGGCGGCATAGTTCGTGGTATGCTCCATACCGTTGGCGTTGCTCTGGTTATACACATGCTCTCCCACGCCCTTGCCGGCGAAAATATCGTGGATCTTGCCTACGCCGATGGTGGCAAGGCCGGCCTCCTGCAGAGCATCCAGCAGGGTCTTTCTGGGGGGTTCCAGGGAGAAGTCGTGGCGGTTGGCGGTGCGCTTGAAGGCGCCGGGCTTGCCGATGAAGGGACGGGCGATGACCCGGCCAACGCCATGCTTGCCTGTGAGTAACTTCCGGGCGATCCGGCAGTATTCATACAGTTGCTCCGGCGGCACGATCTGCTCGTGGGCAGCAATCTGAAACACAGAGTCGGCGGAGGTGTAGACGATCAGATCCCCGGTGCGCATATGCTCTTCTCCGTATGCATCAATGACCGCTGTACCGGACCAGGGGGCGTTGGCCAGAACCCCTCTGCCGGTAGCCTTGCGGAAAGGCGCTAAAAGCTCCTCGGGGAATCCGTCGGGATAGGTGGGCAGGGGATATTCCGACACGATGCCGGCGATCTCCCAGTGACCGATAGTGGTGTCCTTGCCCATAGAGCTTTCCGCCAGCCGGGCAACCGCGCCGGTGGGGGAAGCGACCTTGGGCAGGCAGGTAACGCCGTCGATGTTACCAAGACCTGCGGCGATCATATTTGGAATGTGCAGTTTCGAAGAAGTGGCGCAGGCGGCCAAGGTGTTGACCCCCACATCCCCAAAAGCGGGACTGTCGGGCATCTGGCCGATGCCGCAGGAATCCAATACAATTAAAAAAACTCGTTTCATAGTGTTTACCTCATTGGGAAAGCAGGGGCGGGTCTTGTGACCCGCCCGCAATATGATTTAGAAATTCTCAGCGGCAACTGCCACATCCAGCGCCACCTTCATCATCTGGGTGAAGGCGGTCTGACGCTCTTCGGAGGTGGTCTCCACGCCCTTGAGCACATGGTCGGAGATGGTGCAGATGCACAGCGCCCGTTTGCCGTACCGAGCGGCGTTCATATACAGGGCGGCGGCCTCCATTTCCAGGGCCATAACGCCCATTTTCTTCAGGGCGTACACGCTGTCCAGACCCTCGGGCACACCCTCGTGATCTCCGTAGAATACATCGGAGGAGTTGATGTTGCCCACATGGTAGGTAGCGCCCTGGGCCTGGCAGGCCTTCACAGCCTCGGTGAGCAGACGGAAGTCCGCAATGGGGGCGAAAGAACCGGGAATGTGGAACTGGGCGGCGAAATTGGAGTCGGTGCAGGCGCCCTGACCGATGACGATGTCATAGAGGTTGATGTGATCCTGAATAGAGCCGGCAGAGCCCACCCGGATGATGTTCTCCACCCCGTAGCCGTTGTACAGCTCGTGGGAGTAGATGCCGATGGCGGGCATACCCATACCGGAGGCCATCACAGAGACCTTGACACCCTTGTAAGTGCCGGTGTAGCCGTGGACACCCCGGACATTGTTCACAAGAACCGGATTCTCCAGAAAAGTTTCCGCAATAAACTTAGAGCGCAGAGGATCGCCGGGCATAAGAACGGTCTTGCCGAAATCGCCGGGCTTTGCGCTGATGTGGGGAGTAGGTGTGCGTAACATAGTGATTCCTCCTTAATAGCTACCGTCGTTTTTCAGACCCTTGGCGATCTTCACCCCCCGGGAGGTGCCCAGACGGGAAGCGCCCAGCTTTATAAATTTCTCCGCGTCCTCCAGACTGGAGATGCCACCGGCGGCCTTGATCTTCACATGGGGAGCAACGTGCTTGGCAAACAGCGCAACATCTTCAAAGGTAGCACCGGCGGTGGAGAAGCCCGTAGAGGTCTTGATATAGTCTGCTCCGGAGTCGGAAACGCACTTGCACAGGGCGATCTTTTCCTCGTCGGTCAGCAGGCAGGTTTCGATGATTACCTTCAGCAGCTTGCCCTTGCAGGCGGCCTTGATGGCAGCGATCTCTGCGGTGATTTCCGCCCACTTGCCCTCCTTGGCCCAGCCGATGTTAATGACCATGTCCACCTCGTCCGCGCCGTTATCTACAGCGTCGCTTGCCATAAAGCACTTGGCTCTCGTGGTGGCGTAGCCGTTGGGGAAGCCGATGACGGTGCAGATGGCCAAACGGTCGCCCACATAGTCTTTCGCCTGCTTCACAAAGGAAGCGGGGGTGCACACAGAGGCGGTCTTGTACAGCATGCCGTCGTCGCAGATGGCTTTGATGTCATTCCAGGTGGAAGCCTGACCCAGCAGGGTGTGGTCGCATTTGGAAAGGATTTGGGAAAGTTCCATAGTGATGATCTCCTGTTTTCAAAAATTCAGTCTTTTCCGTGGAGCTTTATTTTCCGCCGCTCCCGGATTCCGTTTACATAACACTTGTGACACATGGCGATGTAGCTGTCGTTGCCGCCCAGCACCACCTGCGCGCCTTGGGTGATGATGTGGCCATCCCCGTCGATACGGGCATTGACGGTGGCTTTCGCTCCGCAGTCGCAGATGGTTTTGATCTCCTGAATGGTGTCTGCCACCTCCATCAGCCGCATAGAGCCGGGGAACAGCTTGGTCTGGAAGTCTGTCCGCAGGCCGAAGCACATCACAGGCACACCAAAATCATTGACGATGTAGCGCAGCTGGTCGATCTGCTCCCGGGTCATAAACTGGCACTCATCCACGATGATCACATCACAGCGGCCCTCCTGTGTCTGCTGAAACAGGGCATACACATCGGTGGCCGGGGGGATCATGTGGACGGTGGCCTGCAGGCCGATGCGGCTTTTCAGCAGGTCTGCCCCGTCCCGGGTGTCGGCACTGGGCTTGATGAGGCAGACCTTCAGGTTGCTTTCCTCGTAGTTATACTTGGTGATCAGGGCCTGGGCGGTCTTACTGGCGCCCATCGCGCCGTATTTGAAGTAGAGTTTTGCCACAAAAACCCCTCGCTTTCTGTATCTGTGGGTCTATTATACAGAAAATATTCCCGTTATGCAAGCATAATAAAGCCGCCGGTTTTGCCGGCGGCTTTTTGTTTAAGAATTGCTAAGCTGTTGCTTATGATATTGCAGGGTGTACAGGTTATAGTACCGACCCTTTTGGGCCAGCAGCTCCTGGTGGGTGCCTTGCTCCAGGATCTTGCCGTGGGACAAAAGGATAATGTTGTCCGAATGCTGAATGGTACTTAACCGGTGGGCTACGATCAGCATGGTGCCGATATTCTTCATCTTCTCCAGAGAGTCCTGAATGAGGACTTCCGTCTCTGTGTCGATGTTGGCGGTGGCCTCGTCCAGGACCATCACCGAGGGCTTGTGGAGAATGGCCCGGGCAAAGCTCAGTAGCTGCCGCTGACCGGCGGAGAAATTGTTGCCCCGTTCCCGGACAGGCTCGTCAAGACCGGCTTCCAGCTTGCCGATAAAGGAGTCGGCATTCACATACCGGCAGGCCTCCATGATCTGTTCATCGCTTACATCCTCCATTCGCAGCAGGATGTTGCTGCGGATGGTGCCGGAGAACAGGAACACATCCTGCAGCATCTGGCCGAAGTGCCGGCGCAGGGATGCGATCTTGATTTTCTTGATGTCGATGCCGTCAATGAGGATCTGACCCTTTTGGATATCATAGTTCCGGCAGATCAGGCTGAGGATGGTGGTCTTGCCGGAGCCGGTGGAGCCCACAAAGGCTACCGTCTGCTTGGGCTCTACCTTAAAGGAAACCCCCTGCAGCACCCATTCGTCGGGCTTGTAGGCAAACCAGACATCCTTAAATTCGATCTCACCCCGGATCTCCGGCAGGTCGATGGCATCGGGTTCATCCACCACTTCCGGATGCATATCCAAAATGGTGAAGATCTTCTCTGCGGAGGCGAAGGCAGATTGCAGGGTATCAAACTGCTCCGCCAGGGTCTGGATGGGATCAAAGAACCGGGAGGCGTACATATAGAAGGTCACCACCGTGCCGGAGGTAATCACCTGACCCAGCAGGGTAAAGTCCTGAATATAGCTCTTGCCGCCTAAGTACAGCAGGCACAGCACCGTGCTGATATAGAGCATATAGACCATGGGGCGGAAGATGCCGAAGACGAACATCCGCTCCCGGCGGGCCTTGGTCAGCGCCCGGCTCTTGCCCAGAAACTCCTGCATCTTCTCCTCTTCACGGTTGAAGATCTGGGTGATCTTCATGCCGGACAGGTTCTCAGACAGGAAGGTGTTCAGGTCGGTACGGCTGTCGGTGACTGCCCGGTGGGCTTTCCGGGAGAATTTCCGGAAGATCACGGTGAACAGCACTACAAAGGGCACAAAGCACAGCACCACCAGGGTCATGGCGTAGTTGATTACCAGCATGGAGACCAGCACGCCGAAGAGCACCATGGCATTTTTCACCATGGTCACCAATACATTGGTAAACATCATAGAGATGGCATTGGTGTCGTTGGTGACGCGGGTCACCAGTTTGCCGACAGGGATGTTGTTCAGCTGCTCGTGGGACAGGCTTTCAATATGGGTGAAGATGTCCAGCCGCAGCTGGGACAGGATCTTCTGACCGGTCTTCTGCAGGATCAGCGCCTGGGCGTAGGTACACACCAGAGAGATCAGCAGGATCACACCGTAGAATGCCACAAGGGTGAACAGCCGGGACAGCTCAAACCGGTCTTTCACTAGCTCCTCAATATGACCCACCAGCAGGGGGGAGAGGATATTGTGGCCGATGGACAGGAGCATGATGAAGAACACCAGCACAAAGTCCTTCCAGAAAGGCTTGGCGTAGCCCAGCAGCCGGGAGATGATCTCCTTATCCGGCATATGGCGGTCGTAGCCAACGGCGGCCTTTTTGTTCTTAATGCTGAAGAACGCGATCACGAAGATCAGGGCGAACACACCGATGATACCGCCCACAATGAGAATGGGAAGATACTCAGCCATTGTTGTGGTCGCCTCCTTCCTCCTCCAGCCGCTGCAGGTCTACCATTTTCCGGTAGGCAGGGCTGGTTTCGTACAGATGGTCATGGGTGCCAACGGCCTCCAGCTTACCGTCTTCGATAAAGAGGATCTTATCCATCTTCTCGATGGTGGAGATCCGGTGGGCGATGAGGATGGTAGTCTTGCCGGCCCGGGTAGTCCGCAGGTTTTCCAGAATGGTTTTTTCCGTCTTGGTATCTACTGCAGACACCGAGTCATCCAGAATCAGGATGGGTGCATCCTTCAGCAGGGCCCGGGCAATGGAGATCCGCTGTTTCTGGCCGCCGGAGACGGTAACGCCCCGCTCACCCAGCACCGTGTCATAGCCCAGAGAGAACTCTTTGATGTTGCTGTGGACATCTGCCAGCTTGGCGGCCTCCTTGATATGGGCGCCGGCCTTGTCGTCCACACCGAAACCGATGTTGTTGGCAATGGTGTCCGAGAACAGGAAGTTGTCCTGGGGCACATAGGCGCAGCCTGCCCGCACATCCCGGATGGATACGGTGTTCACATCGTGTCCGTCAATAAACAGGGTGCCGTCGGGCACATTGTAAGTACGCAGGATCAGGTCAACCAAGGTGGTCTTGCCGGAGCCGGTCTTACCCACCAGGCCCACATTTTCACCGGCGTTGATGGTAAAGGAAACATCCTCCAGAGAATCAAATTCGCCGTCGGGGTAACAGAAGCTTAAGTTCCGGAACTCAATATCGCCCCGGATATTGGGAAGGTCGGCGACCCCGGGCCGGTCGATCACATCCTGCTTGGCATTCAAAAGCTCCGCAATCCGCTTGCTGGAGGTGTGTTCATGATGCCTTATCATTATGAGTGGTCTTCGCTTCCGCTGTATTTCAGAGGTGTATATCAGCCTTCCGGGATGAGACTGAATGATTTGAGCGTAAGGAAACGTTTGAATGTTCTTCGTTCACATCAGGCCGTGCCGGATACATATATGATAGATGACAGAGGCATGATTCTC
>JAZNRW010000038.1:0-6350 GCA_045590835.1 Faecousia sp.
GCGCTGATTTTGCGGGGGTACTGGATCGCCCTGCGGGCATCCGTCCGGTTTTCTACGGTCCTGGGAGCCGGGCTCATCACCCTGATCGCTATCCAAACAGCCCTCAATCTGGGGGTCGTAACCAATCTGCTGCCCTCAACGGGCATTGCCTTGCCGTTTTTTTCCTACGGAGGAACGGCCCTGGCTGTGAATTTAAGTCAAATGGGTATATTACTCAGTATATCCCGTGAGCGAAATCTCCCTGCAAGACAGGAGGAACTACTATGAATGTGATTTTTACCTGCGGCGGTACGGCCGGTCATATCAATCCGTCCATCGCAGTTGCCAATAGCTTGAAAGAGCGCCATCCCGACTGCAACATTCTTTTTATCGGCGGCCGGGGCAACATGGAGGAGCGGCTGGTACCCCAGGCGGGCTACAAGCTGGTGACTATGCCGGCCTTCGGCCTGGAACGGAGTATGGCCGGTTGGGCGATTAAAAATAACCTGAAAGCAATTAAGAGTGTGGCCTCCGCTATTTTCCGGTGCAAGAAGATCATCCGGGATTTCCATGCAGATGTGGTGGTGGGAACCGGCGGCTACGCCAGCTTCCCGGCGCTGCTGGCTGCCAGCCTTTTGAAAGTACCCACCTGTGTCCATGAGAGTAATGCCATGCCGGGTCTCACCACCCGTATGATCGCGGGAAGGGCAGATAAGGTTCTGGTGTGCTTCCCGGAGTGTATCCGGTATTACAAGCATCCGGAGAAGCTGGAAGTGGTGGGAATGCCTGTCCGTCGAGAGTTTATCTATACCGATAGGGAAGATGCCCGTAGGGAATTGGGGCTGGACAGCCGCCCGGTGATCATGTCTGCCTTCGGCAGCCAGGGTGCAAAAGCCATGAATGAGGTCACCGCCCAGCTGTTCCGCCTGGAGCAGGATGCGGGATTCCCGTTTCAGCATATCCATGCAGTGGGCAGCTACGGCTGGAGCTGGATGCCCGACTATGTGCAGCAGCAGGGGGTAGTTCTGGAACAGGCCCCTGCCATCCAAATGAAAGAATATCTTTACAATATGCCTACGGTAATGGCGGCGGCGGATGTGGTCATCAGCCGCGCCGGGGCCTCGACCTGTAACGAGATCGCAGCCTCTGGCACACCCTGTATTTTGATCCCGTCACCCAATGTGACAGACAATCATCAGGAGAAAAACGCCAGAGCCTTGGAGCGCAACGGCGCAGCTGTGGTGATCCTGGAGCCCGACTGCACGGCCCAGCGGCTGATGGAGGAAATAACTGCCCTGATCTCCCACAAGGAACGCAGCAGCGCTATGAGCAAAGCTCTCTATTCTATGGCAGTACCGGACAGCGCGGAGCGCCTGTGTGATATCATAGAGCAGTTGCGTATCAGCAAACACTAAAGGAGCAAACTATGCAGACCAGACAGACAAAAAATTTACATGTCACCGGCAGAAGACCCAGAACCTCCCCGGAGAGGCAGCCAAAGAAAAGACCGGAGGACCAGATCGTGTACACGCCGGCAAAGCCTTTTCTTCGGAATCGGTTTTTGCTGCGGCTGCTGACGGTGGCGGCGGTGGTGCTGGCGCTGGTGTTTGGACTATCTATTTTCTTTAAGGTCCGGCATGTGGAGGTAGCCGGCGCCCAAAAATACACCGAGTGGGAAATAAAGGAAGCATCCGGTATTACGGACGGCGATGCTTTATTGAGCCTGAGTGAGGCCAAGATCAGCGCCTATATCCGAACCAACCTGCCCTATGTGGATACCGTTCGCATAGGAATAAAATTGCCGGATACGGTTAAGATTGAAATAACAGAGCTGGACGCGGTCTACGCCATAGAAGATAACAGCACCGGTTGGTGGTTGCTCAACGCAGAGGGTAAGGTAGTGGACAAGACCAACGGTGCCGCCGCCAAGGGATATACCCGGATCATTGGCGTAGAGCTGGCTGACCCGGTGATCGGACAGCAGGCTATTGCAGCCGAACCGGAAACCACAGAGCCCAGCCAAACGGATGGAACAGAGCCTGATGCAGGGATCACTTTGCCGGTGTCACTGGTGCAACCGGCGCATCAGCTGGAAGCAGCGGTTACAATTTTGCTGGCAATGGAGAGTAACGGGTTGACCGGACAGGTGGAAACCGTGGATGTAACAAATCCGGCTGACCTGCAGCTGTGGTATGAAGACCGATATTTGGTAAGTCTTGGAGATTCAGAGCGGATTGACTATAAGATCCGCGCCGTGAAGTCCGCCGTTTCCCAAATGGGTGAATATCGGAGCGGACAACTGGATGCCAGTTTTACAATTTGGCCGGATCGGGTCGGTTTTACACCTTTTGACACAGAAAATACCGGTGATTGAGAAATTCTTTGACGAAAAATGAGATTTTCTATTGACCAAATCCAATTTTCAAGATAGAATATACGGGAGACATTGTAATTATGGCGGATTGGGTCAGCCGGTTCGCAAAACGATACATAGGAGGAATTTCAAAAATGGCAGAAATGTTCCAGGACCGCGTGGTAAAAATTAAGGTAATCGGCGTAGGCGGCGCCGGCAATAATGTTATCAACCGCATGATCGAAGCCGGTGTAGAAGGCGTTGATTTTGTTGTGATCAATACGGACAAGCAGGACCTGAATAAGTCCGTTTGCAAGAATAAGGTTCAGATCGGTGAGAAGCTCACCGGCGGTATGGGCGCAGGCTCCAAGCCTGAGATCGGCCAGAAATCCGCAGAGGAGAGCAGAGCGCAGATCGCTAAGATTTTGGAAAACACCGATATGGTATTCATCACCGCCGGTATGGGCGGCGGTACCGGCACCGGCGCAGCTCCCATCGTGGCTGACCTGGCCCGTGAGGCTGGCTGCCTGACCGTCGGCGTTGTGACCAAGCCCTTCAAGTTTGAGGGCGCTAACCGTATGCGTCAGGCTGAGGCCGGCATTGAGGCGCTGCATGAGAAGGTTGACTCCCTGGTCATCATTCCCAACGACCGTCTGAAGTATGTTACCGACCAGAAGATCACCTTTGCCAATGCATTCGGCATCGCTGACGATGTGCTGAAGCAGGCTGTGACTTCCATTGCCGGCCTGGTTGGCTACTCCGACAAGGTCATCATCAACCTGGACTTCGCTGACGTTTCTGCTATCATGAAGGACGCAGGCCGCGCACATATGGGCGTGGGTACTGCCGCCGGCCGTGAGAAGGCTGAGCAGGCTGCTCTGGCTGCTGTTGCCAGCCCCCTTCTGGAGACCTCTATCAACGGCGCTACCGGCGTGCTGGTAAACGTTACCGGCTCTTCTGAGCTGACTCTGGACGACGTGGAGACCGCAGCAAGCATCGTGCAGGAAGCTGCTAATCCTGAAGCAAATATTATCTTCGGCGCCACCTACTCTGATGAGTTTGAGGACGAGATGCGTGTTACCGTTATTGCTACCGGCTTCGAGCAGAAGGAAGCAGAGGCTGAGACCAAGACTTCCGGTACCGGCGCTAAGGTCAGCGACGATATCGATGCAATCTTCGACATCTTCAACCGCTGATTGAAGTTTTACAGCATCCCGGATTCTGTGATCCGGGATGCTTTTTTATGGGTTCCGAAAGGAGATCGATATGAACGCCTATCATGCTTTAGCTGCCAGTTATGACCGACTGACCAATGATGTAGATTACGGGGCCACGGTTGCCTTTTACTGGGATATTTTGGCGCGGGAAAATCTGCAGCCCCGGACGGCGGTGGATCTTGCCTGCGGAACAGGTTCTGTAGCGCTTTTGCTGGCTAAGAGTGGCCTGCAGGTCACCGCGGTGGACATGTCCCCAGAAATGCTCTGTGTTGCTGCCGGCAAGGCAGAAGATATGGACAACCGCCCTATGTTCGTTTGCCAGAAGCTGCAGCAGCTAAATTTGCCCCGGGGTGTGGATCTTGCGGTCTGCGCCTTGGATAGCTTGGACTACATTACCGACCCTGCCGATTGCAAGGAGGCCATCCGGCGAATATATAAGGCGCTCAATCCCGGCGGCTGCTTTATTTTTGATGTAAACACGCCGGAGAAACTCCGGGCCATGGATGGCCAGGTGTTCCTGGACGAGGACGACGATGTGTACTGCGTCTGGCGCGGTGAGTTTGATGAGGAAAGCAATATTTGCTCCTATGCAATGGATTTGTTCCAAAGAAGAGGAAGCGCTTGGGAGCGCAGCTTTGAGGAGCATCGGGAATACGCCTACTCCCGGGAACAATTGACTGGATATCTGAAAGCTGCAGGCTTTACACACATAGAGGTATTTGCCGACCGGCGTCTGGAAGCTCCGCAGGCAGGGGAGCAGCGAATTTACTTGAAAGCAAGAAAGGGCAGAATCAAATGAACGATTATTTGGTGCGTGGCATGAGTATGGACGGTTTTGTGAAGGTGGTAGCCATTCGCTCTACGGAGCTTGTCCGCAGAGCGGCGCAGATCCACAAAACTACACCCAATGCGACGGCGGCCTTCGGCCGGGCGCTGACGGCAGCCTCTATGATGGGAAATATGCAGAAGGTGGACAGTGGCTCCATGACCCTGCAGATCAAGGGCGGCGGCCCTATCGGCAGCATTGTCTGCGTGTCCGACCCTGTGGGCAATGTCCGGGGCTATGTGTATGAGCCCAATGTGCCGCTGGTGGAAAAGCACCCAGGCAAATTGGATGTGGGTGCTGCTGTGGGTACCGACGGCACCCTTACCGTCATCCGGGATCTTCAGATGAAAGAACCCTATGTTGGCTCTATTCCGCTGGTCTCCGGCGAGATTGGCGACGATGTGACTGCCTATTTTGCCCAGTCCGAGCAGACTCCCACCGCCTGCGCCCTGGGCGTGCTGGTGGACCGGGACTTAAGCGTGAAAGTGGCAGGCGGATATTTGATCCAGCTGTTGCCCGGCGCGCCGGATGAGGTGATCGATGTGATCGAAAATGGCATCAAGCGGGCCGGTTCTGTTACAACTATGCTGGATAAGGGCATGACCCCGGAGGATATTCTGGGTCAGGTCTGCGGAGACTTGGGCGTTGTGTTTATGGAGACCACACCGGTGGAATATAAGTGCTACTGTAACCGTGATCGTGTTTCCGCGGCGCTGCTAAGTCTGGGCACAAAGGAATTGACGGAGATCATAGGGGAGGGGAAGCCCTTTCCTGTGGAGTGTCAGTTCTGCGACACTAAGTATGAATTCACACCGGAGGATATTAAACAGCTGCTGAAGCAGCAGGAGGAGTAAACTATGGGACTGATCAGCTTTGCGTTACAGGGAAACTACGGCCGTTACTATCGGGATCTAAAGGCGCTTTCCAAGAAGGTCCATAAGCCTGCGTGGTTTATGTTTTTGGATACCGCCGTTTGCGTGCTGCGCTACGGCTCCGGCCTGCAGGACTATCTGAACTTCCAGTTCTATAATAAGACCCATGCCCAGCGAAAGACCTATGTGAGCATCGGCTACCTGGACAAGGTGATCACCCAGCTGTCCAATATCAAGTGGTCTCCTTATATTTCCAATAAGACCAATTTCCACAAGAACTACGGCCCATACACCCGCCGGGATTTCTTCGACCCCGATACTGGCTTCGAGGGATTTGAGGCGTTTCTGGAGCGAAATCCTGAATTTATCTACAAGCCGCAAATCGGCCAGTGCGGTGAGGGCGTTGCCAAGATCGTCACCGCAGATATTGCCGACCGGCAGGAATTCTATCAGAAGGCTACAGAGCAGAAAGCCTGCCTGGAGGAGCTGGTAAAGCAGCATCCCGCATGGGAGGCTCTGTGCCCCGGCTGTGTCAATACCCTGCGTGTGATCACCGGCGCGGCGGCAGGGAAGTCCTGGCTGCTATTTGCTGCCACCCGGGTGGGTTCCGGCACCAGCATCGCTGACAATTTCCATATGGGCGGCAGCGCGGTGCTGATCGATATGGAGACCGGCAAACTCACCGGCACCGGCATCGACAAAAAGCTCAACGACCACGAGTGCAGCGCCACCGGTATCCGCTATGACGGTTATCCTGTGCCCTATTGGGAGGAGATCAAGCAGCTGTGCCTGGATGCAGCGCTGGTAAACGACCAGATCCACTTTATCGGCTGGGATGTGGCCATAACGCCCAATGGCCCGCTGCTGATCGAGGGCAACCGCGGCTCCGGCTTCGACCTGCCCCAGGTTATGGCCAAGCGGGGACTGAAAGATATGCTGGAAGGCTTAGTCGCCGATGTGGAAGAATTGGAAAGAAATCAACAGTAATTTTATAAGCCGCCCGACGGATAGTCGGGCGGCTGTAAGTTGCATTTAGCTCTTCAAATCTGCCCCATGCCCTTACCAAAACAAAAAGACATCCTTTCGGATGTCTTTTTGTTTTG
>JAZNRW010000039.1:0-36332 GCA_045590835.1 Faecousia sp.
CTAACAATAGAACCATTCTATATATAAGAGGGGAACGAAGATGGCAGATCGTGACGGATACTGGGTAGTGAGAACCTATAAGGCAGGTGAGCTGGGAGAGAAAACAAAGTTTTGGGTCCCAGGGCAACGGCCGGATAAGAAACTGACACGGAAACAAAGGGCTGAGATCCGGAAGCGGGCAGAGAATGAGTACTCCGCTGTAAAACGGCTTGCAAGAGATCTCCACGAGAATTATACCGGTGAGGATATATTTCTGGGGTTGGACTATTCCAAGCTGGGCATGGACAAACTGGAGAAGTGGGCCAGAAAACAGGGCGTGGATCTAAAGACACTGAACGAAGAAGAAAAACGGGATGTGATCTGGAAAGCGGCTGATCATGAACTGAACAATTGTCTGCGGCGGGCACAGAACCGGGCAAAGAAGGCAGGGGTCGAGCTGAAAGCCCATCTGTCTACATCGGATCTAAAGTGGGACAACAAGCTACAGGACTATGTGCAGGTACGTATTCACCATCATTTGGTGATCAACCGGGCGGCACTGCAGTGCTTTAAGGATGCCTGGGAAACGCTGGGTGGCGTAGACTGGGAGTACTTGAGCGAGTGGGGGCAGGATCTGACGGAACTGGCGGGCTATATCGTTGGGCAGGTACGCCATGTTCCGGACGCAAAGAAGTACAGGAGTACCCGCAACATCGTGCATCCGGTACCCAAGGACCGGATCGTCCACTCGGAGGCGGAGCTGCAGGTGCCCCGGGGCGGAAAGCTGCTGTTCCGGCGGGAGTTTGCCAAGAGCGGACAGCCCCAGTACATACGGTATGTGCTGCCGAAATATACAAACAGTGCGCAGAAAACTGACCCGGACGGATCGGGCGGCTTTGATAGAAGGGAATAATGCAAAACGACAACGCGCATGCAGGGGGGCGCATGTGGGCGCGATTTGATTCGTGTGCGCGAATAAGAAAATAGCAGGCGCAGTGAAAGCTGTGCCGATTTGCGCTGCCCGGGGGAGGATCCTCTGGGTGTTTTTTATGCCTTTTTGTGTCCGCATTTGGCTGAAAAAGTTGACGGTTCGTGACATGGTCGGTGTGCAATAATATAGGCAAAGAACGAAAGAGCGGGTGGTGAAAGGTGGGCCGGAAGAAGATCTACACGGAAAAGACGCTGCGTAAGGCGGTGAAGAAATACTTTGCCAGCATTACCCGGGAAGTGGAGCTGACAGAGAAGGTCCCTACCGACCGAAAGGACGATAAGGGCCACGTGATCTTTGAGACCCGGAAGGTTAAGAACAGTCTGGATGAGATCGTGAAGGTGACCGAATACCTTGTGCCGCCGACACTGGAGGGCCTGTGCCGGTATCTGGGGATCCATGCGAGCACCTGGAGCCGGTGGGCGGAGAAGGAAAACTATCCGGAATTTGAAGAAATCGTCGAGGACGTGCGGGATCGGCTGCTTGCCTGGCGAAAAGAGCAGGTGCTGGTACGCAAGGATGTGAAGGGTATGATCTGGGATCTTGAGGTCAACTACGGCTGCAAGAATACAGTGGATGTACGCGTAGGCGGATCTGTGGAAGAATTCTTGCAGAGGCAGGTAAAGGACGGGCAGCAGTTTTGAAGTTGCTTTTGAATGCGCTGGAGTACATACAGCGGTTTTTGAAGATCATCGACAAGAAGGGCGCGATCATCCCCTTTGTGCTGAACGAGCCGCAGCAGCGGCTTTACAGCGTGATCCGGGAGCAGTGGAACCAGGGCAAGCCGGTGCGGGTGATCATCCTGAAGGCCCGGCAGATGGGCTTTTCCACACTGGTTGAGGCGATCATATTCTGGATGGCAGCCACGGCGTTCAACGTGCGGTGCATGATCGTTGCCCACACGGACGATGCTACCGGCAACCTGTTTCAGATGTCCAAGCGGTATCTGGAATACCTGCCGGATCAGCTGAAGCCTATGCAGCAGGCGTCCAACGCCCAGGAGATCGTGTTTGACAGGCCTGCCAGGTACAAGGGCAATGCAAAAGGTCTGGGCAGCAGGATCCGCTGCGCCACGGCTGGCGGCCAGGGTATCGGACGAAGCTTTACCCTGAAGGCGCTGCACCTTTCGGAGTTTGCATTCTGGCCCGGGGACAAGCATGCCACCATCACCGGCCTATTACAGGCGGTACCGGATGAGCCCGGCACATTCGTCGCGATTGAATCCACAGCAAAGGGATATGACGAATTTAAGAACCTGTGGGACAAGGCGGTGGCGGATCAGCAAGCCGGCAAGGAGGGGTTTATCCCGGTGTTTTTTGCCTGGCATGAAATGCGGGAGTACCGCAGAAAAGTGCCGGCGAACTTCTGCAGGACGGAGGAAGAGGAGCAGCTGGCGCAGACCTTTGATCTGGATGATGAACAGCTGGCCTGGCGCCGGTGGGCTATCGATAACCTCTGCGGCGGCGACATTGAGATGTTCCACCAGGAGTATCCGTCCACGCCGGATGAGGCGTTTATCTCCACCGGCCGGTGCGTGTTCGACAAGAACACCCTGGTGCTGCGCAGGAAACAGGTGCAGGAGCTGGCGTGGGAGCACGGACAGTTCCGGCTGGAGTATGACATTGCCGGAGGAATCGGCAAGTACCAGTGGGAGACAGACGGCAAAGGCTACATACGGATCCTGGAGCAGCCGCAGCCGGGCGTGCCTTATGTGATCGGCGCGGACACCGCCGGTACCGGCAGCGATTTCTTTGCTGCTCATGTACTGGACAACCGCACAGGAAAACAGGTGGCGGTGCTGCACCAGCAGTTTGGAGAGCGGGCCTTTGCCGAGCAGATCTACTGCTTAGGCATGTACTACAATGAAGCGCTGATCGGTGTGGAGGTGAACTACTCCACCTTCCCGCAGCTGATGCTGGAGCAGCTGGGATACACCAATTTCTACGAGCGGGAGAAGTACGATACCTACACCGGTGACAACAAGAAGGCGTACGGCTTTGAGACCACCACAAAGTCCAGACCGGTGATCATTGACGGTTTGAAGGATGTGGCCAAGCAGGCTCTGGAGACCATCACAGACTTTGCAACTATGGGTGAGATGCTGACCTTTGTTTACAACGAGAACTTCCGCCCCCAGGCGGAGAACGGAGAGCATGACGATCTGGTGATGGCGCTTGCCATCGCCCATGGGATCCGGTCACAGCAGGATACGGCGGCGGACATTATCGATGAAACGCTGAAAACCCTCTGGACAGAGGATATGTGGGAGGATTTCAACAAGGCAAGTCCCCAGATTCAAAAGCTGCTGATTCAGCAGTGGGGCGAGCCTAAGTGATATTATAATCAATCCCCCAGTCAGCCTGATCGGCTGACAGCCCCCTTTACACAAGGGGGCCATAAGCGGGGTGGAGGAGAGGAACATGGCGAAGAAACACAAGAAGGGCGGCAGAATGCCGCGGCAGAGAAGCAGGGAAGGGAAGACTGACCGCAGCAAGCTGAAGCTTTGGCAGAAACGGCTTGGTCAAAGTGATACCGCTTTTGCTCCCGAAGTGGAGAAGATGGACAAGCGGGAAAAAACCTATATGGGCGACAGAGCACTGGAGATCCACGGTAAGTGCGATGCAGATAAGCATGTTCTGCAGACAGATCATGTGCGCAATATCGTTTTTGAGAATCTGGAGAGTATGGTCAGCTCATCGCTGCCGCAGCCGAAGGTGACGGCGATCCGGAAAGAGGACGAATATCTGGCAAACATCATTGAGCGGTTTCTGCGTAACGAGATGGACCGGCTGCCCTTTGAACGGCTGAACGATATGGCGGAGCGGACGGTACCCATTCAGGGTGGCGGTCTGTTTTGGCCGGAGTGGAATGAGCTTGCCCGGGATCACAGCGCAGGCGGCCGCATGGAGATCAGTTTCCTGCACCCGAAGCAGCTGGCACCGCAGCCCGGCGTATTTACCGGGATTGGGGACATGGATTGGTTCATTCTGAAGATACCCACCACCAAGGAAGCGGTGCAGCGGCGCTACGGCATTGATGTGCGCAGCGAAGGTGAGGCAGAGCCCCAGGTGCGGGGTGTCAAGGATATCAGCACCACAGAGGATGCACTGACCCAGTATGTGGGGTATGAGCGCAGCCGTGAGGGAACGGTGAACAAGTTCTCCTGGGTCAACGATACGGTGCTGGAGGATCTGGACGATTACCAGGCCCGGCGGCAGCCGGTATGCACCAAATGCGGCCGGGTACGGCCTATGCCTGGTCAGGTGATCAGCGGCAATGTGGGATCGTTGGGTATGCAGACAGAGTCTCCGGGTATGACGAGCTCACAGGATGCGCTGGCGGGACAGGCTATGGCGGAAATGCTGGCGCAGCAGGTCATGGAAACAGGCAGCGCCCTGACAGATTATCCGGTGGCGGATCTGCAGGCGCCGGAGCGCAAGTACGATGGCGGGGCATGTCCCTGGTGCGGCGCTAATGCCTTTGAAGACAGGACGCAGGAGTACGAGGAAGTGATCGTCCCCATTCACACCGCTGCCGGCAAACAGATCCCCGGCGCTACCATGGGGTTTGACGAGGATGGTAAGCCGGTGGCCAAGCCTACATTGATCCCGTTTTACAAGCCGGATATTTACCCAGTGGTGCTGCAGCGCAGCGTGTCGGTGTTCGGCCAGCTGCTTGGCAACTCCGATGTGGACGCCATTGCGGATCAGCAGAACACCATCAAGCGCCTGGAGCGGAAGATCATCGACCGGCTGCTGAAGGCAGGCTCCAAGGTGACCCTGCCGGACAATCCCAAGTTCCAGGTGAGCGGTCCGGATCAGGAGGCCTGGTATCTGAGTAAGCCTTCTGAAAAGAACGTGATCGACGTGATCGAGTTCAAGGGAAATCTGCAGTATGAGCTGGCGTATTTGAATCAAGTGTATGAGGAAGCGCGGCAGATCCTGGGTATTACCGATTCGTTCCAGGGCAGACGGGATCCCACGGCGACCTCCGGAAAGGCAAAAGAATTTGCGGCCTCTGTGGCTGCCGGCCGGCTGGAGAGCAAGCGGGTGATGAAGAACGCCGCTTATGCGGAGATCTTCGAGATCCTGTTCAAGTTTGCGCTGGCATACTCCGATGAACCCCGGCCGGTGTTCTACAAGAACGCCCAGGGTGACACAGAGTACGCGGAGTTCAACCGGTACGATTTTCTGGAACAGGATGCGGACGGCCAGTACTACTGGAACGATAGGTTCCTGTTCTCCGTGGATACATCGGCACCGCTGGAGCGGAACCGGGAGGCAATGTGGCAGGAGCTGCGGATGAATCTGCAGACCGGCGCCTTTGGCGATCCTACCCAGACGGCAACGCTGATCCTGTTCTGGAGCAAGATGGAGGAGCAGCATTACCCGGGGGCAGCGCAGACGAAGCAGCATTTGGAAGAGCGGGCGAGGAAAGAGCAGGAAGCGCAAAGAGCCATGCTTGCGGCTGCCGGTGGTGCAGGAAAACAAAATGTGCCCGGCGCTGCAACGGGAACAATCCCTCAATCGCCTGCGGCGACAGATCCCTTTGCACAAGGGAGCCTGTAAGGCCGTGGAGATATAACAGCAGATTGCCACACCAGTCTATGGACTGGTTCGCAATGACATCAAGGAAAGGAGGCGCAGCTATGAGCCAGAACAAGGGTTACACCGGCCGCATCAAGCAGAGCGGCAGTCAGGTGGTGCAGGCCCCCAACCAGACCACGGATCCCAAGAAGGGCACCGTGAAGACCGGTAAGGATCTGCGTACCGGCAAGAAGTAATCTTGCGTGGCAGACCACTGTGTCAGCGCAGGTGCTGACACGCAAATGACAAGAAGTCTTTATTACGCATGGAACAGCGGAAAAATCCAAGCTGCCAGAAAAGCACTGCCTGCAACAGGCAGAAAGAGGGACAACCCCTCAGTCAGCCTGTTCGGCTGACAGCTCCCCTTACACAGGAGAGCCAATGGCGGAAGGCAGAGGAAGGAGCCTATTATGGCAGAGATCACAGAAGCAAAAGTATATGAAGCCCTGGGCATTACACCGAAAGGAGAAGGTGCAAAAGCGCAGGAGGTCACCGAACCTGCTGCCCAAGGTTCTACGGGTGCTGCAGAAGAAGGTGCAAGAGCGCAGGAGGTCACCGACCCTGCAGAAGCAGCCGCCCAAACCGAGCCCGGACAGGATCCTGAGGTAGGCGCAGCCAGTGCGCAGTCGGAAGAGCCGACGGAAGGAGCAGGACAGCAGCCGGGAGCGGATCCTCAGACACAAAGTCAGGATCAGCGCAGAGCCAATGCCGCCCGGCGCAGACAGCAGGAGCAGCAGGCTGCCATCGATGCGGCCGTTGCCGCTGCCCGCGTCGAGGAGCAGAAAAAGCACAACGATCAGATGCAGGCGTTTTTCCAAAATGCCAACCTGAAGGATACCTTCAGCGGCAAGATGATCACCAACATCGACGAGTTCAACGCCTGGCAGGCCAAGCACCGGGAGGGTCAGCTGGCAACAGCCCTGCAGTCCGGAAAAATGACGCCGGAGCTGCTGCAGCAGGCTATCAGCGAGCACCCTGTGGTCAAACAGGCGGCTGCAGCGGCGCAGCAGCTGCAGCAGGCCAATGATGCAGCAATCCGGCAGCGGGAGCAGGCGCAGATCGACGCAGAAATGGCCCAGATCATGGAACTGGACAAGTCGATTAAAGGCGTAGCAGATCTTCTGACCATGCCCGGCGCGGCGGAGTTCAAGGAGAAGATCGACAAGGGGTATTCCTTTGTAGATGCGTTCCGGTTAGTCCGCGGGCCGGAGCTGGAGGCAGCCCGGGACGAGGCAGCCAGGCAGGCGGCCATCAGCAATGCCAGAGGGAAGGAGCATCTGAGCGCGACGGGATCTTCCCGGGGAGCAGGTGCAGTGAGCGTACCTCAGGATCAACTGAAGATGTACCGTCTGTTCAACCCCGGCATGACGGATGCGCAGATCCAAGCCCATTACAACAAAACACTGAAACAAAGAGGAGGAAACTAAAAAATGTTTAGACCTTATTCCCACGATAACGGTCTGCAGCCTTGGGAGTATCTGGAGGCTGCAGCCGGTACATACAAGTCCGGTCAGGCACTGCAGGTGACAAACGGTCATCTGGCGCCTGTGACCGAGGCGCTGCAGACAACGCCTGCGTATATCTGCATGGCGGATGTAACCGTGGATGCCGGCAAGGAACTGCCGGTGATCCGGGTGACCGATAAGGTGGTATTTGAGACTGCACTGAGCGCAGCTGCAGCAGGCGCCAAGGTTGGCAGCCTGCTGGAGGTCAGCGCAGGCGGTCTGGCGGTAGATGCTACCGCAGCAGGCACCTTTGATGTGAATTACATTGAGGGTACGGAGGCAGGCAGCGTGGTACGCGGCCGCTTCAAGTAAGCAAGAGAGGTGAAATGAACAATGGCAGGTATTATTTTTTCTGAAGGCTCTGGCCTTAACAATTCTGTATACGGCAACGTGCAGGCGCCCATCCGCGCGCTGATCGAGAGCCGTGGCGAGCTGCATATGCAGAACAGCATTCTCAAGAGAATGTTCAAGTTCCTGGATTCTGATAACTTCGGTGAGCTGCTGACCTCCATGACCGGCATGGACGGCTTTGATCCCGTCGGCGAGAACGGTGCATATCCTGCAGACAATATGCAGGAGGGCTTCAGCAAGTTTGTGCAGGCCGTCACCTGGAAGGATAAGTTCGGTATCTCCGCCGAGATCATCGAGGACGGAAAGCTGCTGGATCTGACCAGCAAGCCCCAGGCGTTTATGAACGCCTATGAGCGCACCCGTGAGAAGTTCGGCGCAGCTCTGTACGCTGGTGCATTTGCCGGCAACAAGTCCGTGAATTATCGCGGCAAGAAGTTTGACATCACCACCGCAGACGGCAAGAGCCTGTTTGCAACCGATCACCCCGCAAAGGTGAAGGGCAAGGCCCAGTGCAATGTGTTCTCTGATGCGTTCAGCGTGACCGCGCTGGACTATATGGAAAGCCGTATGCAGGACTTCCGTGGTGACAACGAGGAGATCCTGGACGTAGCGCCCAACACCATCGTGATCGCCAACGATCCTGCGCTGAAGCGGGCGGTGTTCGCTGCTGTTGGCGCGGACAAGGATCCCGACAGCGCACATAATGGCTACAACTATCAGTTTGGCCGCTGGAATGTGTGCATTTGGGGCTACCTGAATCAGTTCATTGCCAACGGTACTGCTCCCTGGATGCTGATGGACGAGCAGTACAACGAGGCCTACAACGGCGCTGTGTGGCTGGATCGGCTGCAGCTGGCTGTGAAGTCCACCATCGACGACGAGACCGATGCCAACGTATGGCGCGGCCGCAGCCGTTTCAATGCTGCATTCAACGACTGGCGCTTTGCTGCTGTGGGCGGCATGGCACAGGGTCAGAAGCTGGTAGGCTGATCAGCACAATAAATAACAAGATGGGCGTGGGCCTTGCGCCTGCGCCCATTTTTGCAGAAAGGAGCCGGGTATGGCAAAAATAAGAGAGATCATCCAGCAGGTGGATCTGCAGAAGCCTAATGCATTCCCGGAGGAAGGGAAGCTGCGCTGGATCGCCCAGCTGGACGGAAAGATCGCCCAGAATGTGCTGCTGATGGGCGTGGAGGAGCTGCAGCAGTTTAATTACCGGTATCCGGAGGATATGGACACCGAGCCGTTGGTGGGTTTCCCTCACGAAGATCTTTATGTTCTGTGGCTGGAAGCACAGATCGATGCCGGGAACGGAGAGTGGAACCGGTATCAGAACACTATCGAACTGTACAATGCGGCGTACGGAAACTATGTGGAGTGGTTTGCCAATACTTACAGACCGGCGGAGGGATGCTGCCAGCATGGCTGGGTGAGCAATCCCAATGTGCCGCAGTATTACATTACTGCGTACGGTCTTGCTGTGAAGGCAGGCTACACAGGCAGCTTGGAGGATTGGCTGCAGTCGCTGAAGGGCGACAAAGGAGACAAAGGTGACAAAGGTGATCCCGGCGCCAAGCTGCAGATCGGAAAGGTAGAGACCCTGCCGGCAGGCAGCAAGGCTACCGCATCCATTGGCGGCACAGCGCAGGAGCCTGTGTTGAATCTGGGGATCCCAGAAGGCCTTTATCGTTCCGACGGTGGCGGCGCTGAGGTTATTGTTGTTGAAGGTGATGATATTATCAACTTCACTGCAGATGATTTCAAACTGCCTTTTAGTGATTACTTTGGGGATAGAATTGTAGACGATGCTGATGCCTACAGTGGCAAAGTTGCCTGTTACACTATGAGTGGCACTACATTGCAAATAAGACATTACTGTAATGGTCAGGAATATCCTATAGGAGACCTGAAATTTGAAGATATGACAAATACCTATAAGGTTTACAGATTCTGTTACAATGTTCCTGTCGGTGTATCAGTGCTTGACCAATTCTTACTTCATAGTGACGGAAATTTCAGAATAGACAGTTTTGAAGGCTTTGTTTCTTGTGAAGGTGAAACTGTAGATGTTTATTTGTCCATGAAGGCTACCGCAAATAGTGATGGTACTTACTCTTACTATGTAGACCGCATTGCTATAACAAAGCCTCATAGCTTCACAAATTATGTGAATGAGAGCACGTATGATTCCATTGCAGATATCCCTGCTGTACACGTAAAAGCTGAAAGGGATTGTAGTGGATTCGGTTTAACCAGTCGCGTCACCTTTGTAGACGATGTTGGTGCTTATGGTGGCAAGGCTGCCTGTTACACAGGATCTGATATAATGCTAAGCATTAGACACCGCGTCGATACAACTTTAGCAGTGGTCGGTGACCTCAAACTGTCCGATATGGCAAAGGTTGAAGGTTATAATGTCTATGAATTTACCTATATTGTGCCGACTGGAACTGCGCCCAGCGCATTCCGTATGATGCCTAGCGGACATCTTACAAACAATGAGCTTTGTCAACATCTTTTTTATAATTATGCCGGCAAGACTGTGAGGTTGTACTTCTCCATTAAGGTAATTGATAATGCCGACGGAACTTTCTCTGTTTATGTAGACCGTATTGCCATAACAACCCCTTGCAGTTTCACAAATTATGTGGATAACGGTGACGGCACTGAGACAGCAAAGTGTGATATCGCAGGCTGTACTATGGTTGGTACTAATAGGGTGTATGATTCCATTGATGATATTCCAGCGAGACACCTTGCAAGTGTGAGCTATGCTTCCGACATTGATATGTGCACAGATCGTGTAAAGGATGCTGATGCATTTGGTAAGGCTGCTATGCTGACTGCTATAAGCAGAGTCGGAGAAGTACACAATGGTTTGAATATTGGTCGATATGCTTTACCGCTTAGATTGGTTAATCCAGACAAATCATGGGATGGCATATCTTATCTTGGTGTTGATGATTTGATTACTGATGGTAAGTATCATCTGTACAAAATTAATGATGTAGCACCTATCAAGAGAGATTATTATGAGACCATGTATATGTTCAATGACGAGAGTCTGCAGATTCCCACATTTGCTGATAGGCTGGCTGAGTACAAGGACAGAGCAATTGATATGTATGTCTCTATGAAAATTACAGGAGATATCACCTTTGCAGATGCCTACAATTTACCTGTCTTCTACATTGACCGGGTAATTGTCACCGATGGTGCAAAAGAGCTATTCTCTGGTACTGGTGTTGAGGGGCATCCTGTTCTTGAAGCTCCATCTCGTCCTAGGTGCTATAAGGTTAAGTATGCTGACGGAGACGAATGGATCAATCCCTCTCTGGAAGATGGTTACCAGTTCAAAACAATCGAACGCATTGACGGAAAAGCTGTCTATAAAAAGAAAGACGCTAGCGGTGCAATCCTTTACCGACTAGAAGGGGAAACCGAGTGGAAGAACCAAGCTGCTTTGTTTGGTGCGCTTCCCCTTTCCGGCGGCACCATGACAGGTCCGATTGACTTTGCGTGGCAATGTGCTTTGAGGCTATTCGATATAAATGGTGTAAGAGTAGGCGGTTTTCGGTTTGACACCAACACTACAGTTGAAATAACCATTGGTGACAGTAAATGGAATGCACTGGTTGCTATAATGGATAATGCTTCAAGTGATTCTTTGCATTTTCTTTCTGGAAAGAATGGCAACGATCTGTCAAACGCAACCAAAATTGCTGGAAGGTCCGCCGGCGGTATTGGTTTTTCAGTGAGTGGTGACATACTAACGGTAACGTGTACTACACCGTGGTCTACTGGCTGGTTCATTGCAACATCTTTCTATAGTAATCTGCCCCATGGTGAATGATGGAGGTGTTGATATGAAAGTAAAAATTGACGGATTTGAATATGAATGCGTTTCTGCAAAGCGCACTCGGAGTGCCGTAGTGATTACACGGCTCAATTCGGAGGAGGAGGAATACAACACTTCCTTCTCTGGTTGCAACATCGTGGAGACCGCCGAGGTCGTAGAGGGCGCTTGGGAGTATGACGCTTTCGCAGAACCATCCCAGGCTGACAGGATCGAGGCTCAGGTCACATACACCGCTATGATGACCGATACCCTTTTGGAGGTGTAAGCCATGAAAGAGAAAATTGCAAAGTGGTACAAGCTGGGCCTCTGGACTGAGGAAATGGTGATGAATGCCGTTAAAAAAGGCGTTATCACCGAGGACAATGCAAACGAGATTTTAGGTAAGGAGGAATAAGTTATGGCAAAGAAAGTGTTTCTTTCCCCGTCCGACCATGGCGTGGGGAACAATAAATGTCTGCATAAGAATTGCTATGAGGACAAACACACACGACCGATCGCGGAGGTATGTGCAAAGTACCTGAAAAACAGCGGTATCCAGGTGATGATCGGCGCGGCTGATCAGAGCCTTACCAAGCGGTGCCAGGATTCTGACGATTTCGGCGCGGATCTTCACGTTCCGATCCACACCAATGCCTGGGAACCAGACACCCGGTATTTGATGTTCATGTTCTATGCGGACAACGCCAAATACCGCAGAGCGTTCAATGCCGTTGCGCCGGAGCTGGAGGCTGTATACCCCGGAAAAGGAAAATCCGTATTCAAGGTTCGCACCGACCTTGCGGAGATCACCAGACCCAGAGCTTTGACAATTTACTGTGAGCTGGGCTTCCATACCAACCAAAAGGACTGCGACGAATTTATCCATAATCCTGAGGTGGTAGGCAAGGCGTTGGCGAAGGGTATCTGCAAGTGCCTGGGTGAGACCTTCCGGGTGGCTGAGCCGGAGGAAAAGATGGAGGCTACATATTCCCTGGAACAGTTCATCCAGGATGTGCAGGACGCCACCGGCTCTGAGGCGGACGGCATTGCAGGCCCGGAGACCATCGGAAACACCGTGACAGTCTCTGAACAGGCAAACCGCACCCACCCGGTAGTGGAGGCGGTACAGAAGCGGCTGGCTGCCCTTGGCTACCCCCAGGTGGGCGAGGCAGACGGAATTGCCGGGCCGAAATTTACCGCGGCCGTTACCAAATTCCAAGCTGACAATAAATGCTGGGTGGATGGTGAGATCACTGCCGGGAACAAGACCTGGCGCAAGCTGCTGGGTATGGAATAAGGGAGGGATATACCGATGGAGAAGCTCTCTGTGGGCGCGATCATCGGCCTTGTGGTCGGCGGAGTGCTGGCGGTGGCGGCGTTTATCAACAGCGTGGGCGGTGCTATAGGACAGGTGGTCAAGGCAGTGAAGGCTGCCAAAGCGCCCAACGATCTGCAGAACAAGCGGCTGGACAATGTAGAGAAGGATGTCAAAGGCCTGAAGGAATTTATCGCCAATGACAATCTGCGGCTGAAATCCCTTGAGGACGGCAGGCGGATCGAGATGCGGGTGCTGCTGGCCCTGCTGGGGCACGGCATCGACGGCAACAACCAAAAGCAGATGGAAGCTGCCAAGAGCGAACTGGAAAGTTATTTGATCAATCAATAGGAGGCGTACATATGAAAGAGAAAATTGCAAAGCTGGTGGATGTGAAGTCCATCGTGACACTGATGCTGACGCTGGTATTCTGTGTGCTGGCGCTGCTGGGCGTGATCACCGGGAAGGAGTTCTTGACCATCTTCACCATCGTGATCGGCTTTTACTTTGGCACCCAGGCGCAGAAGAAGGCGCAGGCGGGGCAGGAAACAGAGCCGACGGGCACTGTGGCGGATGCACATACAGCTATTGAGGAATTGGAAACGGTACATGAGGAGGCAACGCAGGAGGAACTGAAGCCGCCTGATCAGCCGGTGGATTATAATCGGCTGTGAGATGTTAACAATCCCCTCAGTCAGAAATCGGAGATTTCTGACAGCTCCCCTTAGTAAGGGGAGCCTTTAAGGGAGAAACGAGAAAACGGCGGGGCCGGCGGGATGGCCGGCTCCGCTTGCTTTGTAAGGGGGCGATAGGATGTCGGCGATCAGCTGGCTTACCATTGAAAACAGTTTTCCGACCTTTTTGGACGGAGAGAGTCCGCAGCAGCAGATCAAAAAGCTGCAGGACTATATGTTCAAGCTGACGGATCAGCTGAAATACAGCTTGCAGAATCTGGATACCAGCAACTGGAATGCAGCTGCGCTGGACAAATTCACAGAGGATACTGCCTCCGGCATGGTGGAGGAAGTGAAAAAGTATGCCGAAGAGCTTACCAGAATGCAGGCTACAGCGGCGGAGCTGAGCACCAGGATCTCCGGAATCGCCGGCCGGGTGACCGGTGCGGAGGAGGAGATCACCTACCTGCAGCAGCAGCTGGAAACGGAATCCGGAAACATACAGCAGCTGCAGGAGGATGTTTCGGAACTGGAGCAGGTAGGTGAAGAAATGCAGCAGCAGCTGACAGATCTGCAGGAAGAGCAGGATGTACAGAACGAACGGTTGACCGCACAGGAAGCTGTGGTGCAGCCGGGCGAGGAAGCGGACACTGTGGGCAGCGCCGGACGGGTGCTGCATCTGGTCGGCACCATATATGTCAACGGTGTGCTGCTGGAAATGGGAGGAACAGGAAATGAAACTGCCTAGTGTGAAATATACCGATGGCATAGCCAAAAGCAAGCAGGTGAAATTCGGTGGCCTGAACCACAGCGCAGGCGCCGGCGACGGGGAGCTGTGGAACATGCAGAATATGACCAGTGACCACTATCCGCTGCTTGCCTCCCGGCGCAAGCGCAGACTCTACAAGCAGCTGCAGGCTGCTGGCGGATTGTTTGCCTGGGACAAGCTGTGCTGGGTGGCAGACGGGAAATTCTTTTATGACGGGAAAGAGAAGGGGGCGCTTTCCCCCGGGCAGAAGTTCTTTGCTGCCATGGGCAAGCAGATCGTGATCTTTCCGGACAAATGCTACTACAACACGGAAACGGATACATTCGGGTCCCTGGAGTCCCGGTGGGAAGGCGGCAGAGTTACCTTCGCAGATGGCGTTCTGTATGAACGGGAGGAGAAGGGCAATTGCATTCAGGTGGCGGGCGTGGATTGGAGCGGCTACTTCCGGATCGGTGACGCGGTGCAGATCGAGGGCTGCACCAAATATGCGCAAAACAACAAAACTACAGTGGTACGGGCTATGGATGGGGATAAGTTGTTCTTTTCCGGAAATGCCTTTGCCATGCCGGAGGGTAGCCAAAGCTACACAGAGACCGGAAAACTGGTGCTGCAGCGGACGGTACCGGAGCTTCTGGGTATCTGGGAGCACAATAACCGGCTGTGGGGATACACGGAAGATACGGTGTACGCCAGTAAGTGGGACGATATTTTTAACTGGAACTACCACGATGTGGTGGATGATGCTGCCTGGAACATTACCCCCGGCGCCACCGGGAGCTTCACCGGCTGCTGCACCTATGGCGGATACCCGGTGTTTTTCAAGGAAGATCATATCTACAAGATCTACGGATCGCTGCCGTCGAACTTTGAGATCCTGGGCAGCGCCACCCTGGGATTGGGTGAGGGCAGCGCAGGCAGCCTTGCGATCGCAGGCGAGACCTTGTTCTATCTGGGTAGAAACGGCGTTATGGCGTACACTGGCGGCCTGCCGCAGCCCATCGGCGACGTCTTCGGACTGGAACGGTTCAAAAACGCGGTGGCGGGTTCTGATGGCTTGAAGTACTACATCTGCATGCAGAGCGCTGACGGCAGCTGGGGGCTGTATGTGTATGACACCCAGCGGGGCGTGTGGCATAAAGAGGATGAGACCCATGTGACACACTTTGCCCGGTTTGACGGTAATCTGTATTTCCTCAATGATGCAGGAGAAGTTTGGGTGATCGACAGCGGGTTGGAGCTACCGGAGGGCACGGACGAGGAGTCGGTCAGCTGGATGGCAGAGTTTACAGACTTCACCGACGGAGATCCCAACAAAAAGGGTGTCGGCAAGGTGCAGCTGCGGCTGGAGCTGGATGCCGGCGCCGATGCCCAGGTGTGGATCCAGTTTGATTCCGACGGTGTTTGGCGCAAGGTGGGGATCCAGATGGGCCAAAATGTGAAGCGCAGTTATTACTTACCGATCACGCCGCAGCGGTGTGACCATTACCGGGTCCGGATCACCGGCCAGGGAGGATGCAGGATCCATTCTCTGGTGCGGGAGTTTTACTCCGGATCTGAATTGAAATCCACAAAGGGGAGGAATTGAAAATGGGATATACGTACAATGACTTTGTTTCCGCAGCTAACGGTGCGGGACTGATGGAAAAGTTTTCTCCGGAGGATATTGAGACCACCCGGAAAAATCCGGAATACGGTTTGTCTATGCTGGGATTCATGCGGGATGCGCAGAACGCGACAACTCCTGAGCAGCGGGCACTGGCTGAGGCATCGGCAGATCAGCTGCGAAAGAGCTATCAAACAGCTGCCAGCTACGGCAGTATGCCGCAGTTTACCTATGACAAGGAAAGCCAGTACAAGCAGCTGCTGGACAAGGTGAGCAATCCCGCAGAGTTCAGCTACGATGTGCAGCAGGACGACACCTACAAAGCCGCCAGAGCGGCGTATCTGCGGGAAGGAGAACGGGCAAGCACCAACGCTTTGGTGCGGGCAAGTGCTGCCACAGGCGGCGTGCCGTCCTCTTACGCCGTATCTGCAGCCACACAGGCGGGAGACTATTACGCCGGGCAGGCGGCGGATCTGATCCCCACGATGGAACAGAACGCCTACCAGCGGTATTTAAGCGGACTGGATGCGGACCGGGCGGCGCTGAGTGCGGTGGAAGGCGCCCGCGCCACGGCATACAGTCAGTTTCTGGACCGGTTGAGCCTGCAGCGGCAGCAGGAACAGGATGCGCTGACCCGGCAGCAGCTGGAGCAGCAGCAGGCGCAGCAGGAGTATAACAACGCACTGGCAATGTACCAGCTGCTGGGGTATGCCACCCCGGAGATCGCGGCAACGCTGGGGATCCCGGAGGGTGCGCTGCAGATGGCGGCGCCGGTTGGTGGTAATAGCGGAGCCGGCAACTCGGGTTATACCGGCGGCACGGGTTACACCGGTGGCGGCGTGGATAACGGCGGATATGATAATTCCGTTGTGGCAGGCATTCAGGAAAGACTAAAGGATTTGGGCGCCAATATTGCAGCAGATGGCCTCTGGGGTCCTCAGAGCCAGGCGGAAGCAATGAGAATACTGAACGTTAGCTCTGTGGCGGATGTTGAGGCAAGGCTGAATGAGTTGGATGCTCTGGATGCTCAGGGTGATCAGGGAGACCAGGGGGACATCGGAGGGTATCCGAAGCTTACAGCTGATTTTGTTGCGCAGCTGCAGGAAGAGTACCCTAACCGTGTGATCCCGGACTATGTGTGGGAAAAGTACGTTAGTACGTTTGGTTTGAAACAGCTGCAGGCTGTGAACTTTAGATCAGAAGAGCAGGTTGTGCGATCGCATGGAAGCAAAAAACCGAATGTGAGGGAACGGATGTAAGGGGGATTTACAATGTCAAAGATAGATCTTCTTGAGAATATTCAAAAAGGGAGCGGCGTAAAGCCGCTCCCCGCGGTGGGGCAGACAGGGGCGAATAACGTCCAATCTGGGCGCTATTTCCAGTTGCCGGAGGAAACTGGAAAATGGACAGATGTGTTAAGTGATACTGTCAAAACAGCGAAGGATGAGGCGCAGAAACAGGAGGCACTTCTCGTATCTGCCCAAAATAAGGTGCAAGAGATCCAGCAGACTATAGAAAAAGCGCAGTCCGGCAAGCTGCCTATGCTGAATGTGCAGGAAATGCTGAAGGATTTGGAGGTCGCCCAGTTAAGTTATGACCTTCATATGAAAAAGTACCAACGCGTTGTGGATGGGTATAACAGCGCGGCGGAGAATTATAACAACTATGTCACCCAGCAGAAGGAAACCTATGATACGTGGAGAGGTACGATCCGAACGAAGGATCTGATCCAGCCGGAGCTGGAGGAGATTAAGGACAGAATCGAGGAACTCTACAAGGAGCATCCTTCTTTGAAAGAGAACGACAATGTTATAGCCTGGCAGGTTGCTGCTAGCAACGGCCAGGCAAATCCCATGATGGTGAAACATGCCCAGCAGCTTCAGGCATTGAAAAAACGTAAGGGATTGTTGGAGGAGGAGTCGGAGTGGAGCGAGTACTTCCGGTATGAGGATCTGCGGCAGGCGGAGGATTTTGCTCAGAATAGTAAATATGTCAGCACACAAGGGACAGGTTCTGGGGAGGATCCTGTATACGAATGGCTGAACTCGGCGGAGTACCGTGAGAAATTTAGACAACTCGAACGCTGGGCGAAAGCTAATTCGGACAATTCATGGAATATGAATATGGGGCAAGGTTTTTTTGAAACCTTTAATTATGACCAAATTACCGAAGATGAAAAAGAGATCTACAATTACCTACACTCTACACAGGGCAGAGAAGCTGCCGCCGCGTACCTTGGTTATCTACAGAACACCCTGAACTACCGGCAACGCAAAGAAGTAGAACAGGCTGCTGTTAAATCTGCCCAAGAAGCACCGTTTTGGTCATCGGTTGGGGCTGTGCTTATGAGTCCCATGAAAGGATTAGGTTATATTGGCCAGGCAATAGACTATCTGGGAGACGGGGAGATTGATGAGAATGCCAATTATAATCAATATTCTCATATGAGCAAAGCAACCCGAAACACAGTAAGTGAGATGATCGAGAAAAGCGGTAAGTGGGGCAAGGTGGGCAGCTTTGCGTACAACACCGCTATGAGTATGGCGGAATTTGTGCTGAGTACTGCGATCAGTGGCGGCAACTCGGCGGTGAGTTTGGCGATTATGGGCACCGGCGCAGCTGCGGATACTGTCATTGAAGCCAAGGACCGGGGATTGGACGACGGACAAGCCTTCTTGCTGGGAACGATCGCGGGCGCCGCGGAAGTAGTAACTGAAAAGATCAGTATTGACGCATTGCTGGATAAGAGCGGCCTTGGCAAGAGCGCAGTAGGCTATATCTTGAAAAACGCACTGGCAGAAGGCGGCGAGGAAGTCGGCAGCACCCTTATCAACACGGTGGCGGATATCCTGATCTCTAAGGACAAGAGCCAGTGGAGAATGAGCATCGATGCGTATATGGAGGATGGCCTGACCGAGATGGAGGCGTTTGGAAAAGCACTGACAGATCAGGCGATCGCGCTGGGATTGGATACCCTTGGTGGTATGTTCTCCGGTAGTACACTGGGTAGCGTCAGCGCTGCAGGCAGCGCGATCGGCGCGGTGAAGACAGGCCATCAGATCGGCAAGCAGAATCTGGATGTTACGCAGGTACAGGATATGGTGAACTTTGGCCTGCAGGCGGATGCTGACAGCCGGGCAAATTACCTGGCACAGATATTCCAGCAGAAGCTCTCCCGTGGTGAGGCACTGAGCGACTATGATCTGGGCAGACTGACTCAGGCGAATGTGCAGGCCATCGAGCAGGGCGTGCTGAAAGGTATCACTGTGGAGCAGATGCTGCAGCGGGCGGATGAGCTGGCAAGAAGCCGGAGCGAGGCGGCGCAGCAGACAGTAAAACCGCAGGTGCCCACCAATCAAATGAGCGCCCAGGAGCAGGAGGAAAATGTCAGCCAAACGGAAGATGTTACACCGATCAACAGCTTTCAACAGGAAATTATACGGCAGACCCAGGAACAATATGGCCTTGCAGAACCGAAGGATGACACAAACACAAATATCACACAGGTTGTTGGCACGGAAAAGAATGGATCTGTGGCTGCTGGCACGGAACAACTAAGTTTTGCGGCGCGTGTGCGTCAAGAAGAAAATTTGAATGGAGGAAGATTGAATGAGACCACAGCAGGGACTGCAGCTGCCGAAGCTGAAGGAGGACGTATTTCTGATGGAAGCGTCCAACGGGATATTGGTACGAGTACCGGAGAGTCGGTTAGAGAGCTGGAAGGCGGCCCAGAGCAGCGCCGCAGCACCTACGCTGACCGCGGCCGAGCAGCGGTTGCGCGACAGAATTATGCAAGATCTTTACGGCTCGAAAAGGTAAGCAGTCTGGATCTCGGCTTGCAGAATGGCACCGAGGCAAGAAATATTCAGGTAATGCCTCGGGAGCATTGGGATGCTGAGATGTCCCAGTTGGCTGACCAGATCTACAAAGAAACCGGCAAGAGCGTGACCTATGTCATGGGCCGGATCCAGATTAGCGGCACCGGCGGCATCGTCGGCTATGCTAAAGGCGTGATCACCGGCGACCGGATCATTGTCCAGGCTGATCATTTGCAATTCGCTATGGAGCAGATCGCTGACCACGAAGCATACCATGCAAAGGTGGACTTCACCGACGGCCGGCTCAATGACGAGATCCGGCGCTATATCGTCGAGACCTTCTCCGAGGAGCAGTTCCGGCATGTGCTGGACAAGTACATTGTAGGCATGCGCGGCGTGATCGATGTCAACGAGGCCCGCACCGGCGAGGAGTTCGAGGCGGCTGTGCGTCAGATCGAGGAGGAGATCTTCGCTGATGCGTATGCAGGCATTAACGCATTCGACGCCGGCGCCGATCAGTTCACCGGTGCAGTCAACAAGAGGATGGACCAGCTTAACATGGGCAAAATCCGGAATCAGGACAACGGCACTGAGGCACCGACCGGCCCGCCGGCGGATATGTCCGGGCAAAAAGAAAACACCGCCGAGTATGGCGGTGAGAGGTATACTATCGAGCGGACAAAGGACATGGATTGGCAGACGCAAATCAACGGCACTTTAAAAGGCGTGCGCGAAATCCGCCGAAACGATACACTGGTAGTAGACAAAATATATCCTTTTTTGGTAAGCGAAGGTGTTTCGGATAGATATTTAGCAATCCCTCAGAGAGTTGTAACGAAAGCAAAATCCGGAAAGGATGTTTCACACTCGATATCTGATAGTAAAATTAAAAAGCTACAAGAGGGAATGCGTACAGCACCAATCGTAATTCATAACCCTGCTCGCAATTCGCTGGTCTTTGTGACAAATATTAAACAGGGTGGATTGCCAGTGATCGTTTCCTTTGAAAAAGATAGCGATTTTGATGGTGACCTTGTACATAAGGCAACGAGCATCCACGTCCAGATTGATGTGAATTCACTGCTTGAGAACTTGCCGCAGGATGCTACAGTTTATGTGAGAAATAAAAATGAACTCGGTGCCACAGTAGGTGTCACGAATAACCTTCGGAGCCTTGCTGCAAGCATCAAGTTCATTGATGACATTGTAGCACCAGCAAATGATGATGTCAAGGAGAGATTCTCTTATTCGGGCGAAAATGCAAACACGGCAGACCTTGCTGCACAAGAGACTGCAAAGAAAATCCGCTCTGCGGGCGTTGCCGATGAAACCATCAATAGCAACATCCAACAGGTAGCGCGGATGGAACCGGTAACTGGCATCTCCGGTCAGGAATTTGCCAAGGGCGAAGTGGATCTGATCACACAGGTGGAAACCTTTTTCAACCAACGCGGCAATCGCGCCTACAACCCAGAATTGGGTGAAGTGATTTTGGACCGCAAGGGCATCAAAAGCGACATTGCCCATGGAATAGGCAGAAAAAAAGCCGCTGCCTTTGCAGCGGTTCCGGATGTGATTGAACGAGGCCTTGTGGTGGACTATCAAAAAGACTGGAAGGGACGAGGTTATGACACCGCTGTGGTGGCGGCGCCAATCACCATCGGCGATCAGACCCATATGGCAGCCGCGATCCTACTACGTAGCGATAAGACAAACCGCTTTTATGTACACGAGGTTCTGGCAATGGAAAACGGAGCACTGCCGTTCAAGACCGGGACCCGTGAAGGCTACCCCGGCGGCGATGCTCCGTCTATCCTTAGTATACTCGAACGAATCCACTCTGTCAAGAATAAGACAGGATCTCAAGAAAGATTTTCTTTGGATGATGCGACGTCGCAGCAGAGCCCGGAGCAAAAGCCGGCCACCGCGCCCAAGAAGATCCGCCCGGTGGCGGAGAGTCGCCCGCTGATCGCCAAGAAGGATCTGCGTAGTACCGTGCTGAACCTGTTCTCCATCCCGAACGGGCAGCGGGCAGAGCTTGGAACCATGATCGACTCCTACGCCGACCGCCTGATTAAGAATGGCAGCCTGACAGAAGACGACCGGAAGGCTTTCTTCGACCGGATGTATGATGCCGGCGTGATGGTCATGCCGGCGGATGAATACAGCGCCTTTGCAAGAAGCCACATTAAAGACGGCCGGATCTATGTCAGCGATAGTGTCAAGGCAGACTTTGGCGACGACTGGGCAGATATTCGGCGCCGGGCATTCGCGGCCGGTGTCTACCTGGTCAACGACAGATCTGCCTCCAGCATCGATCAATGGAACACCACACTTTCTGCAGAGGACATGCTGCCCGGCCTGTTCGATTCCGAGGAAACCGACGAGCGGACAATCCTGGAGCGGATCCTGCAGGTGGCGGAGGAAGGCAAGGACGAACACCTGAGCCTAGCTGAGTACACCCGCAGGCTTTCCCAGCAGGAAGGTATCAGCGAGGACGAGTTCCTGGACAACATGGAGCGCCAGCTGGACTGGGCACTGCGCACCTTTGCGGAGAAGGCTCACCTGGAAGTCCATCTGCGGGACCGCACCGGCCGGAAGATCGCACAGGAACGGGAGAAAGGTGCCGAGCGAATGACCCTCCAGCGAGCCAAGGAGGTCCAGCGCCGTGCCGATGAACGGCAGGCCCGGAAGGATTCAGCCCGCCGGGCCAAGGAACGCAGGGAGCTGCGGGAGCTGCAGCAGCGCACACTGAAGCAGCTGCAATGGCTGAGCAAGAACCGGAACCGGGCGCCGGAGGAACTGAAGGCAACCTGGGATGAGGTTCTTGGCGACATCGACATCTACGCCATCAGTGCAGCCGACGAGATGCGCTGGAGCGAAAAGCACAACGCCACCTGGAAAGACCTTGCTCAGATGTACAAGGACGCAAAAGACAGTGACCCAAACTTCCTGCCCTCCAAGGAACTGGAGCGGATCGTCACCAGACTGGACGCAACCAAGATTGCCGACATGGATCTGGGCGCCCTTCAGGATCTGTACAAGGCTGCCATCGGTCTTCGCACCGAGTTCTACAACCGGAACAATGTGATCAACGATGAAATGCAGCGCCTGTTTGCAGAGGTCTACACCGACGCAAAGCGGGAGATCGAGTCCGCACCGGGCGGCTTTACAGGCGGTGTGGTTGATAAGTTCCTGAACCTGGACCAGCTGACACCCATGAATATGCTGCAGCGTATGGCCGGCTGGGATCCTGATGGTGCATTCTACTCCATGGCCAAACAGCTGGAGCGGGGCGAACGGGATATGCGCGCCTACTCTGTGAAGGCCCAGAAGATGCTGCAGGACTACCTGACCGAGTATGAGGACTTTGTGAAGAAGGCGGACGGCCAGGGCAAGGATGCTATCTGGTATGAAATCGAAGTGCCGGAACTGCTGGAACTTGGAATGGGCGATAAGCCGATATTTGGCAACACAGTAAAAGTGTATATGACGCCGGCGCAGAAGGTCCACATGTACCTGGAAAGCAAGAATCTGGACAACCTGCGCCACATGACCGGCGGTCGAACCTTTGTCGATAAGGAATTGTACAGCCAGGGCAAACGCCAGGAGGCGTTGTCCCAGGGCCGCACGATTAAGCTGGCGCCGGAGACAGTACGCAAGCTGGTGTCGGATCTGACTCCGGAAGAGATGGAGTTGGCCCAGCTCCTGGACCGCTACTACAACACCTTCGCTACCCAGGAGATCAACAGGGTGTCAAACATCCTCTACGGCTACGACAAGGCCATGGGCAAGAACTACGCGCCTATCTACACCAACCGGAACTACACCAAGACCGAGTTTGGCGTGTTCGATACGACGGCCGAAGGCGTAGGCAACCTGAAGGGCAGACAGTATGCGGTGAACCCTAGCTACAACATCAGCGCCTTTGACGCCTTCGAGCGCCACGTGGATCAGACCGCCCGCTTCTGTGGCATGGCAATCCCTGCCCGGAACTGGACAACCCTGATGAACTGGCGTGAAAAGAATAACAGTGCCGGTGACGTCATTACCCACAAGTGGGGCGAGGAGAGCAAGCGCTACATCACGGATCTGATCACCACCCTGCAAGCCGGTGAAGATGCAAAGAGCGACACCATCAGTTCCGGCCTTTCTAAGCTGCAGAGCAACTACATCACGGCTATTTTCGGCGCCAACCCCAGTATTGTACTGAAGCAGCTGGGCAGCATCCCTCTGGCCGGAGCATACCTGGATGCCAGAAATATGCCGACGCCGGCGCAGATTACGAAGATCGACCGCAACCTGATATCCAAGTACACCCAGGAGCTGGAGTGGCGGACTATGGGCTATGCAACACCGGAAACCAAGCAGCTGAAGGATAACCCCAACTGGACCCAGACCAACAAGGTATTCAAGTTCGTGTTCGGTGGCGGCGCTATCACCGCCATGGACGGGTGGGCTGCCAGTACGCTGTGGCCATGGGCTGAGAACAAGGTCCGCCGGGAGCATCCGGAGCTGGCCGTGGGCACCAAGGCCCAGGTGGAGGCCGGCGAGAGTGCCTTTTATAAGAAGGTGGCGGAGGAGTTCGAGAACGCCGTGTCCCGGAGCCAGTCTGTTTCGGACGAGATCCACCAGGGTGCCCTGCGAAAGAGCAAGAACCCCATCACCAAAGCTTTTACTATGTTCCGCTCCGATTCCGCGCAGACCTACAATGCCCTGCGGCAGAAGATCGGCGAGGCCCGGTACTACATGAGAACCGGTGCCAAGGACAAAGTGATTCAGACCGCCAAGAAGGCGGCCGGCACGGCGTTCGTGGCTATGCTGATCAACGCTGCGTGGTCTGAGGCTGTTAGCTTCCTGATGGCTCTGTGGAAGAACAAGGGTAAATACTACCGGGACGACGAGGACGAGCTGACATTCCAGAGCGTTGCCGGAGAAATGGTGTCCAATATGCTGGGATCCTTTGCCGGCGTTGTTACCGGCGGCGAGGAACTGTTCGAGCTGATCGGTAACATCATCACCGGTGATACCTGGTACGGCATCGAGACGCCTGGTATGGAACAGCTGAACGATCTGCTGGACACCCTGATTGAATCCGGATCCAGCATGCGCGACCTTGTGGCGGGCGGCTGGGATGTCCTGAAGAACGGCGGAAACTTAGGCGAATACTTCAGTAAGCACAGCGGGGAAATGCTGGGTGGCATCAAGGATCTGGCAGAGGCTGCAGCTATGTACCTCCCCGGTGTGCCTGTAAGCAACCTGGAGGCATACCTGACCGGCGCGCTGAAGTGGGTCTCTCCGGAGCTGGGCGCCGCGTATGACGATCTGTTCTCCAACACCGGAAAAAGCGACCTTGCCGGTATAGAAGGCAGCGCGCTGGAAGGGCGGATTGGCAGGATCCTGAGCGATAAAAACGTCAGCGAGTCCGACGACACCGCTGCTGCCCTGGCTGCTCTGTATGAAGCTGGCTATAAGACAGCAATTCCCAGTGACACGCCGACCTCCGTTAGTGTTGACGGCGAGAAGCACTCCTTGGGCGAATACCAGCAGCAGGCTTATGACACGATCTGGGGCGGCATTGTAGCCGATGCCATGGACGACATGGTGGCCTCCGATAGCTTCACGGAAGCGGATCCAAAAACCCAGGCGAAAATGCTCAGCAATCTGTACACATATGCTGCAGAGCAGGCGAAAGCAGAGTTGTTTGAAGAATACGAATTAGACACTACTGCTAAGAAAAATGCACAGATTATTGCGGCGGGTGCAAGTGTTGAACAGTGTGTGCTATGGAACACAATTACCAGCGACATGAAAGCAGGAGAAAAGGCAGGCTTGCTGGCTAATTGGGAGATGCCGGAGAAGGCGAAGCACACTATATTCACCAATAAGATTTCTGAGACTAGGGAAGATACGATCGATGCGCTGAGGAATGTCGGGCTTGATTTTGATGAGTTCCTGGTGATATACAAGGAATATGGAAGACTCGACAATACTGACAAATCCGAAAGCGAAAAGGCAGTAGACTTTTCCTATTGGATTGATCAGCAAGGGTACACACCAGAGCAGTCTGATGCAATCAAGAATGAATTGGTGTATTACAATATGGCACCGGCAAGTGCAGGAAGGTATGATAAACTTGTGAAAGCGGGAACGTCGTCTGACGATGCGTATGCACTGACGGAAGCTCTAGAAGATCTGGAGCCTTTGCCAGGAGCAGAAAAGATTACGGATGTGCAGCGATGGAGAACGTGTGTCGACTTTTCTGAAAATGTAAGCATACAAATGGCCGCGCTGGCTGCGGTTATGAGTGATGATCAGTACGGCAAGCTGGAGATCGCCAACAATTTTGGCGTGGATCCGGATTCCTACATCACACTGCAGGAGATCCGGACGCAGCATGATGCCGACGGTAACGGATCGTACACGCAGGCAGAAATGAAAGCAGCGATCGACACAATGGGCGTGAGCACCGAGCAGAAGGCGGTGCTGTGGCAGCTGTCCACCGGTTCTACCAGCGCCAAGAACAACCCGTACAGTGTGGCGATCGGCAACAAGGTGCTGGCAGCCAAGCAGGAGGCAAAGGACGCAGCAGCGCAGGAAGAGCCTGAAATGCTGAGCTTCAGTGAGGAGATCATGCGGCAGCTGACCGGAGGCTAACGAACATATTTCGGGGAAAGATGCACGTTAGACTAAAACCAATAATGGCAACGAAAATGGCAACGAAAATCAAAAAGTGTTGATATATCAATGCTTTTAGATGGTTTGTCGCAGGGTTCAAGTCCCGCCTCGCGCACCAAATAAAAGAGACCAGCTTTGGCTGGTCTCTTTTATTTCTGGCAAGAAAGGGACTTGAACCCATCGCAGAAGACTTGTTGCTGCCTACCGTGATAAGTCAAATTCTATATCGGCCAATAAGCCAAAGGCGCTGCCTTGCATTGCAAGGCAGCGCCTATTTGTAATATCCAATGGGGAAGGGGGGTTATACATTGAACAGGAAGTTGACGATATCGCCGTCCTTCATTACATATTCCTTGCCCTCGCTGCGGACCAGACCCTTGGCCTTGGCATTTGCCATAGTGCCTTGCTCCTTCATATCCTCGAAAGCGATGACCTCCGCACGGATAAAGCCACGCTCGAAGTCGGTGTGGATCTTGCCGGCAGCCTGAGGGGCTTTAGTGCCTTTTTTGATCGTCCATGCCCGGCATTCATCAGAGCCGGCGGTCAGGAAGGAGATCAGACCCAGCAGCGCGTAAGAAGAGCGGATCAGTCGGTCAAGGCCGGACTCTGCCACGCCCAACTCTTCCATAAACATTGCCTTTTCCTCAGGATCGTCCAGCTCGGCAATGTCTGCCTCCAGCTTGGCGCAGATGGGGATCAGCTGGCTGCCTTCTTCCTCTGCCAGCGCCTTGACTGCCATATAGTGGCGGTTGCTCTCCGGCTGGTTGATCTCGTTTTCTGCCAAGTTCGCTACATAAATGGTTTTCTTTAGAGTCAGCAGGTCAGATGTGCCGATGAGGGCCATGTCGTCATCGCTGCCGTCAAAGGTACGGGCCAGTTTGCCCTCGTTCAAATGCTTCAGAAGCGCAGCAAACAGGTCAGCTTCCTTCTGGAACTTCTTGTCGCCGCCCTTGCAGGCCTTCAACGCCTTGTCGATGCGGCGCTCCACCATTTCGATGTCGGCCATCACCAGCTCCAGATTGATGATATCGATGTCCCGCAATGGGTCGGTGCTGCCCTCCACATGGGTCACATTGGAGTCCTCAAAGCAGCGGACCACGTGGACGATGGCGTCGGTGGTGCGAATGTTGGAAAGGAACTTGTTGCCCAGACCTTCACCCTTGGATGCGCCCTTAACCAGACCTGCAATGTCCACAAACTCGATCACTGCCGGGGTGAACTTCTTGGGGTTGTGCAACTGAGCCAGCCAGTCCAGCCGCTCATCGGGTACAGATACTACGCCCACATTGGGGTCGATGGTGCAGAAAGCATAGTTGTCGGCAGGGACGCCGGCGTTGGTGATGGCATTAAACAGAGTGGATTTGCCCACATTGGGTAGGCCTACGATCCCTAGTTTCATATGGTTTTCTATCTCCTTATAACGCTTAATGATTATAACGTTTCTTACGAACTTCTAAAATTATATCGCATCAAGTAAGTTTTTTCAATAGTACAGAATTAATTTATCGTCTTCAGAACCAACATAATAACCTTTCATAAGCAATAATCGGACTGCGGGTAACACTTCGGTAAATTTTTAAATATTTTACTCAACTGTTTGAAATCAAACATACAAGATAGAAATTATGCTATATAATCCAAACAGAAAGTAAAGGAGGGATCGTTATGACCATGGATGGATGTCAAGGAAAACCCAGAACCCCAACGATTATTGAGAAGATTTGCCCCAATTGCGGCCATGAGATCGAAATGTTTTCCATCGATACGCAGATGCCTTGTGAGCATTGCGGATTTGTTGCCTACAATGACACATTGAGCTGTGTACAATGGTGCGCCTACGCTAAGAAATGCGTGGGAGAAGAGATGTACAACGCTATGATGGAGATTGCCGCCAACCAGAAAAAGGAGAAAGCGGGATGAAAAGAAGAATTATTCAGATCGATGAAGAAAAGTGCACCGGCTGTGGTATTTGCGTGGATGCCTGCCACGAGGGAGCGATCGGCATGGTAGACGGCAAAGCAAAGCTGCTCAGAGACGACTACTGCGACGGCTTGGGCGATTGCCTGCCCACCTGTCCTACCAATGCCATTACATTTGTGGAACGGGAGGCTGCAGCTTACGATGAAGCAGCGGTGAAGGTGAATATGGCCAAGAAGGCCCATGCCTGTCCTTCCGGCGGATGTCCCGGAGCGGCTTCCAAGCAGATCCAGCGGGAGCAAACCCCTGTCGTGCCCAGTGTCAGTATCTCGCAACTGCAGAACTGGCCTGTGCAAATCAAATTAGCGCCTATGCAAGCGCCCTACTTTGATGGGGCAAAGCTCTTGATCGCTGCCGATTGCACCGCATTTGCCTATGCCCGTTTTCACGAGGATTTTATTCGGGGAAAAGTGGCTCTGGTGGGCTGCCCCAAGCTGGATAGCGTGGATTACAGCGAAAAGCTGACACAGATCATTCGTAACAATGATATTCATAGTGTGACCGTAGTCCGAATGGAAGTACCCTGCTGTGGCGGGTTGGAGTTTGCTGCAAAGAACGCCCTGCAGCAAAGCGGCAAGTTTATCCCCTGGCAGGTAGTGACCATTGGCATTGACGGCAGTATCAAGGATTGATATAATAGAAAAAACCATTGAGAAGGAGTCGGCCATGGAACAATATCTGTTTGTGCTGCGAAACAGTCCTTTCTTCCAGGGTATGACGGAGGAGGAAATCCTGTCTGTTCTGCACTGCGTCAATGCTTCCGTTGTTGAAAAAAAGAAAAATGAATATATTTTCCGGGTGGGCGACAGTACCGAAGTGATGGGGCTGGTGCTCCGGGGTACGGTGCTTTCTGTGCAAGAGGATCTGTGGGGACATCGAAACATTATGCACCGTACCGGGGTGGGGGAGTTCTTTGCTGAGCCTTACGCAGCCACTCCAGGCTCTGTGCTGAATGTGAGCGTGGTGGCAGAGGAAGATAGTCAAATTATGCTTTTGAATGTGGGAAAGCTTTTGCAGACCTGTCCTACCGCTTGTACCCACCATACCCATTTGATACGGAATCTTGTTTCGGTGATGGCGCAAAAGGTTCTGAATCTCAATGATAAGGTCACCCATATGGCAAAACGCAGCACACGGGAGAAGATCCTGTCTTACTTGTCGGCGGAGTCCATGCGGCAGGGAAAGCTTAGTTTTACCATTCCCTATGACCGGCAGCAGCTGGCAGATTACTTGTGTGTGGAGCGGGCCGCTATGTCGGTGGAGCTTAGCAAGCTGCAAAAGGAAGGGTATCTGAAAACCAACCGAAACCAGTTTGAACTGTTCGACCGGATAGAAGTTTAGAACATAAAAAAGCCTGCCGGCTGTGCGCAACAGCCGGCAGGCTTTCATTTAGCTCCGGAGCATTTTGTTGATCTTTTCGGCTTTTGTCCGCTCAACACAGTAGATAATAAGCCAAATGACAGCATAGCCTGCGATGAAAATGCCTGTGAATATCAGGATACTTGCAAGCTGATTCAGCAGCCAGCCGTTCAGCAGGTAAGTGAGGATATAGGCAACATACAGCGCACCGCCGTGGAGCAGGATCATGGTGGGTAGGGGCAGCTGCTCCATCTGATAGATGGCGGTCATGCCTGCTGCAATAAAGGCCAGCAGCGTGATACTCAGGATACCCGTACACACCTCGTTAGGGGAGAAATACTCCACAGAACCAGTCGCACCCAGAATACCGTAGATAATGGCCAATACCACCGGCCCGCCGCCGGCGCAGATCAATCCTCTTAAGAAAAATTCTTTCCAAAACTTCTTCATTTTGTTTCAAACCTCCTTTTGATTTGGGCAAAGCACCGCCGGGAAACATATTCCGTGTAACCGCATTTGAAAACAGCGTCTACGCTGCCTGCGTAAGTAACTTGGAATCGATCCAAGCGGGCTTCGTTTGCCAGGGTGCTTTTGTTGATGCGAATGAAAGACGAGGGGAGTTGCTGCTCCAATTCGTACAGACGCAGCTTTAGCCTGTACCGGCGATTTTTCGTATCGATGGCATAGGTTTTGCCGTCCAGTACGGTAATGCACTCGATTTCAGAAACGCGGAGCATTCTGATGTCATCCTCGGTATAGCCGGGGATGCGGTCCGTGCCTGCGTGTTTTTGAATCAGCGCTTCAATCTCGTCAATCAGAGTGGTACGATTGCGGACTGTTGCCACCACTTCTTCGTCCTTTTCTTTATCGATGATCAGTTTGAACTTCATCGCCTCACCTCCTGTGACCATATTCTATCATACCGAAAACAAAAAATGTTGCAAATCGCACCCATCGGTATTTTTATAACACTCAAAGGAAAATACCCGGAATCACCGTAATGATTCCGGGTATATTGCCTGTTGTCGTCGGGAAAAATATTGAAAAATGCCATGAGAGGAATTAGCAATATGTGCACAGCAGTTACCTACAAAACAAAAGATCATTATTTCGGAAGAAATCTGGATCTGGAATACACTTATAAAGAGATGGTCACGATCACACCCAGAAATTATGTGTTCCGGTTTCGTAAAATGGGAAGGATGAAAAATCACTATGCCATGATCGGCATGGCGTATGTTTTAGAAGAATATCCTCTATATTACGACGCAACCAATGAAAAGGGACTCAGCATCGCCGGTTTGCACTTTCTGAAAACTGCTGATTATAAGCCCTATATGGCAGGGAAAGACAATGTGGCATCTTTTGAACTGATTCCGTGGATTTTGGGACAGTGCGCATCGGTTTCAGAAGCGGAAGCGCTATTGTCGCGGATCAACCTGCTGAATGTAAATTTTAGCGACCAACTGCCGGCATCGTCTTTGCACTGGATCATCGCTGACACAGAACGCGCAATCACACTGGAGTCTGTGAAGGAAGGAGTGAAAATCTATGAGAATCCGGTGGGTGTGCTGACAAATGATCCTGCCTTCGATTATCACATGTTCAACCTGAATCATTATATGCATTTGACATGTAAAGCTCCGGAAAATACCTTTGCAGAGAATTTGGACTTAAATCCATACAGCCGGGGAATGGGCGCCATTGGCCTGCCCGGAGATGTGTCGTCTGTGTCCAGATTTGTCAGAGCAGCATTTGTGAAAATGAATTCCGCATCCGGTAGTTCCGAAACGGAAAGTGTCAGCCAGTTTTTTCATATCTTAAAGTCCGTGGAACGGCAGAGAGGCTGCGTACAGGTTGCCCCTGACTTATATGACATCACCGTATACAGCTCCTGCTGTAATACCGACAAGGGCGTTTACTATTATACCACTTATGATAACAGTCAAATAAACGCTGTGGATATGCGTCGGGAAAATCTGGAAGGGAGCGCGTTGGTTGCCTACCCGCTGAAAAAAGAACAAGCCATCGTCTATCAAAACTAAATCCTGATTCCAAAGGTTGCACGGCCTGACTATCAATCGGTAACGGCGATCGACGGAACTGATGCATTATGGAAAACGCAAAAACGCTCCCGTCTCTGGGAGCGTTTTGCTTATGATTGGGTGTTTGGCGAAATCGAGGGAAGGTTTCCAAGGTTGTTATTCTCACTGCCGTCGGGGATGGATTTCAGATATTCCGTATCTCCCCGGTGGGCGATACCCACACCGGCGATTTGGCCCTGCTTTGCCATATTTACCGCCTGCTGCTTTTCTACAATAGAATTGTCGGAAAGCTGGTAACCGGTGATCCTACCGCCTTCCTTCACCAGTCCTACAATGCGTTTTGCGTTAGAATTTGCCTGCGGGATCTGATCCAATGTCTGTTTTACAAGCTCTTGTTTGTCCATAAAAACCACTCCTTTTACGTTAGTTTTTACCCGCAGTGCGATAATATACAAATGGATGCAATAGCATTTAAGCGGAGGGATGCCTGTGAATCCGATACACCCCAAATACTGGAAAAGGCAAATGCTGCCCGCGGCTTTTTGAAGTCAGCACACATCGCGGTTCTTTCGACATATAATGCAGTGGGCATTGTGGCAACCAGCGTGGTCAGTGCCATCCTGGTGGGACTTCTGGTGGCTTCTCTGACGCTGACCTTTGCAGGCTCCGCTTGTCTGATCCTGTGCTTGGCTGACTGTGAAGGCTAAATAATTCCCAAATAAAAGCAGAGCGGCACTCCATAGTGCCGCTCATGTTTAAAGACTTCACTGTTTGCGATTGTGGGTAAAAATTAGGTGTGCAACTGCGCTGGATGAGGGTTGGTGGGGGAGTGATGCTGTTATACCATACCTTCGGGGTCTAGCAGGCTATCGATCTCTTTTGCAGACAGAATTTGTTTGCTTTTGAGAATTTCCCGTACAGATTCACCGGTAGCGATAGCGGTCTTAGCAATGTCTGCAGAATCTTTGTAGCCAAGCTTAGGACAAATTGCGGTGATGACACCGACAGATCCATCTACCAGCTCCCGGCAACGTTCAGGATTTGCGGTAATTCCCACTACGCAGTTATCCACAAATGTCTCTACTGCTCCGGTTAGCACCACCAGAGACTCAAATAACTTGTGGTAAAGTACTGGCTCAGCATAATTCAGCTCCAACTGTCCCGCTTCTGCAGCCATAGTAATGGCCATATCGTTGCCGATAATACAGAATGCAGCCTGACTCATAACCTCAGGTATCACGGGATTGACTTTTCCCGGCATGATAGAAGAGCCGTTCTGCATGGGAGGGAGATTGATCTCTTCAAAACCACAACGGGGACCGGAGGACATCAAGCGCAGATCGTTTGCTATTTTAGAACAGGATATGGCGCAGGTTTTTAGCGTTGCAGACACATAGGCAAAAGAATCCAGGTTTTGCGTACCGTCCACCAGATCCGCTGCTTTTTTCAGCGGCAAATCGCAGATTTCTGACAGTGTAGGTGCCAATTGTTCTATGTAGGCAGGGTTTGCGTTTAGTGCGGTGCCAATAGCAGTACCGCCTAGGTTGATGGCATACATCTCTTCTAAGGCCTGCTTCATTCGTCCTATATCACGGGAAATAGCCCTGCTGTAGGCGCCAAATTCCGTCCCCAAACGGATGGGGACTGCGTCTTGCATTTGGGTACGTCCCATCTTGATAACGTTATGGAATTCCTGCTCCTTTACTAGCAATGCATCGCATAGCCGTGTGATTTGCGCAATTGCTTTTTTGAGCAGCTTGGCAGTGGTCAGCTTTGCTGCTGTGGGGATCACATCATTGGTAGATTGCGCATGATTAACATGATCGTTCGGGTGAATGATAGAATAGTCACCTTTTACGCCCCCCAGGATCTCAATTGCACGGTTGGCAATGACCTCATTAGCATTCATATTGGCGGTTGTACCGGCGCCTCCCTGAATGGGATCGCAAAGAAACTGGTCATGAAGCTTGCCGCTGATAATCTCATCACAGGCAGCGATGATGGCATCTCGTTGGACAACATCCAACTCTTCTACGGCGTGGTTGCATATGGCACAGGCTTTTTTGATCTGTGCGATCGAGATAATAAACTCCGGAAGCAGCCGCTGCCCGGTAATCCTGAAGTTCTCTGCGCCACGCAAAGATTGTACGCCGTAGTAAGCATCTGACGGAATATGACGGGTGCCGATCGAATCCGATTCTATACGCATATCCATAGAGGTATTTCCTTTCTATGATCAAAACTGTGTAGCAACCGCATTATAACGCAAATCTTTCAAAAGTTCAATATTAAATGAAAGAATTCCTGCAATTTTTTACCTGAGAAAAAATTGAGGATATATAATCGCAACAAAATATTCGTTATTACTTATTGCCTTCCAAGAATCAATCTGCTGTTTTAGTGAGGGGTGAATAAGTAAAATCGGCAATCCTCTGCCGAGAATTGCCGATTTTGGTCCGGACGACAGGCTTTGATGTGCATTTTTGCTTTGCAAAAATTATGGTAGCCACCAGTGTTTGCACTGGTGCCAGCAACTGTCCACCGGACAGTTGCAGTTAGATGGGTTCAAATCCTATCTTGCCTGTATTCAATAAGCAGAGGGAGGCGACGCCTCCCTCTGCTTATTGGTCCGGACGACAGGATTTGAACCTGCGGCATCTTGCTCCCAAAGCAAGCGCTCTACCAAACTGAGCCACGTCCGGGTATATTAAGTTGAAACAAAGACATCAACCAGAAAGCAAGCGCTCTTCCTGTTGCGGTGCCCGGCATCTTCGTCGCCGACGGAGCGGCTTCCTCATCTGCCGACCGCAGCCAATCGCTCAGGTCGCTCCTCCCACCGCAGGTGGCGCTCCCCTCGCTCCCCAAACTGAGCCACGTCCGGATATTGAGAATTGTCTGTAAAACAGCTATCTGTATTATATATGAATCGTCCGAAAAAAGCAAACAAAAAAATATTGAAAAATTACCAACAGGATTTGCAATGATAAACAGCAAGATGTGTAAAGGACTTCCCTTGACTATTTGACTTATATTGTTATAATTGTTGTTAAACAGGATTTTACAGCAGAAAGTAACGCCAGACAGGAGGTAAAAAATGAGAGGAATTCCTTCCCTGATTACCGATATTCGCAAAAAAGTGTTCACCGAGGTGGCCAAAATGGCCTATGCTGGCGGAGACTACTCCCGGGCAGAGGACCTGCCTTATGTGATCGTGCCCGGCGACCAGCCGCTGCACCGGGAATCCGTATTTCTGGAGCGGGCCATTGCTGGTGAACGGGTGCGCCTTGCCATGGGTCTGCCCATCCGTCCCATTCAGACCCGCACGCTGATGACAGAGGGTATGGATGCCGCAGCGGTGGCAGAACAGTACTACCAGCCGCCGCTGATCAACATCATATCCTATGCCTGCCATGCCTGCCCCACAAATCAGTACCGGGTTACGGAAAGCTGCCAAAACTGTCTGGCTGCCTCCTGCCAAAAGGTTTGCCCCAAGGACGCAGTCTCTTTCGTGAACGGCAAAAGCCACATTGATCCGGATAAGTGTATCAAGTGCGGAAAGTGCGCAAAGGCCTGCTCCTATAATGCCATCATTCACCTGGAACGGCCCTGCCAGGCCGCCTGCGGCATGGACGCCATTGGATCCGATGCGCATGGCCGTGCCGTCATCAATCAGGAAAAGTGCGTAGCCTGCGGCCAGTGCCTTGTTAGCTGCCCCTTTGGTGCAATTGTGGACAAGGGACAGATCTTCCAGGTAATTCAGTCTATTCTCAAGGGCGATAAGGTGATTGCTATTGTAGCGCCTGCTTTCATCGGACAGTTTGGCAAGCACTCCACACCCGGCAAGTTTATCGCAGCCATGAAGCAGCTTGGCTTCTCCCGGATCGTGGAAGTGGCAATGGGCGCGGATATGTGTACCATTGAGGAGGCAAAGGACTTCCTGGAAAAAGTGCCCGGTGAGCAGAAGTATATGGCAACCTCCTGCTGTCCCGCATGGCACTCCATGATCTATAAGCTGTTCCCCGGGGAGGCGCAGAACATCTCCATGACTTTGACTCCCATGGTCTTTACTGCCCGGCTGATGAAAAAGCAGTATCCCGGCTGCAAGGTGGTGTTTGTAGGTCCCTGCGCCGCTAAGAAGCTGGAGGCGATCCGGGAGGACATCCGTTCCGATGTGGACTTTGTTATGACCTTTGAGGAGCTGCAGGGTATGTTCGAGGCCAAGGAAATCGATTTCGAGACCATTGAGCCTATGTATGATCTGAACGAGGGTACTGCGGCAGGGCGTGGATTTGCGGTTGCCGGCGGTGTTGCCAAGGCGGTGGAGGATCTGATCCACGAGACCTATCCGGAACGAGAAATTCAGACTGCCCGCGCCGAGGGTTTGCGGGACTGCCGGAAACTGATGACCCTTGCCAAAGCTGGGAAGTACAACGGCTACCTATTGGAGGGCATGGCTTGCCCCGGCGGCTGCGTAGCCGGCGCAGGTACGATTCTGCCGGTGGATCTGGCTGCCAAGGTGGTCAAACGCTACCAAGAAGAAGCCGAGCATATGAGCCCCACAGACAGCGCCTACCGCGATACCGGTAAGAGCCTGGAAGACTGATATAAAGCGCCGATTCTTATGGAATCGGCGCCTTTCTTTGTAAAAATACCACCGGGACCAAGGTCACGGGGGTTATCTTGGGGGAAATTACATATCGAAAGGATCCATACCCAGAACAGGGTGGCCAACCTCAGCCAGGTAGCCAAGCAGCTGCTCGGGATCTTCCTGGCAGACGGTCTCGTCTGCGATCATGTCGGTGAAGTTCTCCACACCGTACATCTCCAGCACAGTAGCATCCAGACGC
>JAZNRW010000040.1:0-4108 GCA_045590835.1 Faecousia sp.
TATGTCAGACTATTCAGATTTTAATGCCCAAGGAAACGATGCTTTTGCAGATAATCCCTTTGCGGAAAATGCCTTTGCGGAGGTGCCTTTTGAGCCTGTACCCTTTGAGGACACGGCTCCTGCACCGGTGCAATCGGTAACGACTGTTCCGGCAGAGACGGTGGCGACTGATGGTGTTCCGACTGTGGCTGCTGCCGCAGCCGATGCGACTGCCAGTGAGGAAGAAAAAGCTAGGCAGGCAGAGAACGCCGCTGCTGCAGAAGAAGCCCAGAGAAAGGCAGAACACGAAGCAGCAGAAGCACAGCGCAAAGCGGAATTTGATGCCAAGCAGGAAGAAAAGAAGCGTGCCTTTGCTGAACAGCTTGCCAAGCTGGATGCGATGTCCGATGAAGAAGCATTGAACGCAGCAATCCAGAGAACGGCAACCGATACCGAGAAACTGACAAGACGCAATATGAAAGAGCTGGTCACGGAATATATCCAAACCAAGTGCTGTGAGGATCCTGCCTTTGCCCGTCTGGTTATGCACCCGCAAAAGAATATGGTGCGTTGCTTCCAGTATATTACCCGGAAAGCCTATGAGTACATCCAGGATGAAATGAAGGCAAACGGTATTAAGCTGGGAACCGGTGCACAGGGCTATGGCAGCGACATTCCTGACGATCTGTGCTATCACTGGGCTGAAGAATATTTCCGTACTCCCAATGTCAAGGAAGACCAGGATAAGGAAGAGAAATTCACGCCCAAGCCGTACTCAGGTAAGACCGCATCGAAGACAGCCAAGAAGCCTGCCCCTAAAAAGGCAGAGCCGAAACCCAAGCAGGAATCGAAACCGGAGCCTGTTAAGAAAGCACCGGATGAAGCGGATCAGATCAGTCTTTTCGGGGTGGCAGTATGAGGAAGAAACTGAACAAAAAGGAATGCCGAAAATTTGCCCAACCAAAGGTGCGTTTTGACACCAATTCCGGAATATTCCATTGTGAGCATGTGAAGTGTGTTGTCAGCTCTGTGGTGAAAATCATAGACCATCACAAAACACTGGTTGTGTATTTCTTCCCGGTTGATAAGGTTCTTGCAGGCGATCATACTCCCAAGTATGTATTGTTCCAAGCAAAGCAGGACTTTGTTACTTTGGAGAATTGCGACGATGGGAAAAACCGTTGGAGAGTGTGTCACGCCAATTCGTTGGCAGGCGGCTATACCTTTCTGAGTAAGTGCGCGTTTTATTGTGCAAAGGACGAGGATACTGTAAAAAAGTATTGTAATGGAGTTGAGAAAAAAGGACTATCTGCCATATCCAAGCAGCAACATAACATCCAAGAGATGAAATGCCGTGATCGCAGGCAGAAGAAGTTACAGGCAATCGCCGAACGAATGAAATGCGTACCTCCCACACCCCGTGGACTGAAAGGCTATATCCACAGTGCAATCTTGCCCCAATTCATTTTCTATGACTATAAGCGAACCAACAAGCCGGTAGAAGGCTTTTGTACAGCTTGCAGGCATACGGTGATGATTACCGGACAAAAGCATATGCACGAGGGTATCTGTCCCCGTTGTAAGCATACGATCAAGTATCGCTCCAGAGGACGAAAACGGTATATCTATGAGAGAGATACTGTTCAGGTAATTCAAAGAGTATCGCCCAACGAATTGGTTTTGCGGATATACAAGACTTATGACAGCTATCAGGGCAAGGATATTCCCAGATCCAGCCTGTACGAAAGTATGAGAGCCTTTATATCCTGGACGGACTGCGGGAGATGTGATGCTGACTGGTATTACAACACCTACTGCTCTGGCAAAATAACATCCTGGGTGAATGGAATCCGGCCAAGGTTCAGTTTGTTTCAAGAGAGCTTTGAAGCAGACGATTGCGGACATCTTTATACGAAGAATTTGGATGCGGAACTGTCCGGCACACCTTTCCAGTATTCACAGCTGAAACAATTCTACCTGCAGGATCCGATGCGGATGCAAGTGATTCCTTACCTGAACACTTACATCCATTATCCCTCCTTGGAGTATCTTGTTAAGCTGAAGCTGATAAGACTTGCAAGCTGGGCAGTTTACTCCCGGTCAGATTACTGTAGTGGGCAAAGACCTTTGATACTCAGTGGAAAGAATATCCGGGAAGTTCTGGGACTTTCCAAAGAGTATGTACCTCTTTTGCAACAGATCAATCCCGGTGGCAAGCAAATGATTATGATTCGGGAGATGATTCGCAATGGAAAGACGCCCAATGTAGAGTTTATGCAGTGGTGCACGGTCAACGACATTAGTGAAGCATCCAAAGTCAATCATATTTTGCGACATATGAGCCATCTGAAATTGATTCGTTACGCAAATGAGCAATTTCGAAAGTATCGTCGCAAGTCTTGGATGGAGCAAGGTCATCTGTTTTCCAGTATGAGCAGCTTGTTATCTGACTATTGTGATTACCTGACAATGTGTGATGGATTACATTTTGATCTGTCCAACGATTTTGTGCTGTTTCCAAACAATCTACCGGAGGCACACAGCAAGGTTAACGATCTGACTGACAAAGAGGTATCTGCAGCTTATGACAAAATAATTAGCAGCCGATACGAGGAATTGAAGACACGCTATGGCTTCAGGAAAAGTGGCTTCATCATTGTGCCCCCAAAAACATCCAAAGAAATCGTGGAAGAGGGGCAGGCACTGCGGCATTGTGTTGGCACCTATGTCAAAAAGGTAGCACTGGAAAAGTCAACGATTCTGTTTATGCGAAAAGCAAAAGAACCGGACAAGCCCTTCTGCACCATTGAGGTTGTTGGTGATCACGTAATGCAGGCCCGTATTCAGCAGAATGCAGATCCACCACCAAAGGCAAAAGCGTTTCTTTCCTTATGGAAAAGTACGGTAGTAGAAGCCCCTCTTGCTGAGGCGGCATAAAAGATGCAGGGTGTCCGATCGGGCACCCTGCCAAGAGATAATTTGGAGGAATTACTATGGTTAAAAATTTAAGCCAGTTAAAGAAGGCTTTGCGGGCCGGTTCCCAGTTTACGGTGATCAACCACGCAAGGCAGGAATGTATCGGTGAGCAGCGGGAAGTTACCCATGCCAACACCCAAGGTTTTTACAGCATTGTTCCGTCTAACCCTAACTGCAGAACTTCCCTTGCCAACAACGGAAGGGGCTCTGTCCTGTGGTGGAGCAAGGCTCCTTTTTGGGAGTTTAAGGACGGTGTGTGCAGTTTGTATGCCAGTGATACCAAGCGGGAGGAAAACTACCTGATTATGTCCCTGCAGATCACAAAGGAGGCTGCCTAATGGCACAGTCTGACTTTGAGAGGATGCAGGAGCTGATAGAGCTTTTGAATCACTGCCGCTATGAGTATTACGACCTTTGTAAGCTGCCGCCTACGGTGCCGAATGAAGAATACGACAAGCTGATGCAGGAGTTAGCTGCTTTGCAGACAAAAACGCAAATCTATATGTCCAATTCTCCCGCACTCTTTGCACAGCATAAGACGGTGGAAGAGCTGCGTAAGGGTCATCATCCCAAACCAATTCCTATGGCTGCACCGGCAAAACAAATGGAAGATCTTATGAATTTCCAGATGCAAAAGCAGTTAATGCTGATGCCGAAAATGATAAGTGTACCGGTGAAGATTACTTATATCGATGCACAGCAACGGGAGATTGCTACCTGCGGCGACGGTGTTGAGGGCTATGATATTACCCACAATTTCGGTAGCATTGCAGGAATTCCCTTTATCTTCAACCGCAAGGAAACCGTTGTGGTTTTGGGTGAGGTGTTTATGACACCAAAGGATTTTGAACAGCTGACGAAAGGCGTATTTCATCGTGCCAGAAATCCATACACGGATATTTACGATCTGATCTATGATTCCGTACATTTGGTGGATTCCCGTATTTGCCGTAAATGCAAATTACAGTTTGTTGCAACGGATGTGCTGGTAGGACTGGACGAGTTTCCAACTAAGGCTCAGAAGTTAGCCCAGTTAACCCAATATGGGTTTACAGTACTGCATTATTTGGTGACAAACCGGCCTTTGACACAGCAGCAGATGGAGTATGGTATCCGTCAGCTGCAGGCGGAGTGTCTGCAGAATGGATTACCC
>JAZNRW010000041.1:0-4356 GCA_045590835.1 Faecousia sp.
CGATGCAGCAGACGGACCGTCGGCACAGACGGTGACGAAAAACGCGCCGGTGGAGATGTCGCAGAAGGCAAGACCCAGGCGGGTATCCTCTCCGTAAAGGCAGCCTATGTAGTTGTTCCGGCTCTCGTCCAGCATACAACTTTCTGTAACAGTGCCGGGAGTCACGATCCGGGTGATATCCCGCTCCACAATGCCCTTGGCTTGGGCAGGATCTTCCATCTGCTCGCAGATGGCAACCTTATAGCCTTTTTGTACCAGCCGGGCGATGTAGGAATCCACAGAGTGATAGGGCACACCGCACATAGGCGTTTGCTCTTCCTTGGGCTTGTTCCGATCCCGGGTGGTCAGGGTCAGATCCAGCTCCCGGGCGGCCAGCTTGGCATCGTCGTCAAACATCTCATAGAAGTCGCCCAGCCGGAAGAACAGGATACAGTCCTGGTTTTGCTCTTTGATTTGGAAGTACTGACGCCGCATAGGGGTCATTTCAGGCTTTTTCTCTGCCATAATCTCAGTCCTTTTCTGGGAGTTTACCGGTCAGACTCCAGGTGGTAGCACCGGTGATGGTAATGGGAGCAAAGCTGCCGATCAGGGATACATCACCCTCCAGCCGAACCAAACGGCCGCCCTCGGTGCGGGCGGTGAGCAGCTCCTTGTCAGTGCCGTCGATGAGACACCGGAGGGTCTTGCCGATGTAATTGCTGTGCAATTGCTCGGAAATGCGGTTCTGCAGATCACAGAGCTTGTCGAATCTGCGATTCTTCTCCTCCTTGGTGGTGGGATCCTGCATAGTGGCGGCAGGAGTGGCGGCTCTGGGGGAGAAGATAAAGGTGAACAGGGAATCGTAGTGTACCTGTTGGATCAAGGACAGGGTCTCCTCAAATTCCTCTTCTGTCTCCCCGGGGAAACCAACGATCACATCGGAGGTCAGCACCAGATCCGGCATAACGGATTTGGCATAGGCTACCTTTTGCAGATAGGTTTCCCGGTCATAGTGCCGATTCATGGCCTTTAAGACCCGGGAAGAACCGGACTGGAAGGGAAGATGCAGCTGCTTTGCAATTTTGGGGGAAGCAGCCATGGTGTCAAAGAGCTTTTGGGATGCGTCTCTGGGATGGCTGGTCATAAACCGGATCAGGAAATCACCGGGGATCTGGGCAATGGCGGCTAAGAGATCTGCAAAGTCAATACCCTCATCCAGATCCTTGCCGTAGGAGTTCACATTCTGGCCCAGCAGGGTAATGTCCCGGACACCGCTTTCAATCAGTTGCCGACACTCGTTCAAAATATCCTCCTGCTTGCGGCTGCGCTCCCGACCCCGGACATAGGGCACGATACAGTAGGTACAGAAATTGTTGCAACCGTACATAATGGATACCCAGGCCTTTAGCCGGCTGTCCCGCTGTTGGGGAAGACCCTCTACGATAGAGCCGGCCTCGTCCTCGGTAAAGTAAGTGCGCTTGCCGGTAAACAGCACCCGGCTTAAGATCTCCGGGAACTGCCACAGATGGTGGGTGGAAAACACCCCATCCACATGGGGATAGCTGCGCTTGATACGGTCAACAACCTTCTGTTGACCTGCCATACAGCCGCACAGGAAGATCTTCTGACGGGGATGGCGGCGCTTGGTGTGGGTCAGCGCGCCCAAATTGCCAAATACCCGCTGCTCTGCGTGCTCCCGGATGGCGCAGGTGTTCATCACCACCACATCTGCCCCCTCAGCGGTGTCGGTAATGGCATAGCCGCTTTCAATCAGTAAACCACGGATCCGCTCGGAATCGGCCTCGTTCTGCTGACAGCCGTAGGTCTCCACATAGGCAAGAGGGGTGATGGCCTGGCTGCGCCAGAATTCACTTATTTTTTGACAGAAAGCCAGCTGGATATCCACCTGCTCCTGAGAAATTACAGTGGTTTTATTCATAAAAAGGATGCTCCTTGGAAATATACTTACTCAATATAAAATAATAGCATTTTTTTGGATTTAATGCAAGAGCAACTGCAAAATTTGCCGGATTGTTAACATTTTGTAAAAGACTTGCAATTACCGGCATTGCGTGATAAACTGAACCAAGATTGACCCCCTCGGGGAGAAAAGAGGAATACAATGAACTGTAAATACTGCCTTGCAGAATTAAATGAGGATGTTTCCGTGTGCCCCCACTGTGGCGCCCAGCTGGCAGAAACGGCTGAATCCGCTGTGGAAACCACTCCGGTGGCGGAAGAATCTGCTGTGGAAATCGAAGACCTGACCTGTGAGGAGCAGGAAGCCGCGCCTGTGAAAAAGGCAAAGTGGTGGAAGTTTGTTTTGGCAGGCTTAGGCGTGCTGGTGCTGTTGGCAGCGGTGGCAATTGCAATTTTTTGGCCTTCTACCGGCAGGGCCTTGCTGCGCAGCGTGGGCATCCGCGCCAACGATGTGGCCTATAAAGACTCCTATACAGTGGAAGATCAACTGGCTGCAGATCGGGGTGAGGTGGTCGTTGCTACCGCAGGCGACAAAGAGCTGACCAATACCCAGCTGCAGGTATATTATTGGATGAATGTATCCGATTTTCTGAATTATTACGGCAGCTACCTTTCTATGATGGGCGTGGATTACACCAAGCCTTTTGATCAGCAGGTGTATGATGCCGCCTCCGGGAGAACCTATCAGCAGATGTTCCTGGAGACTGCGTTGAAGAATTGGCATCAATACGCGGTAATATTGGAGATGGCTGAACAGGCTCAGTTCCAACTGACCGATGAGGAGCAGGAATATGTAGATGACATTGCTGCCCAGGTGGAAGAATTGGCGACCTCAAAGGGGTATGAAGATTTAGACAAGTTCCTGCAGGAGCAGCTGGCGCCGGGCACTTCTTTTGATGGATATGTGAAATATATGACCGATAACTTCTGGGCATCGGCATACTACAATGCCTTGTGCGAGAGCCTGCTGCCCACCGCTGAAGAAGTGTCTGCCTACTATGATGCCCACGAGGCGGAGTTTGTTGATGGCGGTATCGGTAAAGAAAGTGGAAAGTACTACGATGTGCGCCATATTTTGATCCCCATTGAGGGCGGCACTAAGGACGAATCCGGCAATGTGGTTTACTCTGATCAGGACTGGACCAACTGCCAAAATAAGGCGCAAGCATTGCTGGACGAGTTCCTGGCAGGCGAGGCAACGGAAGATGTCTTTGCCACTATGGCCCAGGAGCACTCCACCGACGGCGGCTCCAATACCAACGGCGGCCTGTATTCCCAGCTGACTAAGGCAACCAACTTTGTGGATGGCTTTAAGAACTGGTATTTGGATGAGACCCGGAAACCCGGCGATGCCGGTCTGGTGCAGAGCGAGCACGGCTATCATATTATGTATTTCAGCGATAGCTACGACATCTGGAGCTATGAAGCAGAAAATGCGCTGCTTTCTGAAACTGTTACCCAAAAGCTGGAGCAGGCGCAGGAAGAAATGCCCATGGAGGTTAATTATAAGAAGATCGTTCTGGGTGATGTGAATCTGGCAGAAGATTAAATAACAATAAAAAGGGACAGCTCAGCTGTCCCTTTTTTGCCATATTTAGTCCCAATCCGGAAGGATCTCCGGCCGCAGAGGAAGGGTGTGGAAGATTTCTGCGGTGATGGACTTGTATTCGCCCACATCGGTGGTTTTTCGCAGGCGCTTGCCCAGCTTTTCGCTGTTTTCAAATTTGCACAGCCAGTGCCGCCAGTTTTCCTTCAGCCGGAACATGGCGTTGCGGCTGCCGCCGAAGGCCTGTATGTATTCTGCCAGCAGGGCGTTGTGAAAGGCCTCCAATGAAGCGGCTGTGGTACCGCCGGTGGTCAGCAGGCCGGGATCGGCAATGAGACCTCTGCCGATCATCACCGCGCCCACCTGGGGAAACGCCGTCTGCAGAGTATCTATCTGGCGGCGGTAGCACAGATTGCCGTTGTAGCACAGGGGCATTTTGGCGGTTTCCACGGCGTAGCGGAAGGCATCCATATCCACGGCCCCGTTGTAAAAGGCGGCGCGTACCCGGGGATGAACGATCAGCTCCCGGATGGGGTAGCGGTTGAAAATCTCCAGAATCCGGGGGAATTCCTCCGGGTCAGCAAAGCCGATCCGTGTCTTTACGGATACAGGCAGCGGCGTCCGGCTGAATACTTCCTCTAAAAAAGCATCCAACCCTTCCAAGTCCCTTAGCATACCGGCGCCTTTTCCCTTGGCGGTGACCGTGCCGGAGGGGCAGCCGGTATTTAAGTTGACTTCCGCATACCCCAGATCCTTGCAGACACCTGCCATAAACAGAAAATCCTCCGGCACTTTTGTCAGCAAGTCGGAGGCCAAGCGGTCTTAGGAAGACAAATTGGCAACTCAACTCC
>JAZNRW010000042.1:0-41748 GCA_045590835.1 Faecousia sp.
ACCGCAGCGCTGTCCACACAGGAGGTAAAGACCGACATTGCATCATTACTATTTGTTATGATAGCCTCGCTGTGACCGGTGGAATGGGAAGCAATATGTTCCACAGCCTCCCGGACATCCTCCACACACCTTACCGCAAGGATATAGTCCAAAAATTCTGTGTCAAAGTCCATGTTACCCGCAGGTGTGCCGGGGATGATAGTTGCGGCAGTTTCGTCCAGACGGAGTTCCACAGGGTTGTCCTTTCGATTAACGACCAGTCGATTGTGGAGCTTAGGCAAAAACTCAGCAGCGATCGACTTGTCTACCAGCAGCACCTCTTCAGCATTGCAGACACTGGGGCGGCTGGTCTTGGCGTTTTCAATAATGTTCAGCGCCATTTCCTGATCAGCGCTTTTTTCTATATAGATATGGCAGATACCGGTGCCGGTGGCAATGCAAGGCACGGTGGCATTTTGCACGCACGCGTTAATGAGGCCTGCGCCGCCCCGGGGGATCAGCAGATCCACAAAGCCTTGGGCTTTCATCAGGGCTGTAGCGCTCTCACGGGAGGTATCTGACACAAGATTTACCGCATTTTCATTGATACCCACAGAGCGCAGACCTGCCCGCAGGGCCTTTACAATCGCACTGGCGGAGCGGTAGGCTTCTTTGCCTCCTCTTAGGATACATACATTACCGCTTTTAAGCGTCAGAGCAGCGGCATCACTGGTGACATTGGGGCGGGTTTCGTAAATTATGGCAACCACGCCAATGGGGGAGGAGATCTTCCGGATGATCAGGCCGTCCGGTCGAACATACTCGTCCAGTTGGAGCCCTACCGGATCCGGTAGCTGAGCGACCTCCCGAATTCCCTTGGCCATACCGGCGATACGCTCAGGCGTCAGACGCAGACGATCCAGCATCACATCCGAAATCGTAGTTTTTGCCAGTTCTAAATCACTTTCGTTTGCGCAGAGGATGTCCTCTTGATTGGCAATCAGTGCGTCTGCCATTGCCAGCAGGGCGCGGTTCTTTTGCTTAGTGCCCAGCTGCGCAACTTCCATTTTTGCTGCTTTTGCAGCCAATAACATATTATTCATAGGCTTGCTCCGTAAAAGTAGTACCAACCTGCTTTCCGTCCATAATATCATACAGATAAGACGGGGTGTCGCCATTGGCAATGATCATATCACAGCCACATGCCATGCAGATTCTGGCTGCTTCCAACTTTGTCACCATGCCGCCGGTTCCCTGATTACCGGCGCTGTTGCCGGCAAGGTTCAAAAGCGCATCATCAATCTTATGTACCCTGCTGATCAGCTTGGCCTCAGGATCCTTGTGGGGATCGGCTGTGTATAGACCGTCAATGTCAGATAAAAGAATCAGCTTGTCTGCCTGTACACTCTGGGCCACAATGGCAGCCAACGTGTCGTTATCGCCGATGACGATCTCTTTTGTAGCCACGGTGTCGTTTTCGTTGATAATAGGAATTGCACCCAGAGAAAGAAGTCTGTTCAGCGTATTGCTGAAATTGCTGTGACGGGTGTCGTTTTCAATATCCTCGCCTGTGATCAGCAGCTGGGCAACGGTGTGATTGTATTCACTGAAGAGCTTGTCATAAATGTACATAAGCTCACATTGCCCGATTGCTGCGGCAGCCTGTTTGGTTGGTATGTCCGACGGCCGCTCCCGTAGGCCAAGCTTACCAACGCCCATTCCAATCGCGCCGGAAGAAACAAGGATCAACTCGTTGCCTGCATTCTTAATATCGCTCATAATTTTGCAGAGTGATTCTACTCGCCGAATGTTCAGATGACCGGTTGCGTGTGTTAGGGTACTTGTGCCGATCTTAATAACAATCCTCATATTTTTCTCTCCCTTCTCTATCTGAGCCCATTATATACCGGATTTTCATATAAATAAAGGGTGAATTATAATTTTCAGAAAAAACGACATATATCTGGAATTTCCGTTGATTTCAATAGGAGATTTTGATATATTATATTCGACATAATTTGTTTAGAAAAAAGATTTTGAAAATTATAGTTGATTCGGTATACTTTTACTGATATAATAGTGAGACGAATGAAAGATTCACTGCTATGTTGAAAGGAAGGACATATATGGAATACCGTGTTGAACATGATTCTATGGGAGAGGTAATGGTGCCTGCAGATAAATATTGGGGCGCTCAGACACAGAGAAGTCATCATAATTTTCCCATTGGGGTTGGAATCGAGACCATGCCCCGGGAGATCACCCATGCTTTTGGTATTTTGAAGAAAGCAGCTGCCATGGCAAACCATCAGCTGCGCCCTGAGAAAATGACGCAGCAGAAGCTGCAGGCAATTTCTCAGGCCTGTGACGAGGTGATTTCCGGTAGCTTAAATGAACATTTTCCTCTGGTTGTATGGCAGACCGGTTCCGGTACCCAATCCAACATGAACGCCAATGAGGTAATTGCTAACCGTGGTAATGAGATTGCTGGATGCAAGCTGCTCCACCCCAATGATGATATTAATATGAGCCAGTCTTCCAATGACACCTTCCCCACAGCCATGCATATTGCTGCGGTTGCTGCGATTGAAGACAAGGTGCTGCCTGCAATCGACAAGCTTGTTGCAACTTTCCGCCGTTTGGAAGAAGAAAATCAAGGCATTGTGAAATCCGGCAGAACCCACCTACAGGATGCAACACCCATCTCCTTCAGCCAGGAGATCTCCGGCTGGAGAAGCAGCTTGGAAAAGGATAAGGTTTTGCTGGAACTGTCTCTACCGGAACTCAAGAAACTGGCCCTGGGCGGCACTGCCGTTGGCACAGGTCTGAATGCGCCGAAGGGTTTTGACACTGCGGTTGCCGAAGCGGTTTCACAGCTGACTGGAAAGACCTTCCGCACCGAGGAAAATAAGTTCCACGCACTTACCTCCAAGGACGAGCTGGTCTTTGCCCACGGCGGTTTAAAGGCGCTGGCAGCTGACCTTATGAAGATCGCAAACGATGTTCGTTGGCTGGCTTCCGGACCTCGGGATGGTTTGGGTGAGATCTTCATTCCAGAGAACGAACCCGGTTCGTCCATTATGCCAGGCAAAGTCAACCCCACCCAGTGTGAGGCTGTGACCATGGTTGCTGTACAGGTCATGGGTAACGATGTGGCTGTTGGAATCGCTGCTTCTCAGGGTAACTTTGAGCTGAATGTGTTTATGCCGGTGTGTATCTATAATTTCTTGCAATCTGCAAGACTTCTGGCAGATGTTATGCACTCCTTCCACGACAATTGCGTGGTAGGCATTAAGGCAAACAAAGAGAAGATGGCACACAATCTGCATAATTCTCTGATGCTGGTGACAGCGTTGAATCCCTACATCGGCTATGAAAATGCCGCAAAGACCGCAAAGCTGGCCTATAAGGAGAATATTTCCCTGAAGGAAGCATGCGTAAAGCTCGGCTTCCTGACAGCAGAACGATTTGACGAGGTGTTCCATCCGGAACAGATGATTTAATTTAAGGGTGAATACATATGACATATTCTTATTTTCCGGGATGTACCCTGAGAACAAAGGGTAAGGAATTGGATCAATGGGGTAGAGCCGCAGCTGAGGTGCTGGGTTTTGCGTTGGAAGAGCCGGAGAACTGGCAGTGCTGCGGCGCGGTGTACCCTATGGCCAAGGATGAGATCGCTACCCGTCTGTCCTCTGTGCGGGCCTTGGCAGATGCCAGGGAGCAGGGCAGGGAATTGGTAACCCTGTGCTCTGCTTGCCACCACGTGATCAAGCGTGTCAACGGCGATATGCAGCGAGATGCAGATATTTGCGATAAAGTGAACCGGTACTTAAAATTAGATACTCCCTATGCAGGCGAAACCAATGTACTGCATTATCTGGAGGTGCTTCGTGACCGGATCGGCTTTGGTGTACTGAAAGAAAAGGTGGTTAACCCCTTGACCGGCGTGAAGATCGGCGCATACTACGGCTGCTTGCTGCTTCGTCCCGGCAAGGAAATGGGTTTTGATAACCCGGAAAACCCCACAATTTTGGAGGATTTTATCCGTGCCATTGGCGCAGAGCCTGTTATTTATGCCCGTAGAAATGAGTGCTGCGGCGGCTACTGCACACTTGAAAACAAGTCCTATGCCGTCAAGCAGGTGGATAAAATCATGGACAACGCAAAGGCACATGGCGCTGAAATGTTGATCACTGCCTGTCCTCTGTGCATGTACAATCTGAAAGAAAATGCCACCGACGGTCTGGAAGTAAAGTATTTTACAGAGCTTTTAGCGCAGGCATTGGGCGTAAAGGAGGAAGCAAAATGATAGAGACTATCAAGCGGATCTCCGGTGTGAATCCCAGAAAGTGTATGAAATGCGGCAAATGTACCGCTTCCTGTCCTGCCTATGATGAGATGGAATTTCATCCCCATCAGTTTGTGGATATGGTGGAAACCGGCCGTATCGATGAACTGATGCAATCAAAGGGTATCTATACCTGCTTAAGTTGCTTCGCCTGCGTGGAGCGCTGCCCCAGAAATGTGGAGCCTGCCAAGCTGATCGAGGCTGTCCGTCTGGCAGTCATCCGTCAGCAAAACCAAAACCACATGACTGCAGACAGCATTCCCGAAAAGTTGGATCCGGAGCTGCCTCAGCAGGCCATTACCAGCGCATTGCGTAAATACAGAAAGTAAGGAGGAGATCGCAAATGCAGAGAATCGGCGTATTTGTCTGCTGGTGCGGCAGTAACATTGCTGCAACAGTAGACGTGGAAAAAGTCTCTCAGGTTCTTGCACTGGAACCTGGTGTTGTCTTCTCCACCAACTATCAATATATGTGCTCTCAGGCAGGTCAGGAGATGATCCAGGAGAGCATACATAAGTATAATCTCACCGGTGTGGTGATCTGCTCCTGCTCCCCCAGAATGCACGAGGCCACCTTCCGGAAGACCTGCGAAAAAGCGGGTCTGAACGCACATATGGTGGAAATTGCAAATATCCGCGAGCAGTGCTCCTGGATCCACAAGGATAAGGAAATTGGTACAGAAAAAGCTGTGATATTAGGCCGCGCTGCCATTGCAAAGGTCCATTTGAATGCGCCCCTTACCGCCGGACAGTCTCCGGTGAAGAAGCGCGCTCTGGTAATCGGCGGCGGTATCGCCGGCATCCAGACGGCTCTTGACATTGCTGATGCCGGCTTCGATGTGGATATTGTTGAAAAGCAGCCCACTATCGGCGGTAAAATGACACAGATCGATAAGACCTTCCCCACACTGGACTGCGCTGCTTGTATTCTGACACCCAAGATGGTGGATGCTGCCCAACATGAGAAGATCCATATCTACTCCTATGCAGAAGTAGAAAAGGTAAAAGGTTTTGTGGGCAACTTCCAGGTTACTATCAAGAAAAAAGCCCGGTATGTAGACGAAACCAAGTGTACAGGCTGCGGTTTGTGTACAGAGAAGTGCCCCCAGAAGAAAGTGCCAAACGCTTTTAATCTGGGACTTGATAACCGGCGCGCCATTTACATTCCCTTTGCTCAGGCTGTGCCGAAAATCGCCACAATTGATGCTGACTACTGTACCATGCTGAAGTCTGGTAAGTGCGGCGTCTGTTCCAAGGTATGTACCGCCGGCGCTATTGACTATAAGCAGACAGATACCTATGTAGAGCAGGAGTACGGCGCGATTGTGGTTGCTACCGGCTTTAATCCCATTAAGCTGGACAAGTACGATGAGTTTGCCTACTCCCAGAGTCCTGACGTGGTGACCAGCCTGGAGTTTGAGCGGCTGATGAATGCTGCCGGCCCCACCGGTGGCACCCTGCTGCGTCCTTCCGACGGCGCACATCCTAAGACCATCGTGTTTGTACAGTGCGTGGGTTCTCGGTGTGACGATGAAAAGGGCAAGCCTTATTGCTCCAAGATCTGCTGTATGTACACCGCAAAGCACGCGATGCTCTGCCGTGAGAAATATCCCGATACGGATGTGTATGTGTTCTACATCGATGTGCGTACCCCCGGCAAGAATTTTGATGAGTTCTATCGCCGGGCGGTGGAGGAATACGGTGTCCACTATGTAAAGGGTATGGTTGGTAAGGTCGTACCTCAGGACGGAAAGCTGAAGGTGCAGGCATCGGATCTTTTGGGTGGCCGTCAGCTGCATATCGATGCGGATATGGTGGTTCTGGCTGCTGCTATTGAACCGGACGAGAGTGCCCGACCTTTGGCAACTATGCTCACTGCTTCTATGGACACTAACGACTTCTTTACTGAGGCGCACCCCAAGCTGCGCCCTGTGGAGAGCCCCACTGCTGGTATCTTCCTGTCCGGCGCTTGCCAGGGTCCCAAGGATATTCCGGAGACGGTAGCGCAGGCCAGCGCCGCAGCAGCCAAGGTAATCGGACTTCTGTGTAAGGACAGCCTGACCTGCAATCCCTGCACCGCGCAACCGGATGAACTGATGTGCAACGGCTGCAGCAGCTGTGAAAAGGTCTGTCCCTATGGCGCAATTACCTATGTAGACAAAGAATTCCGTGGTCCAAACCGGACGACGCTGATCCGCCGTGTGGCACAGGTCAATCCTGCAGTCTGCCAGGGCTGTGGCGCTTGTACAGTTGCTTGTCCCAGCGGCGCTATGGACCTGAAGGGCTTCTCCAATCAACAAATTATGGCGGAGGTGGATGCAATATGTCGGTAACGGAAAATTTTAAGCCTACAATTGTGGCGTTTTGCTGCAACTGGTGCTCCTATGCCGGTGCTGACCTGTCCGGTACCAACCGGCTGCAGTACCCTGCCAATGTAAAGATCATCCGCATTCCTTGCTCCTGCCGTTTGAACCCTATGTTCATACTCAGGGCATTCCAGAAGGGTGCAGACGGTGTGATCCTTTGCGGCTGCCATCCCGGCGACTGCCACTACACCACCGGTAACTACTATGCCCGCCGCCGGATGACGCTGCTGTTTTCTCTGCTTGACTTTATGGGCATTGAGCGTGGCCGCACCCGCGTGGAGTGGGTATCTGCGGCAGAGGGCGCCAAGTTTGCCGCCACGATGAACGAATTTACGGAAACCATTACAAAACTGGGACCCAACCGGAGATTGGAGGATTTACGATGCAGCAAAGAATAAAAGAAAAAGCATTGGAACTTCTCTCCAACGGCACTGTCAGCAGGGTTCTGGGTTGGAAAACAGGCGAATTCTTCTATGATCTGACTCCTGCTGTATTTGATAGTGCAGAGGAAATTGAGAAGGATTTCGTGTATTCCGGTTTCTCTGGGGCGAACCTTTCCAAGTACTTAATTCAGGAATCCCGGAAACAAGGCAAAGTCGCTGTGTTTCTAAAACCCTGTGATTCCTATTCCTTCCAGCAACTGCAGAAAGAGCACAGGATCCTCCGGGAGAATGTGTATGCAGTGGGCATTGCCTGCGATGGCATGCTGGATATGGAAAAGATTCGCAGTTTCGGATGTGAGGGTGTAACTGCAGTGCAGGAGAATGAAGATTCTCTTGAAGTGGAAACCCTCTATGGAAATCATCACATTGCCCGTAATGATTGCCTGCTTGAACGCTGCATTGTATGCAAGAGCAAGAAAATCGTCGGTTGCGATGAAATTCTTGGCCAGCAGGGAGAGGAGCGGGCGTCTGCCCGTTTCGACCGGGTTGCGGAGTTGGAAGCTATGACCCCGGAGGAGCGCTTTGCTTTCTGGAGAGGGGAGCTGTCCCGGTGTATCCGCTGCAATGCCTGCCGTAATGTCTGTCCTGCCTGCAGTTGCGAGAAGTGCGTGTTTGATAATGAAAAATCCGGTGTCCGCAATAAAGCAGCGGCAGATTCCTTTGAAGAGAATTTGTTCCATATTATTCGCGCATTCCATGTGGCAGGCCGCTGCACCGACTGCGGAGAATGCAGCCGGGTGTGCCCGCAGAACATTCCTCTGCATTTGCTGAACCGGAAGTTCATTAAGGACATTAATGAACTGTACGGCGAGTATCAGGCCGGTGCAGATATGGATACCAAGAGCCCCTTGACGGACTATACTTTGGAAGACTGTGAGCCTTCTGTTGTTCATCATAGAGGAGGTGCGCAGTAATGAAGAAGATCGCTTTAGCGAATTTACAGTCACTGTTTGGTGAAATTGCGGCGCAAAAGCAGCTGTATATTCCTGCTGACGATGGCGCCGGTCAGGCAAAATTCACTCCTTGGAGCGAAGGAACTGAGCTGACCAATAAGCTCAATACCGTGCGCAGCGCAAAGGATTTGTTCTTCCCCCAGGTAGAAAGCATTTCCAGCTTTAAGGTTTCCGGCAAAAAACTGGAAGTTCTGGAAAACAGAGACCCTTCTGAGCCCTTTGTGGTCTTCGGTGTCCGGGCCTGTGATTGCCGTAGCTTTGACATTCTGGACACGGTGTTTTTGAGCGATCCGGTGGACACCTACTATCAGACTCGCCGGGAAAACGGTTTGGTCATTACACTTGCCTGCTCTCACCCTGCTGAGACCTGCTTCTGCGGCGTTTTCAGTATTGACGCATCCAACCCTGCCGGAGATATTACCTGCTGGGTGGATGCACAGAGTCTCTACTGGCGCGCCAACACCCAGAAGGGAAGTGACCTGACAGATAAGCTTTCTTCCTTGGAAGCGTGCGAGGAAGACGCTGCGGACGCTGTGCAGGCTGCTATCAAGCAGACCCTTGCCAAGCTGCCTCTGAACGATCTTGATTTGACTGTTTTCCGTGAAAAGAAGCTGCTGGAGGTATTTAACAGCAACGCATGGAATGAGCTGTCTGAAAGCTGCCTTGGCTGCGGCACTTGTACCTTCGTGTGCCCCACATGCCAGTGCTATGACGTGCAGGATTTCGACAACGGCAGGGAAGTGCGCCGTTATCGCTGCTGGGACAGCTGTATGTACTCTGACTTTACCATGATGGCCCACGGCACCAACCGTCCCACCCAAAAGGAGCGTTTCCGTCAGCGATTTATGCATAAATTGGTGTATTATCCCAATAACAATGACGGCGTTTTCGGCTGTGTAGGCTGCGGTCGTTGTCTGCAGAAATGCCCCATCCACATGAATATTGTGAAGGTAGCGAAAAAACTGAAGGAGGAAATGGTATGAGACAAGATCCTTTGATCCCTATGCTGGGAGAGGTGACCGCAATCCGCACCGATACTCCCGATGTGAAGACTTTCCGTGTGATGGGTATCGACGGCAAGAAGCCTTTTATCCATATTCCCGGTCAGTGTGCAATGCTCTCCATGCCCGGTGTAGGTGAAGCGCTGTTTTCTATTACATCTTCCCCCACAGAGCCGTATCTGGATTTCTCTATTAAAAAGTGCGGTTGTGTGACAACCTGGCTGCATTCTATGGAAGTTGGTCAGCAGATCACCATCCGAGGCCCCTACGGTAACGGTTTCCCGGTGGATACGGATCTTGCCGGGAAGGACCTGCTGTTTATCGCCGGTGGTATCGGTTTGGCGCCGCTGCATTCTGTGATCAATTACTGCCGCCATTGTCGCGACCGTTACGGAAAGATCGATATTGTCTATGGCTCTCGGTCTAAAGACGATTTGGTGGACTTCCCGGAGATTGAAAACGAATGGTGTAAAGAGGCAGGCATCAATGTGCACCTGACCATTGACAATCCCCAGGAGGGTTGGGATGGCCATGTGGGCTTTGTTCCGAACTATGTAAAAGAACTGGCTTTTGACACCAACAAGACCGTTCTGATGTGTGGACCTCCCATTATGATTAAATTTACACTAGCCGGCCTTCTGGAGCTCGGCTTCTCCCGGGAACAGGTGTACACCACCATGGAACTGCGGATGAAATGCGCGCTGGGTAAATGCGGTAGATGTAATATCGGTGATAAGTATGTCTGCAAAGACGGTCCTGTTTTCCGGCTGGATCAGCTGGATGAGCTGCCGGATGAATACTAAGGAGAAATTGTGATGGATAATTTAGTAACTGTTTACTTCTTCGGTAAGAAGTATCAGGTTCCCGAGAGCCTGACCATTATGGAGGCTATGGAATATGCCGGCTACCAGTTGGTCCGTGGCTGTGGCTGCCGCAATGGCTTTTGCGGTGCCTGCGCCACCATTTACCGGATCGCCGGTGACCGGACTCTGCGGACCTGCCTTGCCTGCTCCACAAAGGTGGAGGACAATATGTATGTGGCAACCCTGCCGTTCTTCCCCCTGGTAAAGGCGGTTTATGATATTGAAAAGGTAAAGCCCACAGAGCAGATCATGATGCAGCTGTATCCGGAAATTTATGCCTGCATTGGCTGCGATGCCTGCACCAAAGCCTGTACTCAGGGCCTGAATGTGATGCAGTACATAGCCTATGCCCAACGGGGCGAGTACGAAAAGTGCGCTGAGGAGTCTTTTGACTGCGTGATGTGTGGCGTTTGCTCCTCCCGGTGTCCGGCCGAAATTTCACACCCGCAAGTGGCAATGCTGGCCCGCCGTTTAAACGGCAAGTACCTTGCTCCTCATTGTGATCATCTGGATGAGCGCATCGCCGAGATCAACAGCGGAAAGTATGAGCTGCTGTTGGAGGATCTCATGGGTAAGCCTCTGTCTGAGATGCAGGAGCTTTACAACACCCGCGAAATTGAGAAATAAGGAGGTCTGTGCTATGTATCATGATCCGATAATGCAGGAATCCATCAAGAAAGTGGAAGCTGCCAGAGAAGCAAATATTCGCATGGACCCCAGAAGAATGACCGCAGAGGAAAAGGATATTCTGCTGAAAACCTACCACCCCGACTATAAAGCAGAACAGTTTACAGAACTGAAAATCGGTCCCAACAAGGGCGGTAAAGTTCCTGTTGAGCTGGCAGATCTTTTGCAGGGCAAGCCCCGGATTACCGAAGACCAGGTAGATCTTTCTACCCCTGACTATGATGTTGATGTCTTGATCATCGGCGGCGGCGGAGCCGGTGCTTCCGCTGCAATCGAGGCCCATGACAACGGTGCTGATGTGATGATTGTCACAAAGCTGAGAATCGGTGATGCCAACACTATGATGGCTGAGGGTGGAATCCAGGCAGCCGATAAACCTAACGACAGCCCTGCCCAGCACTTCCTAGATGCCTTTGGCGGCGGACACTTTGCTGCCCAGAAGGATCTGCTGTATAAGTTGGTCAATGATGCCCCCGAGGCGATTCGCTGGCTGTCGGAGTTGGGTGTTGAGTTTGACAAAGCACCGGACGGCACCATGATCACCACCCACGGCGGCGGTACATCCCGAAAGAGAATGCATGCCGCTAAGGATTACTCCGGTGCTGAGATCATGCGCACCCTCCGGGATGAGGTTCTTAACCGCAAGATCCCCGTTGTGGATTTTACTTCTGTGATCGAGCTGATCAAAGACGAGCAGGGCCGTTGTGCCGGTGCCGTACTGCAGAATATGGAAACAAAGGAACTGCTGGTAGCAAGAGCTAAGACAGTTATTATGGCCACCGGCGGCGCCGGACGGCTTCACTATCAGGGATTCCCCACCTCCAATCACTATGGCGCAACCGCAGACGGTCTGGTGCTGGCTTACCGTGCAGGCGCGCGGCTGCTGTATCCGGAGACTCTCCAGTATCACCCCACCGGCGCTGCCTTCCCGGCACAGATCTATGGCGCGCTGGTAACAGAGAAGGTTCGTTCTGTTGGCGCTATGCTGGTTAATGCCAACGGCGAGGTGTTTATGAATCCTCTGGAGACTCGTGATGTGTCTGCTGCCTCCATCATCCGTGAATGTACCGATCGTGGAAACGGCGTTCCCACACCCGAGGGCTTTGGCGTGTGGCTGGATACACCTATGATCGAGATCAAGAATGGCCCGGGAACCATCGAGAAGCGGATTCCCGCCATGATGCGTATGTTTGCTAAGCACGGTATTGATATCCGGAAAGAGCCGATTCTGATTTATCCCACCCTGCACTACCAGAATGGCGGTTTGAAGATCACTGACGACGGCCAGACGGATATTGAAAATCTGTATGCAGCAGGTGAGGTTGTAGGCGGTATTCACGGACGTAACCGACTGATGGGTAACAGTCTGCTGGACATCATTGTCTTCGGTCGTAATGCCGGCCGCTACGCATCCCAGAAGGCAAAGGAAGTAACCGTTGGTCAGCTGACGCTGAATCACCTGAATACCTTCAGCCAGGAACGGGCTGATGCGGGTATTGATACAGATGTGGTATCTCCGAAACTGCTTCCTGACTACACCAAGCGTCGGAATACGCTGTAACGGAGGTCTTCATCAATGGAATTATTTGAGGGTGTGATCCGCGTCATGGGCGTACCTTTTATGATGCTGTTTTTGATGGCAATTGTCACCTTGGGTTATCTTCTGGGACGGGTTACCATAAAGGGCATCTCTCTGGGAACTGCCGGTGTATTTGTGGTAGCACTGCTGTTTGGCGCTTTGTATTATGATCATTTCAAAGACGTTATGGGCTCCGCTGCCACAGCGAAGAACGGTTTGAAGATCGTGGAGAATATGGGCTTGGTACTCTTTGTTACCTCGGTTGGATTCATTGCCGGTCCCAAGTTTTTCCATAATCTAAAAAAGAACTTTAAATCCTACATTCTGCTGGGTGTCTCTATTATTCTGGCAGGTGGTTTGGCCTGTGTTCTTTGCTACTATGCAGGCAGGGGATTTGAGGACGATCCTAAGGAGTTCATCGCTATTTTGGACGGCCTGCTGTCCGGTGCGCTGACTACCACACCCGGATTTACTGCTGCTAAGGATACGGTTGTGAACTTTTATGCCTCCAATCCGGATCTGGCAGCGCAATATGAGTCAGCAGTAACAGTAGGCTATGGCATTGCCTATCTGTTTGGCGTGGTTGGCGTGGTGCTGTTTGTGCAGATTTTGCCAAAAATTACCAAAGCCGACATGGAAGAGGAACGCAAGAAAATTACCAGTGTTGACACCGGTTCTGCCAAGACTTATACCGGCAAGCTTCTGGAAATCGACGATATGGGTCTGTGTGCCTTCGCCGCAGCTGCGGCAGTCGGACTTATTGTTGGCAATATCCGGATTCCGCTGTCAGCGCAAGGTCTGGACGGTATCTGCTTCTCATTGACCACCACCGGTGGAGCTTTGGTTTCTTCTTTGGTATTCGGTCACTTCTCCAGAATCGGTCGTGTCAGCATTATGCCTCCTGTAAAGACGCTGAAGATCCTTCGTGAATTGGGTCTGATGCTGTTTTTGGCAGGCGCCGGTATTTCCGGTGGCGCTGACTTTGTCAGGTTCTTTAAGCCGATCTATTTCCTATATGGCGCAGTGATGACGATTTTGCCGCTGATTGTGGGATTCCTGATCGCCAAGTATCTGCTGAAGTTACCGCTGCTGAACTCCTTGGGTTCTATCACAGGTGGTATGACATCCACACCTGCATTGGGTACTCTCATCAATGTATCCGGTACGGAAGATGTGGCAGCGGCCTATGCAGCTACCTACCCTATTTCTCTTCTTGCAGTGGTGCTGGTTTCCCAGTTCTTAATTATGCTGTTCGGATAACTGGTAAACCAAGAAATGTAAAAAAGCAACCGATTTTAAATCGGTTGCTTTTTTATATATTTTTGAGATCTCCAGTGGCAGGATTGTCGATAATCTCGCCATTTTCAGAGAAGCGGGAACCATGGCAGGGACAGTCCCAGGTATGCTCGACTTTATTCCATTTCAACGCGCAGCCCAGGTGTGGACAACGCCTTCGCGTGGGAGTCAGAAGATTAGCGAGCGTCTCAAATCCGTTGACAGCAAGCTGCGGACACAGAATGCTCCGGGACGGGGAAAACACCGGTGCGTATGGGTTCTGCTTACCCTGAATCATATCGCATAGAATCGTTGCGGCAACCATTGAGGTTGTCATACCCCATTTATTGAAGCCTGTAGCAACATAGAGACCATCTGTTCCGGAGGAGTATCGACCAATATATGGGATACTGTCCAGTGACATGCAGTCCTGCGTTGCCCATCGGTGTTTGACAGTGGATTTTGGAAAGTTGCGGCTGGCAAAATCGATCAGTTCCTGCCAGGCACCGCCTTGTTTTCCGGTACGGTGACCACCACCGCCAAGCAACAACATACCCTGATGATTACGAAATGACAGTCCTTTTGGGTTCTCATCCACATACATACCATCCACATCCGGTCCGCCTTCCAGCGCAATCACGTAGGAGCGATTCTGATATAGCTTGACAGGGTAGAGGCCGTGTTTATTAAGGAAAGGGAAGTGCGTGGCAACAATGATCTTATTTGCCCGGATCCTCCCAAAATCGGTGAGTGCAGTTAATCCAATTAGCTCCCGCACGGTAGTATGTTCTAAAACATTTAGGTTGGACGAAATCGCTGCAAGGAACTTTAACGGATGGAACTGTGCCTGCTTAGGAAACCTGACAGCTCCGGCAATGGGCATGGGAATGGGAAGGGTATCCTGCATCGTAGCTGGAAATCCAATTTTTTGCAGCGCCTGATACTCCTTGTTGATCGCATTACTGTCGTTAACGGAGTATACAAAGGCATCTTTTTCTTGAAAATTGCAATCTATATCACGGCACAGCGCTCTGTATCGGTCTAATGCACTTTCATTGGCTTGCAGGTAAAGCTTAGCCTTTTCCAGTCCAAACCTGCGGATCATCTGGTCGTAAATAAGCCCATGCTGAGATGTGATTTTTGCTGTGGTGTTTTTTGTTATGCCGCTGCAAATCGTTTTTGCTTCAGCCAGGACATAATCAGCGCCTGCCTGATGGAGCTGATGCGCACACAAAATGCCGGCAATACCACCGCCGATAATCAAGATATCCGTGTAAATGTCCTTGCTTTGCGTCGCAAACCTCGGCATTGACCCATTCTGTTCCCAAAGTGAAGTCATTGGTATACTCCTTGCTGATGTAATAACAATAGTATGACTCCGTAGAGCTGTGCTATACACATAAAAATGGGAACCGCTTTCGCAGTTCCCATTTCAAATATAAATAATTAAGCTTTTCCGGCAACTTTATCAAATTCTTCCTGGATCTCAACAGAGGGTGCCGGAGTGACCAGCGAAACTACAACGATGAAAATACAGGATACAATAAAGGCAGGCAGCAGCTCATAAATGTTCCACACTCCGCCCAAAGGCCGTACCAGAAGCTTCCAAACGAAAACCGTAATGCCGCCGGAAAGCATACCTGCAATGGCGCCGGGTCGGTTAATACGCTTCCAGAACAGACTCATCAGCACCAAAGGTCCGAAGGTAGCGCCAAAGCCTGCCCAAGCAAAGCTGACAATCGTAAAGATGATGCTTTTTTCATCCAAAGCAATGAGGATTGCGATTGCTGTGATTACCAGCAAGGTAATTCTGGTAATACGCATGACCTGCTTGTCGCTGGCTTTTTTACAGCAAATGCCCTGATAAATGTTTTTTGCCAGAGCAGATGCAGCAATCAGCAAATAGGAGTCAGAGGAGCTGATGGTCGCAGCCAGAATACCGGCCATTACTAAACCGGCAAGAATCGGAGGCAGCAAATTACTGGACAGTACAATAAAGATATTCTCTGCAGAAGAGGAGGTGGTCAGAGCGGTGGGGAACAGGGCGCGGCCAACAATGCCGATGAATACCGCAACACCAAGAGAAATCACGACCCAAACCGTAGCAATTCGGCGTGAGCGAGTCAGCTCGCCCTCGGAACGGATTGCCATGAAACGTAGGAGCACTTGGGGCATTCCAAAGTAACCCAAGCCCCAGGCCATACAGGAGGCAATGGACAGCGCACCATAAGCTGTAGCCTCACTAAACTGTGGCTTGCCATCTATGATCTGCTGTACACCATCCACAGTAACGGGATTGGCAATGCCAAAGAATTCAAAGAAGCCAGGAATGGATTTTGCATTGCTGATCACAGTGTCCAGTCCCCCGGCTGAGATCGTTCCTGTAATTACAACCACCGATAGCGCTACAATCATAACAATTGCCTGCATAAAGTCGGATACGCTTTCTGCCAGAAAACCGCCCAGAATGGTATACAGCAGCACAAAAACAGCACCCAGTATCATCATGGGGATATAGGGGATATCAAACAGGGTAGAGAAGAGCTTGCCGCAGGTTACAAGACAGCTGGATGCGTAAACAGTAAAGAATATAAGAATAAACGCGGCCGCTATGCTCATGATCACCTTCCGTTTTTCATGGAAACGGTTGGAGAAAAACTCCGGCAGGGTAATTGCCTCACCGGCGCGCTCGCTGTACCGCCGTAAGCGCTTAGAGACGATCAGCCAGTTGAGATATGTACCGACTGCAAGGCCAACAGCAGTCCAGACAGCATCAGAAATACCGCACCAGTAGGCGACGCCGGGCAGACCCATCAGCAGCCAGCCGGACATATCGGATGCTTCTGCACTCATGGCTGTGACCCACGGGCCAAGACTGCGTCCTCCCAAAAAATACTCCTTAGAACTTTGATTTGCACGCCTTGCATACAGAACGCCGATTAAAATTACTGCGCTCATGTAGACTATCATTGCAATCAGTATTTGAAGTGAACTTCCCATAGTGAATTCCTCCCAATGTTCAATATAAAACAAAATTCTAATTTAGTTTAACACAGTAAAGTGATAAAGTCAATAATAATTTAAATGATAGGAGAAAGAAAAAGAAGACCAATCGGATGGGTGTTCTTCATTTTTGGTCAAATTGTAATTATTGGGTTTTGGATATCGAAAAAGATTCATTCCAGCCCACATCCTGCAAGATGCGTCCTGTAATGAATGGATTCTCCCACGGACTAAAAAAGTGTCCGCCGGACACTTTTTTACACCAGTTTGCACACTGGTGCCGCCCTTTCAAATCCCAATACGAAGAAAATTCCTGTGACCACGGATGTGGTCACAGGAATTTTGGTCGGAGTATCGGGATTCGAACCCGAGGCCTCTTGGACCCGAACCAAGCGCGATACCAAACTTCGCCATACCCCGATTGCGAGAAATATTATATTGAAAAATGCCGTAGTTGTCAAGGGGCAGCCAATTTATTTGCTGGCTGCATGGTTGTATTCTGATTCACATACAGTGAATGGGAGGGATCAGAATGAGTTACTATGTAGAATATAGCCCAGAACAGGCAAAGCGATATCCGCTTAAGCGAAAAGTAAATTACAAACATACATATCGCATTATGGCCGGAATCCTGCTTTCATGTGTGTTGATGTATTGTTTCAGCATGGAGAAGGTACGGCAGTTTTTGATACCCGGTGATCCGGACACAACTATCATGGCAACCGCAGAACTATTTGAAAATATTCAAAAAGGAGCCGAATGGACCGATGCTTTTGCAGACTTTTGCCAGACAGTGATAACCGATGGACAGGAATAAGCGAAGCATATTCACATCCTTGGTATACCTTTATTTTGCATGTCTTGTACTGGTTTTACCATTGCGGTGGTTATTGGGGTGGGTATTGGCCATTGCTGTCCATGAACTTGGGCACTGGTTGGCAGTAGTGATTTGCGGCGGGAAAGTGTTGTCGCTCTCGGCGGTTCCCGGCGGGCTGGATATGGTTGTGGCCCCCATGACGGGTGGACAGCGGTTCGTTTGTATCATATGCGGACCGGTGATCGGAATAACACCGGTCTTGCTTTATGGTTGGTTTCCGGAAGTGGCAGTATTTAGCTTTTTGTTGACGGTTTATAATTTGATTCCGGTAAGACCGTTGGATGGTGGTTGTTTGCTGGAGCTGCTCCTGGGGAGCTGCGAAAAATCATATCGCATATTTGAGTGCGTGATATTAGGGACAATTGCCGTGACTTGTGTTGGACTCAGTGTTTTTTATAAACTGGGACTTCTGCCGGTTGCAGTTGCCGCAGAGCTGATCTTGAAAAACACAAAAATAACTTGCAAAAGGGAAGTAGCCGCTGTACAATAATCCTACTATAATGGATGAGGTATTGCCATGACTGAATTGCTTCAAAGGCTGCTCCCCACAGTGCAGAAACCCGCAAGATATACAGGAGGAGAGCGAAACGAAATACAGAAGGATTTAGCTGATGTTCGCGTCCGTGTTGCCTTCTGTTTTCCGGACACATATGAGATCGGCATGTCCAATGTGGGTATGCGTATCCTCTATGGCGTGATGAATCAGATGGAAGGTGTCTGGTGCGAGCGGGTTTTTACCCCCTGGGGTGATATGGAAGAGTCCATGCGGCAGCACAAATTGCCTCTCTGGGCGCTGGAAAGTCAAGATCCTGTGAAGGATTTTGATATGATCGCGTTTACTATCGGTTATGAGATGTGCTACACCAATATATTGAATATGCTGTCTCTTGCCGGTATCCCTTTGCATGCAAAGGACCGTTATGGCTTGAAAAATATCGTTTTTGCTGGTGGTGTCTGTACGTTTAATCCGGAACCATTGGCGGATTTTATTGATTTCTTTTCCTTGGGAGAGGGAGAAGAGAGCACAGTGGAAATTGTCAGCCTGTATGACCGGGCAAAGGCCGAAGGCTGGTCCAAAGAACAATTCCTGCTGGAAGTATCAAAGATTCCCGGCGTATATGTACCCAGCTTCTATGAACACACATATCATGAGGATGGGACTATTTCAGCTATCATACCGGCTGATGGCGCTCCTGCTACCGTTACCAAGCGCATTATAGAGGATTTGGATAATGCCTTTTTCCCCACAAAGATGATCGTGCCCTCCACTGAAATCGTCCATGACAGAGCCAATCTGGAGGTTTTCCGTGGCTGTATTCGGGGATGTCGGTTTTGCCAGGCGGGATTCTCCTGCCGACCGGTGCGAAAAAAGAGCGCCCAGGTACTTTACCGGCAGGCAGTTGATACTCTGGAGGATTCCGGACATAATGAGATCACCTTATCCAGTCTGTCTACTTCAGACTATCGACAGCTGAAGGAATTGACCGACCAGATGATCCCGTACTGCGCTGACCACAAAATCAACCTGTCTGTACCCTCGCTGCGGGCAGATAACTTCTCCCATGAACTTATGCAAAAACTGCAGACACTGCGTAAAAGCGGACTGACCTTCGCCCCGGAGGCGGGAACCCAGCGGCTAAGAGATGTGATCAATAAAAATCTGACAGAGGAAGAGATTCTCACCACCTGTGCCAATGCGTTTTCCGGCGGCTGGAATAATGTAAAGCTGTATTTTATGTTGGGTCTGCCTACGGAAACTGACGAGGATGTGCTCGGCATTGCAGACCTTGTGTATAAGGTCATTCAGACCTGGAAGGAGCACGCCTCCAACAAGAAGCGCGGCTTGCGGGTGCATGTAGCCACAGCATATTTTGTACCAAAGCCTCACACACCTTTTCAGTGGGAGCAGCAGATCTCTCCGGAGGAATATCTGCGCCGTTGCCGTTTGCTGAAGGATCATTTCTATTCCAAATCCATAGAATATAACTACCATACTCCGGATATCAGCCGATTGGAGGCGGTAACTGCCCGTGGTGACCGGCGTCTTGGCCCTGTCATTGAGGCAGCAGCCAGAAACGGCGCAAAGCTGGACGGCTGGGATGAATATTTTAACTATCAAGCTTGGTTGAACGCTTTCGCTGAATGTGGCGTAGATCCGGACTTCTATACAATTCGCGGCTATGGTGAAGACGAGATCCTGCCCTGGGATACCATAGATGTGGGTGTGACCAAAGCCTTCCTGCGACGGGAACGTGTTCAGGCCTATGCAGGAAAGATCACACCCGACTGCCGCCATGGCTGCAGTGGGTGCGGCGCCAATCGATTGCTGCAGGAGGTGGAGTGCGATGGCTAGAGCATTATTTGAGAAGAAGGGAAATGCAATTTGGATCTCCCATCTGGACCTGATGCGCCTGTTTCAGCGCAGCTTTAAGCGGGCGGGACTTTCTCTGACGCATACCCAGGGATTCAATCCCAGACCGTCTGTATCCATCGCGCTGCCCCTGTCTGTGGGCGTAGAAAGCTGCTGTGAGCTTTTAGACTTCGATCTGGACGGTCAACAGGTCTCAAACGATGAAATTTGCACACTGCTGAACGACACCCTAATACCGGGCGTACGGGTGCTGCAGGTCTATGACAACGGCGCGAAGCTGAAGCATCTGGCATACTTACACACGCAGGTATGCCTGGAGTACGATCAGGGAATTCCGGAAGGCGCAGAGTCCGCCATTGCAACGTTGTTTGCCCGGGATGAAGTTACTGTTTCTAAAAAGACAAAGACTAATGGGATTCAGGAACAAAACATCATCCCAATGATACAGTCCCTGACGGTTCAGAAAGAAGGGGAGCGAGAGCTAATTCTGGACGCTGTTGTGTGCTGCCAGAATCCCACCTTGAACCCCATGCAGCTGCATGCTGCCATTGTACGGCATTTGCCGGAATTTAAGCCGGATTTTGCACGGTGTCGTCGCCTGGAAATTTTTGATGTTAATCGTAAAGTATTTCGTTAAGGAGTATGATTATGGAATTGAATCCGAACTACATTCTTGAGGACTGCCCCATTTGTCATGGTAGCGGCATGGTTATGCATGAAGGCGGTTGGAATGTACAGGTAGAATGCGCAGATTGCAGCGCACACACAGTTTATGTGGAATATACTGGTGATATTGAAAAGAAAGAGGCGGAGGAAAAGGTTGTTCGTCTGTGGAATTTAGGCAAAGTCGTTCGCACAGAAATCGGCGAATAATTCTCTGAAAACTTTTTCAAAAAAGTGCTTGCATTTTCTGACGGAGTATGCTATTATACTAGAGCTGTCGTGAGATGCAAGCAAAATCCGGGTTTGGCGAAGTTTGGTATCGCGCTTGAATGGGGTTCAAGAGGCCGCTGGTTCGAATCCAGTAACTCGGACCAACAGAGGGAATTACATTTGTAATTCCCTCTGTTTTTTTGATGTATGGCGATAAAAACTGGAAAAATATCTTAATATATCTAAAAAAGTACTTGCATTTTGCTTTTATGTGTGCTAAAATACATCGGTCTTGAAAATTAAGGTGAGTCCTCTACAGTGCCGGGAACCATATCGCCGGATCAATCACTGCAAGAACGCCCAATATTAAGGAGGACAAAGATATGGATTTGGTTAAGGCTCTGTCCAGCCAGTACATGAAGGAAGAGCTGCCCGAAATGCGGGTTGGCGACACCGTTCGTGTGCATGTGCGGATCAAAGAAGGCTCCCGTGAGCGTATTCAGGTGTTTGAAGGCACCATCATCGTCCGGAAGCATGGCGGCATCGGTGAGTCCATCACGGTTCGCCGGATCAGCTACGGTGTTGGCTGTGAAAAGGTGTTCCCTGTTCACTCCCCCCGTGTTGCTAGTGTTGAAACCGTTCGTAAGGGTAAAGTACGCCGTGCAAAGCTGTACTACCTGCGTGAGCGTTTCGGCAAGGCTGCAAAGGTCAAGGAAAAGGTTTAATTTAAAATTCCGTAAAAAAAGAGGGGTTACCCTCTTTTTTTATTGCCAAAAATGGTTTATAATGAATGAAAATGGAAGGTATCGGGAGGGTATACGATGGATAATATGGAATCCGGAATCCCTGAACAGCGGAAGATTCTAAATGAGCCGCTTGCTGATAAGAAAGCTACACCGAAGAAATCATCAATGAAGAAAGCAGTTCTATTATATCTTCACGATTTTGTATTTTGGCTGGCTGGTATTTTGTTGGTATTCACACTGCTGTTTCGTGTTGTGGTAGTATCCGGACCGTCTATGAAGATGACCCTGCAGAACGGTGACTATATTTTGCTTTTAAGCAATATATTCTATAACGAACCGAAACGCGGTGATATTGTGGTTGCCTGCAAGGAATCCTTCCGTAGCGGCGAGCCCATTATTAAACGGGTGATTGCAACGGAGGGGCAGGAAGTAGATATTGACTTTAAAACCGGTATTGTGTATGTAGACGGGGAAGCGTTGGATGAAAACTATACGAACACCCTCACAAATCTATACGAAGGGATAGATTTCCCTCAAACAGTTCCTGAAGGCTGTGTATTTTTGATGGGTGATAATCGCAATCATTCTAAAGATAGCAGAGATCCGGAAATTGGCTTTATAGACTCCAGGGAGATTCTGGGAAAGGCGATCTTTGTTCTGTTTCCAGGTACCGAAGAAGACACCAAGGTCCGACATTTTGATAGAATTGGAGCGCTTTCATAATGGAACAGGAACGGATGCAAATTCAATGGTATCCCGGACATATGACCAAAACCCGGCGGCAGATCGAAGCGGATTTGAAGCTGGTGGATGCGGTTTGTGAGATCGTGGATGCCAGAATCCCAATATCCAGCCGGAATCCGGATATCGATTCGATTTGCGGAAATAAGCCGCGGATCATTGTCCTTAACCGGATGGATCTGGCAGATCATGAGGCCACTAAGCGCTGGATAGCATATTTTAAGAGTAAGGGAATGGCAGCTATTGCCACGGATTGCAAAACGAAAAAGGGTATCAGTAATTTTCAGCCTGCAGTTCGCTCTGTGCTGAAAGAAAAAATTGAGCGCAATGCAGCAAAGGGTATGAATAAGCCGTTAAAGGTCATGGTTGTGGGCATCCCCAATGTGGGCAAATCCACTCTGATCAATCAGATCTCCGGACGAAAGGGCGCTAAAGCGGAGAACCGTCCCGGTGTGACACGCGGTAAGCAATGGGTAACTGTGGACAGTAGCTTACTACTTCTGGATACCCCTGGTATCCTGTGGCCTAAGTTTGAAGACCCTGAGGTAGGCATGATGCTTGCCTATACCGGCGCGGTGAAGGAAGGCGTCATCGATATTGAAGAGCTGGCAGCACGACTTATGGAGCTGATGCTGAAATTCTATCCCAACACCCTAAAAGAACGCTACAAGGTGGAGGCGGAACACGGCACGCCCGGTTATATGTTATTGGAAGCAGCCGGCCGTAAACGCGGGTACTTGCTTGCCCGGGGTGAGATTCACACTGAGCGGATGGCTAAGGTCCTGCTGGACGAATACCGGTCCGGTAAGCTGGGACACTTTACCCTGGAATCTCCGGAGGATATGACATGAGTGAAGTGAATATGTGGAAATACGAACAAGCGTATATTGACCGTGGCGTTAAACTGATCTGCGGTGTTGACGAAGCCGGTCGGGGCCCTTTGGCTGGACCTGTTTGCGCCGCTGCTGTCATTCTGCCGTATAACATTCAGATTCCGGGTCTAAATGACAGCAAGAAGCTCTCTGACAAGAAACGCAGAGAACTGTATCCTCTCATTAAAGAGTGTGCAATCGCATATGCCATTGCCTTCGCTACTCACGAGGAAATTGACGGAATGAATATTCTCCAGGCAACCTATCTTGCTATGGTGCGGGCGATCAACGGGTTGGAAATTAAACCTGAGGCAGCGCTGATTGACGGTAACCGCGCAAAGGATTTTGGTCTGCCTGTGGAAACCATCGTTGGCGGCGACGGCTGCAGTGCCAGTATCGCAGCAGCGTCCATTCTGGCAAAGGTCACCCGTGATGATGTGATGCTGGAAATGGCAAAGGAATATCCCGGTTATGGCTTTGAAATACATAAAGGATACGGCACCAAAGCGCACTACGCAGCTTTGACAGAGCTGGGACCCTGCGCAATTCACAGAATGTCTTTTTTGAAAAAATTTTATGGGGAAAAATAATATTGCCGGCGCCTGGGGAGAGGCTTTGGCCGCTGAATATCTGCAAAAGAAACGATATAAATTACTGGCTTCCGGTTACCGAAGCCGCTTTGGCGAGATCGATCTGATCGTTACAAACCGGAAGTATTTGGTGTTTGTGGAAGTAAAACTGCGGAAAAACGATCGTTTTGCCGATGCAAGGGAATTTGTGGACTTCAAGAAACAGGAGCGCATACGCACAACAGCAGAGCTATATTTATCGGATTCACCAACCGATTTACAACCAAGATTTGATGTGATCGAAATATACGCACCGGAAGGGACCGCTACAGCTAAGCCGAAGATTATCCATCTGGAGGATGCATTTCAATGAGATTTCCCGTCTTCGACCTGCACTGCGACACTGCTCTGGCCCTTTGGGATCCAACCTTTTCTCAATGTAGCAGCCTGCGCAGCAATGAACTACACATCGACTTGAACAGGGCAGGGGAACTATCAGGCTATGCGCAATGCTTTGCCTGCTTTACATCTACATTTGAATCCATGCCGGAGGGCATTACCCCAGAACTGATTTTTCAGAAGGAGCTTTCCGGGATTTTGCAACAAATGAATACCAATACAGATACGATTCGTTTGGCAATGTCTGCTGCTGATGTGGAAAGTAATTTAAACCAGGGATATATGTCTGGGATCTTGACCATTGAAGGTCCTGCCGGCTTTGGGTTTGACCCTGCAAGGCTGGAAGAATTGTACGATATGGGATTTCGTATTACGACTCTCGGCTGGAACGAGCAGAATGTGCTGTGCGGTTCTTGCGTCACGGGCGGTGGTCTGACGGACTTGGGAAGGCAATATGTCAAAGAGGCGCAGCGACTTGGAATGCTCATAGATGTGAGTCATATCAGCGATGAGGCTTTTTGGGATATTATAAACATCACGCAAGCGCCTGTGATTGCCACACACTCTAACAGTAGAACGATTTGCAATGTTCCCCGGAACCTGACAGATGACATGTACCGGGCAATCTGCTCCACCGGCGGCACAGTGGGGATCAATTTATACACGGCTTTCTTGGGCGATTTAGCCGATCTTGATACCGTCTGTGACCATTTTCTGCATTTTTTGCATCTGTCGCAAGATGACAGGCATGTCAGCATTGGTGGCGATCTGGATGGCTGCGATGAACTGCCCGGCGGATTTACCGGTGTACAGGATTATGATAAATTAGCACAACGGTTGTTACAGCGGGGCATACCCGAGAAGACCGTACAGAATATTTTCTGGAATAATGCAATGGAGGTGCTGGGTAAATGCTCTACATAAGCACAAGAAATAACGTTGATTCCTATACCGCTCATCGGGCATTACACGAAGCGGCTGCTTCTGACGGCGGACTATATACACCATTCCGTCCTTTAACGCCGAATCACCTTTCTCCCTGGAAAGATCTTTCTACCTGTGATGCAATTGCGCTGGTTCTAAATTGTTTCTTTGGCAGATCCCTTTCGGGATGGGATATAGATTGCGCCATTGGTCGCACCCCCTTCCAGACAGTTGAGTTGGGCCGGCGGACGACAGTTATCGAATGCTGGCGCAATCCTGGCGGCAATTGGAATGATATTGTTGAGAGGCTGTATGCCTATTTGCGCAACGAGGGTTCATCTAAAATGGATGCTTGCGGATGGGCGAGGGTTGCCATCGAAATCGCCATGCTGTTTGGGCTGTTCGTCCAAGCTGATTTGGATGCGTGCGAGCGCTTTGACCTTTGCGTTTCCGGTGGTGATTTTGCCACCGTTGCGGCAGCGTTGTATGCAAAAGATATGGGACTACCTATCGGTAAGATCCTGTGTGTTTGTAATGAAAACGGCTCTTTTTGGGACTTGATCCACAGAGGGGAAATGAATACCGGTGTTACTCCGGTGAATACGAGGTTCTCTGGGTTGGATACCGCAAAGCCGATGTATTTTGAATACCTGCTGCACAGAGCCTATGGAACTGATGTTGCGATGGAATATGTAAATGTATGTCGACGCAACGGCGTGTTCCGTCTGAATGAAGAATTGCTGCCGCGTCTGAGCGATGAACTCCTTGCAACCGTAGTTAGCACAAACCGTATGGATGCAGTTATTTCCAGTATTTATCGCACCAATCGCTATATAGCCGACCCAATATTGGCATTTACCTACGGCGGTCTGCAGGACTACCGCGCCTCCTCTGGGATCGGCAATCACACTCTGCTGCTGGGTAAAGAAAATCCTGCTACATATGCAGATCGCCTCACAGAAATTCTTAATCTCAGTAAATACGAGCTGACAAAACAAATCAATTCCACCAAGGAGTAATCGCATGGCATTGTACGCAATCGGTGACCTGCATCTGTGCCTGGGAGCACCCAAGCCAATGGATATTTTCGGCGGCGCATGGGTCGGGTATATGGATAAACTAAAAAACGGTCTGTCGGTCATCGGTCCGGAGGACACTACCGTGCTGATGGGTGATATTTCCTGGGCGCTGGATTTGCAAAGTGCCGGTGCGGATTTTGCATGGATCGACCAAATTCCCGGCAGAAAGATAATTCTAAAAGGGAATCACGATTACTGGTGGAGCACCGCTGCCAAGTTCTATCAGTTTTGTGAGAATCACGGATTTTCGAATCAGTGGATCTTGAACAACAATCATTATGAATATGAGGACTATGCTATCTGCGGCACGAGAGGATGGTTCTTCGAGGAAGAGCGAAGCGGCGAACACGACGAAAAGGTGTTCAAAAGGGAATTGATGCGGTTGGAAGCATCTCTAAAATCCGCCGGCGATCTGTCGAAAATCGTATTTCTGCACTATCCGCCACGGTATAAAGGATACACCTGTCATGAAATACTGGAGATCCTTAACCGCTATGATGTAAGGCGCTGTTTTTACGGTCATTTGCACGGCCAAAGCCACGGTTTGGCCATGGAAGGGCAGTGGGACGGCATTGAATACAAACTTCTGGCGGCAGATAAATTAAATTTTCAGCCATACCGGATAATTTAATAAAATTTTCAGAAAAGTGTGGACATTTGGCGTATAATTTGCTAGAATAACTCGGATACAAAAATTGTATATTGAATGGCTGTCAATACAGTCTGAATTTGGGAGGATATAAACAATGAACATTAAGAGCATCGAAAAGAACGGAAATCAGGCTACCATCGTTGTCGAGATCGACAAGGATCTGATGGAGTCCGGCGTCCAGAAGGCATATATGAAGGCTCGTAAGAACATTATGATCCCCGGTTTCCGTAAGGGCAAGGCTCCCCGGAAGATGATCGAGTCTATGTATGGCGCGCACGTTTTCTACGAAGACGGCCTGGAGGAGATTTTTCCCGAGGTTTACGAGTTTGCCGTTGTCAAGCAGGATGTTAAGGCCGTGGGCCGCCCCAGCCTGACCGATATGGACATTAACGATGAGAATGTTGTTACCATCACTATGACCACCGATGTTTACCCTGAGGTCACTCTGGGTGATTATAAGGGTCTGGAAGTTGAGAAGGCTGAGGCCACTGTTTCCGACGAGCAAGTTGAAGCCGAGCTGAACCGTATGGCTCAGAATGTGGCTTCCACCGAGACAGTTGAGCGGGCTGCCCAGATGGGTGATACCGCTAACATTGACTTTGAAGGCTTCGACAATGGCGTTGCTTTCGATGGCGGCAAGGGTGATAACTTTGACCTGAAGCTGGGCTCCGGTTCTTTTGTTCCCGGTTTTGAGGAGCAGGTAGTTGGCATGAGCGCCGGTGAGGAAAAGGATATCGACATCACTTTCCCAGAGGATTACCACGCTGATCTGGCAGGTAAGCCCGTTGTGTTCCATGTAAAGCTGAACAAGGTTACTGTTACCAACGTACCTGCTCTTGATGATGAATTTGCTAAGGACGTTTCCGAGTTCGAGTCTCTGGAGGAACTGAAGGCCGATATCCGCGCCAAGGCTCTGGAGAAGGCTCAGAAGCAGATCGATTCCGCTTTTGAGCAGGCTTGTGTTGATAAGGCTGCCGAGAATACTACTGTTGATATGCCCGCATCCCTGGTTGAGCTGGAGCTGGACAACCAGATGGAGCGCTTTGCCTACCAGCTGCAGATGAGCGGTTACTCCGTTGAGCAGTACGCAAAGATGATGGGCGGCGATCTGTCCACCATGCGCAATGCCTTCCGTCCCGCTGCTGAGAAGCAGGCTAAGGCTAATGTAACTCTGGCAAAGATCGTTGAAGTTGAGGGCATCACCGTCACCGACGAGGACATCGATGCTGAGTTCGAGGAAATGGCAAAGCAGTATGAGATGGAAGTGGACAAGATCAAGTCCATGGTCCCTGTGGAGGAGCTGAAGACTAACCTGGAGACCCGTAAGGCTGTGAAGGCCATTGTGGACTCCGCTGTTGCAGTAGCTCCCAAGGCAGAAGAGGCAGCTTCCGAGGAATAAGTCCGCCCTTAGATGGTTAGAATGTTTCAAACCCTGAAAGGAGACACGACCATGAGTTTAGTACCCTATGTTGTAGAACAGACCAGTCGCGGAGAGCGCAGCTATGATATTTTCTCCCGGCTGCTGAACGACCGGATCATCTTCCTGTCGGAAGAAGTCAATGATACCACAGCCAGCCTCATTGTGGCGCAGCTACTGTATCTGGAGGCACAGGATCCGGATAAGGATATTCAGTTCTATATTAACAGCCCCGGCGGCAGCGTCACTGCCGGCATGGCGATCTACGATACCATGCAGTATATTAAGTGTGATGTGGCAACCATCTGCGTAGGTATGGCTGCATCCATGGGCGCATTCCTGCTGTCTGCAGGCACCAAGGGCAAGCGTATGGCGCTGCCCAACTCCGAGATCATGATTCACCAGCCTTCTGCAGGGACCCAAGGTCAGATCACTGACATGGCTATCCACATGAAGCGGCTGGAGACCATCAAGGCTCGCATGAACCGCATTCTGGCCGAAAATACCGGCAAGAGTGTGGAGGAGGTTACCTCTGCCTGTGAGCGTGATAACTTCATGACTTCCGACGAGGCCAAGGAATTTGGTTTGATCGACCGGGTTCTGGAGCGGCATTGATTGTACTAGAAAGGCGGTATCCGGTTCATGTCCAAAACTGATGAGCAACCGATCAGTTGTTCCTTCTGCGGTAAGCGGGAATCTCAGGCGCGGCTGATTGCAGGCCCCGGTGTCTATATCTGCAGCGATTGTGTGCAGGCCTGTTGCGATTTGCTGCGGGAAGACGAGAACAATACCGAAATGCCGGAATATTTGCCCACTCCTGCGGAGATCAAGGCATATATGGATGGCTACATCATCGGCCAGGAAAACGCTAAGATCGCGCTTTCTGTTGCCGTGTACAACCACTATAAGCGTATTTACCTGTCTGCAAATACCGATGTGGAGCTGCAGAAGAGCAATATCTTACTGATTGGTCCCACCGGCTCAGGCAAGACCCTCTTTGCCCAGACATTGGCGCGGATTCTGGATGTTCCTTTTGCTATTGCCGACGCTACCACCTTGACAGAGGCCGGCTATGTGGGTGACGATGTGGAGAATATTCTGGTTCGTCTTCTGCAGGCTGCCGATTTTGACCTGGAGCGCGCTGAGCGAGGGATTATCTACATTGATGAAATGGATAAAATCGCCCGTAAGAGCGAGAATACATCCATTACCAGAGATGTTTCCGGCGAGGGTGTACAGCAGGCGTTGCTGAAGATTCTGGAGGGTACTGTAGCCAATGTACCTCCTCAGGGCGGCAGAAAGCATCCCCAGCAGGAGACCATTCCCGTGGATACCTCCAAGATCCTGTTCATTTGCGGCGGCGCTTTCGATGGTCTGGATAAGATCATCGAGACCCGTACCGATAAGTCTGCCATTGGCTTTGATGCGCCAGTAGAAAGCAAGAAAAATCGAGATGTTGGTAAGCTGCTGTCACAGGTTCAGCCCCACGATCTGATCAAGTTCGGTATTATTCCGGAGCTTGTGGGCCGTATGCCTGTCATTACCAGCCTGCAAAACCTGAAGCAGGAGGATCTGATCCGGATCCTAACAGAGCCTAAAAACGCCCTAACCAAACAGTATGAGGCACTTCTGGCTATGGATCATGTGCAGCTGCAGTTCCAGCCGAAGGCATTGGAAGCGATTGCGCAGAAAGCTGTTGACCGTCAGATCGGCGCCCGTGGCCTGCGGGCAGTCATGGAGGAGACCATGACGAAAATTATGTACGTAATTCCATCCGACCTGTCCATCAAGAAAGTGGTTATTACTCCCGACTGTATAGATGGTAAGGAGCCGAAGATCGTTCGTGATAAGGCAAACCCTCGCGCAAAGCTAAACACAAGAATTTAACAAAAGGAAGGGGGTAGCAATCTACCCCCTTTTTACTACATTTCCTGGAAGGAGGAAGGTCATGAGTGAGCTTTTTGTATCCGGTAAACTGCCTGTACTGGCCCTGCGTGGTTTGGCGGTTTTTCCGGAGCAGACAGTCCATTTTGATATTGGACGATTAAAATCTGCGCTGGCATTGGAATATGCCATGAAGCACGACCATATTCTGATGCTGGTGCCGCAGAAAAATCTGCTGGATGAAGATCCCGGTTTGTCGGGCCTGTATCCCATGGGCACAGTTGTAAAAGTCAAGCAGATTCTGAAATCTCAAAATGATAATATCCGGGTGTTGGTTTCCGGTCTTTACCGTGCGAAGCTGGTAGATCTGTATCAGACAGAACCTTATCTTGCAGGACAGGTAGAGTCTGTAACTGAACTTCCTGTGAAGGATTCCCTGCGGGCACGGGCGCTGTGCCGGGAGGGCAATATGCTGTACGCAACCTATTCCGATCTGGTTGAACGGCCCGCACAAGCAGTTCAGTTGCGGATGATGGCATCGGAAAATTGTGGCTTTATAGCTGACTCTATTGCGCAGAACTCCGGGATCGACTACCAGGACAAGGCAATGCTGCTGTGTCAGCTGAACCCTGTGCGCAGAATGGAGCAAGTCTTGAAGCTACTGCAGCAGGAGATCCAAATGCTGCACATGGAAGCGGATATTCAAGAGAAGACCCGCGCAAACATTGACCAAGAACAGCGGGACTATTATCTGCGAGAGCAGATGAAAACCATCCGTGAGGAACTGGGCGAGGGTGACGACTATGAGGAATTTGCCGAGTATGAGAAGAACGTCCTCCTGCTGAATCTGCCGAATGAGTCTGAGCAGAAGCTTCTGAAAGATCTGCAGCGGCTGAAAAAACAGCCGTACGGATCCGCTGAAGCATCGGTTCTGCGCAATTATCTGGATACTGCGCTGGAGCTGCCGTGGAACAGCCGTACAAAAGAACGGATCGATGTAGATGCAGCCAGAAAGATTTTGGATAAGGATCACTATGGCCTGCAGAAGGTGAAGCAGCGCATTCTGGAGACCATTGCTGTCAGACAGATCGCGCCGGAAATGCCGCCCCAGATCCTGTGTCTGGTTGGCCCTCCCGGTGTGGGTAAAACTTCAGTTGCGTACTCTATCGCCAGAAGTCTGAACCGGAAAATGGCCCGGATCGCTCTGGGTGGTGTCCATGATGAAGCTGACATTCGTGGCCACCGGAAAACCTATGTAGGCGCTATGCCGGGCAGGATTCTGTCTGCATTGATCCAGGCGGGCAGCGCAAATCCTGTTCTGCTGTTGGATGAAGTAGATAAGATGGGCTCCGATTACCGGGGTGATCCCAGCGCTGCCTTGCTGGAAGTGCTGGACAGCGAACAGAACAAAACCTACCGGGATCACTATTTGGAGATTCCCTTTGACTTGAGCGATGTGATGTTTATCACCACGGCCAATACCTTAGATACCATTCCCAGACCTCTTCTTGACCGAATGGAGATCATTGAGCTTGGTTCTTATACCGACGAAGAAAAGCTGATGATTGCGAAAAATCACCTGATCCCCAAGCAGCTTCGTAAGCATGGATTGAAAAAATCTCAGCTGAAGATCAGTGACGACGGTATTCGGGAGATCATTCGCTGCTATACCCGGGAGTCCGGTGTCAGAAATCTCGAGCGATTCATTGCTGAAATCTGCCGAAAGGTGGATATGCGCTTAATTTCCGATGAAAGCACAAAGAAAATTAGTGTTAATGGAAATAACCTGGAAGAATTTTTGGGTGTACGGAAGTTCCTGCCGGATCGGCTGCCCTGTTACGATGCGGTAGGATTGGTAACCGGCCTTGCATGGACCGCTGTGGGTGGAGAGACGCTTGAAGTGGAAGTCAATGTCATGGACGGTTCCGGAAAATTGGAGCTGACCGGTAACCTGGGTGATGTAATGAAGGAATCTGCCCATGCGGCTCTGAGCTATATCCGTGCAAATGCGGAAAAGCTGGGTGTCGCTACCGACTTCTATAAGACCAAGGATATCCATGTGCATTTCCCGGAGGGAGCAGTACCCAAGGACGGTCCCTCAGCAGGCGTTACTGTTTGCACCGCAATGGTCTCTGCCTTGACCGGAGTCAGCGTCCGCAGAGATGTGGCGATGACCGGTGAGATCTCTCTGCGTGGCAGAGTACTGCCAATCGGCGGATTGAAAGAGAAGACAATGGCAGCGCTGCGACACGGGATCCACACGGTTGTCATTCCCAAGGATAATGAGCGGGATTTGGTTGAAATCGACCAAACCGTTCGCAATGCTCTGCACTTTGTGACTGCACAGACGGTAGATACGGTACTGGAAACAGCGCTGAACCGGAAGACGGATATTGTGCACACCATTTTGCAGGATATCCCCGGAAACATCAAACCGAAAAGTCGAAAGCCTATGATTCAGCAATGAGGTAGACAGATGAATTTTAACAATGTTGAATTTCTGATTTCCGCAGCCGCTCCAAAAGATTTCCCGGGAAATCGACTGCCGGAAATCGCCTTTGCAGGCAAGTCCAATGTGGGTAAGTCATCGGTGATAAATCGTGTACTTCAGCGGAAGAATTTCGCCAGAGTGGGTGAAAAACCCGGCAAGACCATCCATGTCAACTACTTCACCATCGATAAAAAGTGCTATTTCGTGGATCTACACGGCTACGGCTATGCCAAGGTCTCCCAGAAAGAAAAGGACCGATGGGGAAAGCTGATGGAAGATTACTTTGCAGCGGGCAGAATTGATCTTGGTGTGATGATCGTAGATGCCCGTCATGCGCCTACAAATAACGATATCACCATGGCTAATTGGTTTCTGGAAAGCGGGTGCCCCTTTGTTGTGGTGGCCAATAAGCTGGATAAGCTGAAAAAAAGCGAGCTGATCCCCAATATGGAACGGATCCGGGTGGATCTAGAACTCCCGGAATCCTGTCCGGTGATCCCGTTTTCTGCGGAGAAGGGAACCGGCCGTGATGAATTGGTGCGGCTGATTTTGGCCGCTGCAGGGGAGTAACCCTACTATATTTAACAAAAAATCCCACAGCTTAAGCTGTGGGATTTTCGATTATTTCAGTTTCTTTTTTGCTTCCTTCAGTGCCGTAGCCAGCTGATCCGGGCAGGAGGTAGGCTTCATTCCGCAACGGATATTCTCCACACGGGCGATGACTTCATCCACATCCATACCTTCCACAAGCTTGCAAATGCCCTGTAGGTTACCATTGCAGCCGCCCATGAACTGCACATTGTGGAGCTTTCCGTCATCGATCTCAAAGAAAATCATTTGAGAACAGGTGCCTTTTGTCTTATATTCGAATTGCATACGGAGATTCCTTTCTTTATACAATAATATCTGCAAGTGTTGCCTTTACAAGCTCTGCAAGCGCAAGGGGAGGCAGGATCATTTGGTGACCCCTTTCTCCGGCAGAAACGGCGATTTCATCGAATAGTTGGCAGGTTTCGTCCATAAAGGTAGGGTACTTTTTCTTCATACCAACCGGGCTGCAGCCACCCCGGATATAACCGGTCAGTTCCAGAATTTCCTTAACAGGAATCAACATCATGTCCTTATCACCGGCGGCTTTGGCAGCCTTTTTTAGATCCAGTTCAAAGCAGACAGGAATACAAAATACATTAATGCCTGTTCGTGAACCTCTGGCAACCAAGGTCTTATAGACCTGCTCAGGGGGAAATCCAATGGCTTCCGCGGCATGATTACCGTTTAAGTCCTGCTCGTCAAATTCATAGAATTCCTCCCGGCAGGGGATCTGCGCTTGCTGAACAAGCCGCACTGCATTTGTCTTTGCGCCCATTTCAATCACCGGAGTTATTATACGACAGTTTAGCCTTTGTTGCAAGAGTGAATTGAATATTATATTCCGGTTATCCTAAAATGCGGAGGGATGCAATGATGGATGATCAGAACAAAAAGAATGAACAGCAGGAAAACCTGCTGGAATTGGGTATGGATGTGAGCAAAACCACAAAAGGGAATATCTATACCCTAACGATTATCGGACAAATAGAAGGCCATCAGGTTTTGCCGGAAACTGTAAAAACGACCAAATACGAGCACATTTTACCGCTGCTTGCCGGTATTGAGGAAAGCGACGAAATCGACGGGATCTTATTGTTATTAAACACCGTTGGCGGCGATATTGAGGCTGGACTTGCCATTGCGGAGATGATCTCGGGTATGAAAAAGCCTACAGTGTCTTTGGTTTTGGGTGGCGGACATTCTATAGGAATCCCGCTGGCTGTCTGTGCAAAGAAATCCTTTATTACCAGAACAGCCAGTATGACGGTGCATCCGGTGCGGATGACAGGACTTGTGGTTGGCGCTCCACAGACATTCCGGTATTTTCACCGGATTCAGGAGCAAATTACCGATTTTGTCACCGCAAATTCCGCCATTACTAAGGAAACCTTTGAAGGGTATATGATGGCAACCGGTGAAATGGCCACAGATGTGGGTACCATTTTGTATGGAAAGGATGCGGTGGCATCCGGTTTGATCGATGAGCTGGGAGACTTGAATGATGCGCTTTCCGAACTGCACAAAATGATTGATGCAAAAAAAGAGAATAAAGAATAAATTTTCGCTTCGGGGTGGAAATCTGGTTTGAAATGTGATATTATAAAGTGAAATGTTTCGTAAAACGAGGGGGAAGGCTTAATCTATGTCAATCATTGTCAATATCTTGTATGGCTTGCTTTCCGGAATCACCGAGTTTTTACCCATTTCTGCCCGCGCCCACCAAAGCATAATGCTATATTTGTGTGGCAGAAATTCCAGAGATCCCTTACAGGATCTTCTGGTACATATTGGCGTTTTGCTTTCCCTTTTGGTGTTCTGCAGACCAATGCTGGCAAAGATGCGCCGTGAGCGCGACCACAGAAATCACGGAAGAGGCGGGCGTATCCATGCGCGAAAGTCGGCCTATGATTCGCGACTGCTTCGTACCGCAGCCGTTCCGTTGGTAATTGGCTCGTTGCTGTATATGGCTACAGCACGGTTGGAGAAAAATTTACCGATTATGGCATTGTTCCTGATTCTAAACGGTGCGGTTCTGCTGATTGCAGAGCATATTCGACACGGTAACAGAGATGCGTCAACCATGTCCGGTATGGACGGTGTGCTGATGGGAACAGGAGGCGTGTTTGCATCCTTTCCGGGATTATCGCGAACAGGTATGATCGCTGCCTATTGTGTTTTCCGTGGCGCAGATAAGCATAATGCAGTTAATTGGGCTGTCATGCTTAGCATCCCCGCAATGTTAGTTGGAATTATTCTGGATATTATTTTACTGATTACTGCAGGTACATTCGCTGCATCTTTTGCTACAGTAATTGGCTATATTCTCGGTGCAGCCGCTGCTTTTGGTGGAACATATCTGGGAATCACCTTTGTTCGGGTCGTATTAAACCGGTCCGGATTCTCCGGATTTGCATATTACTCCCTGGGAGCAGCCCTGTTTACATTTATTCTGTATTTAATTACTTGGTAAGGAGGCTTATATGGCAGCAAATAAGCATAAGTCCCAAGCGGAAAAGGCCGCTTCTGCCGCAAAAGATAAAAAAGCCAGAACTGCGGGCAGAGAAAAGAAAAGCAACAAGACCAAGAAGGGAAACAAAGTTTCCGTAAACACTGTTCCGGAGTCCTCCAAGATTCCTGTCCGGTTGATCTCCTCAGTAATACTCCTTGCTTTGTTTGTGCTGTTGCTGGTCATTTTTTTCCAGCCGGAGGGTGCATTGATTCAACTGATTGAAGGGTTCTTACATGGATTATTGGGTAGAGTCGGTTTTATTGTATCGATTCCTGCCTTGCTGTATCTGTTTATTATTCATGCGTTTAGTGGAAAGCGCCCGGTAAAAATGCGCACTGTTTCTCTGTCTGTGTTTGTTATTTGCTGCGGCTGTATCGCGCATTTGAGTCTGAACCCCAAAAATCTCTCCACCGGATTTGCGGTGGTGGGTGATCTTTATCAGGGTGGCATTATCGGAACCACCGGCGGCGTGGTCTGCGGTGGATTGGCTATGTTGATTCGCTGGCTCTGCGGTATGGCAATCAGTTACATCATACTGGTACTCGGCGCAGTCATTTCCTTGCTCGGTGGTATGCAAATTACTGTCCCCAGTATTATTCGTGCAATCCAAAACCGTCCAAGACCGGAATGGACTGACGATCCGAAACCTGAACAGCCTGAGCCTGCTGCGATCGTGGTCAATCATATTGCAAACAAGCATATCCAGCATATGGAGATTCGCCGTCAGCAGACTACGCAAAGCGCTGCCGGTAACACTGATCTGCCCGTGCATACGGAACTGGGGCTACACCGCACGCAAACGGACGAATCCAAAGTCGCAGATATGATGCGTCAGATTGACGGGGATATTCACACGCCTGTGGCAGCTGCTACCGGCGCACAAGCACCGTCAGAACAAATTGATATTCTTCCGGTAGTGGAAGCCGAGGTCAAAATTCCCGAAAGGATGCCCGAATTTGTGAAGGAGGATTCCGCAAATTCTGCGCAGGAAAAGAAACCGGTTAAGGTAACACCAAAAGAGGCAAAGGCGTCTGCAGAGGCAGTTGCAAAAGAAATCGAACAATCCCAAGCAGAAACAAGGCCTGCATATAATTTCCCGCCAATTGATCTATTGACGCTTCCAGGCCGTAATTCAGCCGACGGAACGATGGAAATGCGGGAAAACTCCCGTCGGCTCAATGAAACATTGGCCAGCTTTAAAATTGAAGCGCATATCGTCAATGTCACCCGTGGTCCCAGTGTGACTCGGTATGAAGTGGAACTTGAGAAGGGTGTCCGACTGAGCAAACTGACTACAGCCGCGGACGACATTGCATTGAGTCTGGGCGCTACCGGCGTGCGAATTGCAGCCATACCCGGAAAAATCTCCGTTGTGGGCATTGAAGTGCCCAATCGGGCGGTCAACATGGTTTCGTTGCGTGAAGTCATCGATTCTCAGGAGTTTGCCAAAGCTAAGAGCAAATCATCCTTTGCAGTAGGCAAGGATATTGGTGGCAATTGCATTGTTGGAAATATCGCTAGACTTCCACATATGTTGATTGCAGGTACAACCGGCTCCGGTAAGTCAGTATGTATGAACTCCATCATCATTTCTCTGCTGTATAAGGCAAGTCCGGAGGATGTAAAGCTCATCATGGTTGACCCCAAAATGGTGGAGCTTGGAATATACAACGGAATTCCCCACCTGCTGATCCCTGTTGTTACCGATCCGAAGAAAGCCGCCGGCTCCCTGCAGTGGGCGGTGACGGAGATGATGCGTCGATACAAGGCTATGTCCGATGCAGGTGTCCGGGATCTGGAGTCCTATAACAGCATTATTGAAGGGCAGGAGACAGAAGGCACAAAGCTTTCCCAGATCGTTGTTATCATCGATGAGCTGGCTGACCTGATGCTGGTGGCTGCTAAAGAGGTGGAAGAGTCCATCTGTCGCATTGCCCAGATGGGACGCGCTGCCGGCATCCACCTGGTGATTGCCACCCAACGTCCCTCTGCAGATGTAATCACCGGCCTTATGAAGGCTAACATTCCTTCCCGGATCGCCTTCGCTGTAGCCTCTGCTATGGAGTCCCGCATCATTCTGGATACACAGGGAGCAGAAAAACTTGTGGGTAAAGGCGATATGCTGTATGCTCCTATCGGTAACGGTAAGCCCAAGCGCGTCCAAGGCTGCTTTGTCAGTGACACGGAGGTAGAGGCTGTTGCATCCTTTGTAAAAGAAAACTATGTCACCAACTATGACCAGCAGGTTATGGAGGAAATCGAGCGGAAAGCGATCCAGACAGGAAATAAGTCTGCCGCACCCGACCCGGAAGCCAACAGCGATGAACTGGCCGGTGACGAAATGCTGCCCGCAGCCGTTGATGTAATTCTGGAAACTGGGCAGGCATCTGTATCCATGCTTCAGCGGAGACTGAAACTGGGATATGCCCGTGCTGCTCGGATTGTAGATGAGATGGAGGAGAAGGGCATTGTTGGTCCTTTCCAGGGCAGTAAGCCCCGGGATATTCTCATCACAAAGGAGCAGTGGGCGCTTATGCGCTCCGGTGGCGACCAAATGGCTTTCGAGGATCTGGAGGATACCGAAGTACCTGAGGATTTTTAATCATCTATTCCGGGATGCTGTCCCGTTTTAGAACCAGCTGAGTTTTCAGCAAATATTTTGCATCGCATCCGGTGAGCCGGAGCGACAGCAAGGAGGAATTAACTTGGAAAGAAACAAAGTCAAGCGTATCGTCGGCACTGCGATTCTAATCGCAATTGTCATCGTATTGCAACTGCTGGGACAGTTTGTTAAAATCGGTCCGGCGTCCATAACATTGGTGCTGCTGCCAATTGTGGTAGGCGCGGCCATGTACGGCCCCGCAGCAGGCGCGATTTTAGGACTGGCATTTAGCGTTGTTGTGCTGTTGCAGCCGGACACAGCCTTCTTTTACGGCATGAATGTATTCGGCACAGTGGTAACAGTTCTTGTGAAGGGCACCCTGGCCGGCTGGCTGGCAGGCCTGGTGTATCGCGTGCTGGAACATAGAAATCCGATTTTGGGAGTTGTGCTTGCGGCAGTTGTATGTCCTATTATCAATACCGGTATCTTTTTTCTCGGCTGCTGTTTATTCTATTGGGAGCCTCTGGCAGCCACCGGTGTTGAAAATGTTGCACTCTACGTGATTGTTGCTTACATTGGTTTTAATTTTATTGCAGAATTCCTGACTAATGTCCTATGCTGTCCGGTGATTGTGCGTCTGCTGCACACAATACGAAAAGTATAAAGCCAAGCCTTTGTCCTGGTGGAGAAATCCACCAGGACTTTTTTGCATATTCAGCCTGTCCCATCATAGGCTTAAGCAGGAGTGATGCAAATGAAGTGTGCATGGCAAGGGCTGATTCGCCTGCTTCCGCCGTGGATGCGTCCGGGCGTGGACAGGCAGGGGAGAGATACTCTGCAGGAACTGCGCATTCGTCGGAACAGGGTGCCGCAACTGATTGTAGGCCATGGGATTCTGGAGCTGGACAAAATAGCCACAGAGGGTGATATCTCCTTTATTCTCAACACAGCCTCAGCTTATTCTCCTTGGGCGGCTTCCACAATGGCCCAAGGATTTCTGACAGCAGAAGGAGGACACCGGATCGGTATCTGCGGCACTACAGTGGTAAAGGCGGGGCAGATAACCGGGTTTCGACAGCCGGATTCTCTGTGCATACGAATTGCCCGGGATTTTCCGGGTCTTGCTGGATCGTTGTCCCAGCTAACCGGTTCTGTTTTGATTCTCGGCCCACCCGGCAGCGGCAAGACCACCCTACTGCGGGATTTGATTCGTCAAATATCTGTAGCCCAGGGAAAGCAAATTGCGGTTGTAGATGAGCGTAAGGAGCTGTTTCCCGACTTTAGGGAAACGCTCTGCTTTGATACCGGTCCTAATACTGATGTTCTAAGTGGCTGCTCAAAGGCTCAGGGGATCGAGATCGCTCTGCGGAATATGTCACCAGGTATCATCGCAATGGACGAAATCACAGCTCAGGAGGATTCTATGGCGCTGGTGCATGCCGGTTGGTGCGGTGTGGACTTGCTGGCTACAGCCCACGGAGATTCACTGAAGGACTTACATTCCCGTCCGGTGTACCGGACACTCTTGCGCAACAATTTGTTTTCAACTGTACTGCTGCTGAAACCCGATAAGACATGGAAAATGGAGAGGATGAACCTATGACGATCAAATGGATTGGTGCACTGATCGTGATTGCCAGCTGCGGTGGTCTGGGTCTAAAAATGGCGGGACGGTATAGGACTGAGATCGTAACCTTACAGGCGCTGGAGATGGTGTTATCGCAAATGAGCAGCGAGCTGCAATATCGGCTGACGCCGCTGCCCATGTTATGCTCACTAGCCGCAGCAAACTGCAACGGTGTTCTTAGTAAGGTTCTTTCTGACTTTGCTCAGGAATTGGAGGCACAGGCAGCACCAGATGCGGCCCAATGTATGTCTGCAGCCCTTAGCAGATACCCAAGTCTGCCTCCCGTATCCAGGGAACTTCTGTATCAATTCGGTAATACAGCCGGACGGTTTGATTTGGAAGGGCAGCTTACCGGCATTTTATATTTGCATCAGGAATGCACCCGTAATCTTCAGGATCTTCGCAAAAACCGGGATGTACGGCTGCGCAATTATCAAACTTTAGGGCTGTGCGCCGGCGCAGCACTCGTAATTCTGTTCTTTTAGTTATGGAAATTGATTTAATTTTTAAAATCGCAGCCATTGGTATTATTGTCTCTATCTTAAATCAGGTTCTCTCCCGTGCAGGGAGGGAGGAACAGGCCACCATGACCACATTAACCGGTGTGGTCGTGGTTCTGATGATGGTTGCACAGAAAATTTCGGATTTGTTTGAATTGGTAAAATCCTTATTTGACTTGTAATGGAGCTATTCTTAAAAGCCTGCGGCGGAATTCTGATCGGTGTGATTCTGTGGCTCTGCATGAATAAACACGGAAAGGATTTATCTCTTCTTTTGACTGTAGCGGTCTGCTGCATGGTTATGCTGGCAGCAGTGACCTATCTGCGGCCGATACTGGATTTTTTTCATAAGCTGCAAAGAATTGGCAATCTCAATACAGAATTTGTGGAAATCGTTTTGAAGATCGTGGGGATTGGACTCCTCTCTGAGCTTTGCGCTGTGATTTGCAAGGATGCTGGTAACGAAGCGATGGGTAAGACGCTGCAAATTCTATCCACCGGGGTAATTTTATGGCTGTCACTTCCGGTATTTGAGAAACTATTATCGCTGATTGATACGATTTTAGGGAACATATGATGCGTGGTTGGGTTCTGATTTTGATAGTGATTTTTCTGGCTGTTCCGGTGTCTGCCATGGAATTCACGGCGCCGGTTGCGCCGGAAGGCGCGGAAGTTTACATGCCGGAGGACACGGAGTCATTCGGCGAAGGGCTTTGGCATATCCTAAAGACCGCAATTTATAATCTTAAACCGGAAATTGCCAGTGCGTCCGGGATTTGTTTGGCGCTGATTGCAGTGGTTATACTACTAAGTATGGCAGATGCTTTTGCAAAGAAAGCCACAGAAGCAATTCACATAACCGGAGCTGTGATGATCGGAATGATTCTGCTGGAGCCTGTGAACGCGCTGGTGAATTTAGGAACCGAGACGGTGACACAGCTAAGCGAATATGGGAAGCTGCTGATTCCGGTGATGACGGCTTCTCTCGCCGCTCAGGGGGGTACAACGGCATCTGCGGTACTTTGCACCGGTACTGTTTTCTTCAACGCACTGCTAACAGCTGTTATTACCAAGCTGCTGATACCGATCCTGTACGTATATCTTTGTCTAAGCGTTGCAAACCGTGCTATCGGTCAGGAGATTCTTAAGTCCATTCAACAGTTTACGAAATGGCTGATGACTTGGGTGTTAAAATGTATTTTGTACGTATTTACCGGGTATATCAGCATCACAGGTGTTGTCAGCGGAGCGGTGGATGCGTCCGCGATGAAGGCGGCTAAGTTGGCAATATCCGGCATGGTTCCTGTGGTGGGCGGTATTCTATCCGACGCATCGGAAGCGGTTTTGGTCAGCGCCGGAGTTATGAAAAGCGCTGCCGGAGTTTATGGAATTTTTGCTGTAATAGCCATTTGCATCGGCCCGTTTCTGCAAATCGGTATCCAGTATTTGATGCTGAAGCTGACAGCCGGGATCTGCAGCATGTTTGGTAGTAAACAGTCCGGGGGACTTATCGAAGATATCTCAC
>JAZNRW010000043.1:0-14096 GCA_045590835.1 Faecousia sp.
CATTCGGGTGGCGTTTTTATTGGCAGAGGATGAGATAGGATTCGAAAGGGCGGCCTTGCCGCAGGCGAGGTAAAAAGTGTCCGGTGGACACTTTTTAGCCCGTGGGAGAATCCATTGATTGCTGGGCGCATCCGGTACGGATGGGAACGACAATCAATTTGGTGTTTTGTCCACAATGCCAAAGAGGGGCAAGATTCGCCCCCCTCATCCTCAGCCTTCTTGCAACAATATGATATAAATATGGATAAAGCCAGCTGCGACCATTGGTCACAGCTGGCTTTGTGCTATTTTATTCAGCCTCAAAATCGGCGGCCTCTGCCTGAACAGTGTCTTCAGCGGGAGCTTCTTCAACAGATGTCTCCTCACAGCAGCAATCGCCGCAGCAGCAGTCATCATCTTCGCAGCAGCAATCGTCTTCGTCACAGCAGCAGTCATCACCGCAGCAGCAACAGCACCTATTCAGCAGGTTCTTTGCCCAGGCGACGATCTTGTCACCGTAGGTGGCGGCCACATAAACAGCGCCGGCCACGGCAGCCAGAGCAGCCACGATCTTCAAAACTGTACCCACAAACTTCATAATCGTATCCCTCCGTTTGTTTTTATTTCTAAATTCAGTATACCCAAAGAAAACCAAAAAAGCAATAAAAATTTATGTGTAGCCGTACATTCCCCGGACACTGATCTCCCCGGAGGCAACCGTGCGGATATCACCGTCTGAAAACCGGACGATCAGGCCGCCGTTTTCGTCCACATCCAGCGCCCGTCCATATTGGCGTTCCTCGCCCCGGAGCAGCACAACATCCTGTCCCACGGTCATGCAGCGCTGTTTGTAAGCAGCCATCAGGGCGGCCTTTTCCGCCAGCAGCCGTTTGTCTGTTTGCCACAGAGCTTCGATCAAGGCAGCAGCCAACTCTGCCGGGGTGGCGGGATTACCGCCAATAGCATTGACGGAGGTTGCCATGCTCTGCAGCTCCGGTGGGAAGTCTTCTGCCTTTTGGCAGCAGTTGATGCCGATGCCGATGATAGCGTAGGATACCGCTGCGTTATTATCTAACCCCAATTCTGTCAGAATACCGCCCAGCTTTTTGCGTCCGACTACCAAATCGTTGGTCCACTTAATATCCGGGGCGATGCCGCAGATTTTCTCAACAGCGTTGCTTGCAGCCACTGCTGCGGCGCAAGTCAGGTGCATAAGCTTATCCGGTGTGCAGTTTGGCCGCAGGATCACCGACAGGTACACACCCATGCCCCCGGGGGAGCAGAAACTGCGCCCCATCCGGCCGCGACCGTCCGTCTGGCTGCCGGCCAGAACCACCGTTCCGTGGGGGGCGCCGGTCTTTGCCAGTTCCTTGGCCCGGGTGTTGGTGGAGGGGATCTCATCATACCAATACAGAGTGTCCCGCCAGGGACACTCTGCATTCAAATGAAATAGAATTTGATCTTTCATAGCTTAATCAATGTCACTGAGTACTTCTTCCGGCACTTGGTCCAGTAATTCCGGATGCCGCAGGATGCTGCGGTAGTGTTTGAAGAAGGCGGCGTAGTAGTAGCCATCCACGATTCGCTCGTCCAGAACGAACTTTACATCAATGTACTTCTTCTGGACGATAGAGCCGTCCTCTTGTACCTCCAACGCCCGGCGCTTACAGCCGAATGCGCCGAACACAGGCAGGTTGCCGAAGTCATATAGGTGGTGATAAATGGGGCGGATGCCAAGAGAGCCCATAGAGGTGAAGAACAGACTTCCGTGGAAGGGGCTCAGCTCCAGCAGGAACTTGGGAAGCATACCGAAGTAGTCCAGTAACTTCAGCAGCCACACCACAAATTTGAGCACGATACTGGGGATCAGATTCAGGTAGGAGATCAGATTGTCGATGCCGGAATCCAGCTCTTGGCTGGCTTTGACAGACTCCACAGCGGCATTGAGCTTTTCGTATACATCCTTGGCAGTATCGGTACGGCGCAGATGTACCTTGATGGAGGTGTCGGGAGATTCCAAAGTCATCTCCTTCTTAACGACCATGCAGTACTGAATGTCCTCCCCCCGAGAGAAGACCTTCTGACCGGAGATAAACCGGTTCAGCTGGGGATATTTGCACAGACCCCGGACATAGGCGGCCAGCAGCACGTGGTTCAGACCGAAGTCGGTCATGCCCTCTCTGCGCTTCTGGCGGATGTAGCGCTCCACATGGGAGATCTCAAAGGATTCTTCAAACAGGTTGGAGCAGGTGTTGCGCTCTACCTGGAAGAAGGCTGTGATTTGCGCCATAGGCGCAAGGGTACGGATCTTGCGGCCATCGTTGCGATCGCCCCAGGTGGGATGGTATTCTCCGTCTGTATGCACCTGCATGGCAAACACCACCAGCACCAGACCAGCAGTCGCCAGCATATCCGGCAACAGGTGAGAGAGGCCTGCAAAATCACAGGCCAGCGCCGCATCCCGATTCACATACAGCAGTACCAACATAGGAAATAGCGCCAACGGGATGATCAGGACGGATGCTTTGACCTTGCCGCAGGTGATCTGGGTGTAGAGCACGGCGATGAACAGCATAGCGATGATAAACAGACCGTTCATCAAACGGTCATAGCCGTAACCCAAAAAGGCAAAGCAGTAGTAGGCGGCCAAAAGCCACACGGGGATGGCGGTCTTATAGAACCGCTCCTTGCCGTTTAGCAGGATAATGACTCCATACAGCAGGACTGCTGCCACAGGCAGAACGATTTGGCTCCACACCAGTTGTGGATCTCCGGTGCCTTTCCCACCGAAGAGCACAATGCGGGCCACTGCCGAGCAGACCATACAAAGAGCCACCAGCCAGGTCAGCGCGTTTTTGCGGCTGACATAAAAGTGAATTCTCTTTTCCATAACACCTAAAGTATACCAAATTCCCACAGAAATGGCAACAAAAAAACACCGGCGAAGGGTCACACCGGTGCATTTTTGGCTATTTTGTCTTTTATTGCAGCAATATATTCCGGGGCAGTGCCGCAGCAGCCGCCCAGAATGGTTGCACCCATCCGGTGGCAGTCAGCCACAATGGCGGAAAATTCCTTCGGCATCATGGGGTAGTGGGCAAGGCCGTCCTGCCCGATTACGGGATTGCCAGCATTGGGCTTGCAGATCAGCGGGCCTTTTACATACCGCCGCAGGGCGCTCACCAAGCCCGGGGTCATGCTGTCGGCTGCCACGCAGTTAAAGCCTACGGCGGCTGCGCCGGCCTCCTCCAGCTCCCGCAGCACAGGGCCTGCCGGCCGACCGGAGAACAGGCTGCCATCCGGCTGCATGGTGAAGGTGTACAGGACTGTCTGGGCGCCCTCCAGCTCCGCAGCGGTGAAAATAGCCTCCGCCTCCTGGGGATACATCAGAGTCTCCGCAGCCAAAAGATCCGCGCCGCCTTCCAAAAGGCCTCCAATCTGCACCCGATAGTTTTCCACCAGTTTGTCAAATAGAGCCGGATCAAAGCTATCGCAGAAAGCTGCCAAAGTGGTAAGATTGCCGGCGATTAAGGCATCCGGCGCAGCGGACCGGGACAGCGCAACCAAATGCGCATTGATGGATTCTGCCTGCTTATGCAGATTCACCCGCTCCAGTGCTATGGGTTGGGCCTGAAAGGTGGGAGCGTAAATGATCTGGCTGCCTGCGGCGGCATAGCTGCGTTGCAGAGAAATCAGCGCATGGGGATTTGCAAGGATCCACTCCTCGGTACAGCAGCCCCGGGGCATGCCGGCCTTTTGCAGGTTAGAGCCGGTGGCGCCGTCCAGCAGGAGCAGCTCCCCGGCAAGGGCATTCAATTCGTCTCTTGTTAGCATTGCACCACATCCTTTTTTCTTATTATATCGTTTCCCCGAAAAAAAGCAACATCCATTGACGGAAGTGGGGAAATCTGTTACTATGAAGAAAAATTCCAAAAGGAGAACAAGTATGAAAAAATCCGTATTAAGAGAGTACGCCCGGCTGATCGTCCGGTGCGGCGTGAATGTGCAAAAGGGTCAGGATGTGCTGGTATATGCGGATCTGGACCAGCCGGAATTTGTGCAAATGGTTGTGGAGGAGGCCTATAAGGCCAAGGCCCGGGAAGTGACCGTGCTGTGGAACTATCAGCCTCTGGCAAAGATCCATGTACGCCACCAGAATCTGAAGACTCTGGGCACTGTGAAGGAGTGGGAGAAGGCTCGTCAGCAGCACTACTGCGACACCCTGCCTGCCCGCATCCACCTGATCTCCGAAGATCCCGACGGCCTCAAGGGCATGAATACCGAGAAACTGGCCAAATCCCGCCAGATGATCTTCCCCATCATCAAGCCCTATGCCGATCAGCGGGAGGGTAAGCAGCAGTGGACCATCGCCGCTGTACCCGGCGCTGCCTGGGCAAAGAAGGTATTCCCCGGCCTGCGTACCAGCGTGGCCATGGAAAAACTGTGGGAGGCCATCCTCTTTACCTCCCGGGTCACGGACGATCCCGTGAAAGCTTGGGAGGAGCACAACGCAAACCTTAAGGCCCGCTGCGATTACCTGAACAGCTTGGGCATTGATAAGCTCCACTTCACTGCCGACAACGGCACCGATCTGACCGTGGGCATGATTCCCGAAGCTATCTTCTGCGGCGGCGGCGAGACCAGCCGGCAGGGTATCTACTTCAATCCCAACATCCCCACCGAGGAGTGCTTTATCTCTCCCAAGCGGGGGCAGGCAGAGGGTATCGTCTACTCCACAAAGCCTCTGTCCTATCAAGGTCAGCTGATCGATAACTTCTCCATCCGTTTTGAAAACGGCAAGGCTGTGGAAGCCAAGGCAGAAGTGGGCGAAGAGCTGCTGAACACCATGATCTCTATGGATGAGGGCGCAGCCTATCTTGGCGAGTGCGCGCTGGTGCCGGAGCGCAGCCCCATTGCCGAAAGCGGTCTGCTGTTCTATAACACTTTGTTTGACGAGAATGCTGCCTGCCATCTGGCGCTGGGCATGGGTTATGCCGACACCATTGCTGATCACCACAATAAAACTCTGGACGAGTGCAGAGCGTTGGGTATCAACGATTCTATGATCCACGAGGACTTTATGATCGGCTGCAGCTCCATGAACATCGATGCCATCACCCGTGACGGCAGAACGGTTGCCATTTTCCGTAACGGCAATTGGGCTTTTTAAGGAAAAATACAAAAAAATACGAAAAAACACTTGCAATTCGGAAATGACTGTGGTATGATATCCGGGCGATTAATGAATTGCTAGGGCAATTGCGCCCTTTTAGCTTACAAGAAAGAGGTGAACAACATGAGAGAAGGCATCCATCCCAACTACGAACAGACTACGATTCGTTGCGCTTGTGGCAATACTTTTACCACCGGCTCCACCAAGAAGGACATCAGAGTTGAAATCTGCTCTAAGTGCCACCCTTTCTATACCGGCAAGCAGAAGCTGGTTGACACCGGTGGACGTGTTGACCGTTTCAACAAGAGATTTGGTCTGAAGTAAGATTGAAGTCCGTACTACGAACCGTAGTGCGGACTTTTTTCGTTCTATAATGGGAAAAGATACTATTGTCTGTGGTTCGGGTTATGTGGTATAATAAAAAATAATGCATTTTTGAGCAGGCGCGCAGTGCGCCGGGAGGATTCATGGAAGCAAATTTTGAAGAACATGTGCAGGAGCGGGCAGTGCTGGTAGGCCTGAACGCAGACTGCTTTACAAAGGAACAGACTGCCACAGACGAGACCCTGGAGGAATTGGAAGCGCTGCTGGAAACCGCCGGCGGCTTTTGCACGGGAAAGATCCTCCAGAACCGCCATACCCCCGATGCCCACAGCTTTATCGGCGAGGGCAAGGCGCAAGAGGTCAAAATGCTGGTGGAATTCACCCAGGCCACTATGGTGGTCTTTGATAATGAGCTTTCTCCCGGTCATATTCGGGCGTTGGAGGAGATTTTGGAAGTTACAGTGCTGGACAGAAGCGCGCTGATTCTGGATATCTTTGCCCAGCGGGCTAAGACCCGGGAGGGCAGACTCCAGGTGGAGCTTGCGCACTATAAGTACCTGCTGCCCCGGCTTTCCGGCATGGGCAAATCTTTGTCCCGGCAGGGCGGCGGTATCGGCACCCGGGGCCCCGGTGAGACCAAGCTGGAGTCTGACAGACGGCATATCCGGGAGCGGATTTCCCGGCTGCAGGGTGAACTGGAGCAGGTGCGGCAGGTCCGTGGCGTCCAGCGGGAACGCCGGATGAAAAACTCCGTGCCGGTGGTGGCCATCGTTGGCTATACCAATGCGGGTAAATCCACCCTTTTGAACCACCTGACCGATGCGGGCATACCCGCCAACAACCGGCTGTTTGATACCCTGGATACCACATCCCGGCAGCTGACTGTGTCCGACAATCTGGATGTGATCCTGTCGGATACCGTAGGCTTTATCGCAAAGCTGCCCCATCATCTGGTGGATGCATTCCGGGCAACCTTGGAAGAACTGGAGTATGCGGATCTATTGCTGCATGTGATCGACTCCGCAGACCCCAACCGGGAAGAGCATATTCAGGTGGTGGAGAGCCTGATCGCCAAGCTGGCAAAGCCGGGCACCAAGGTGCTGCAGTGCTATAATAAGGCAGATCTGGTCAGTCCCGAGGATATCCCTGTGGGCAAGGACATTGTGAAGATCTCCGCCAAGCAGGGTTATGGCATGGATGACCTGCTGAAAGCCATTGAGGCAGCCTTGGATCAAGGCCGCCATCATATTGTGGTCACATTGCCCTATTCCATGGGTGGTATGGTGGAGACCCTCCACTCCGGTGCCCAGGTGCTAAATGTAGAGTATACCGGCGAGGGCATTGTGGTGGAGACCATTGTAGACCCCATTCTCTACGGAAGACTCAAAGACTATATCACCAAAGAAATCAAATAACCACCTGTCATTGCGAGCCGGTTCTCAAGCCGGCGTGGCAATCTTCTGTCAGGCGAGGAAAGGAGCGATAAATTTGGACGAATACTTGGTGCCTACCCAATTTGGGGAAGATGAATTTATAGAGAAAAAATCCAGATTTATCGGCCGGGTCTGGCCTGTGGAGACGGAAGAGGAGGCCTTGGAGCACATCGCGGCCATGAAAAAGCAGCACTATGATGCCACCCACAACTGCTGGGCCTATGTGATTAAGGACGGCGCTGTGCGGTTTTCCGACGACGGAGAGCCGGGCGGTACTGCCGGCATGCCCATGGTACAGGTGCTGCAAAAGGAAAAATTATACAATGTCTGCTGCGTGGTGACCCGGTACTTTGGAGGCACCTTGCTGGGTGCAGGCGGCCTGGTGCGGGCCTATACCAAGGGCGCGAAGATCGCCATCGATGCGGCAGGCAAGTCCGTGAAGCGGGTGTGGAGCGTGCTGTATGTACCGTGCCCTTACACCTTTTACGAGCGGGTGAAGCTGGAGGTGGCTGCCTTCGGGGGCATCATCCGTGATACCCAGTTTGGGGCGGAAGTGGATCTGGAGATCCTCATCGCCCAGGGACAGACCCAAGCCTTTTTGGAAAAATTGACGGATATGACTGCCGGTACGGTGGAGGGCATGGAAACAGGCCAGGAGTACCGGGCATTTCCGGTGGAAGGGTGATTACTATGACATTGCGGGAAGAATTGGAAGCATTGGAACATCAGCAGCTGGATCCCCGGGCGGCCTTTTCAGATGAATCCAGAGGCAGACTCCACCCGGAAGAACCCCGGGCAGAGGATGTGCGTACCGCCTATCAGCGGGATACGGATAAGATTGTACATAGTAAGGCTTTCCGCCGGCTGATGCATAAGACCCAGGTGTTTTTGCAGCCGGAGGGCGACCACTACCGCACCCGGATGACCCATACACTGGAGGTGACCCGGATCGCCCGTACCGTTGCCAAGGCGCTGAATCTGAACGAGGATCTTGCCGAGGCGGTGGCCATGGGTCACGATTTGGGACATACCCCCTTCGGTCACGCCGGAGAGGTGGCGCTGACCCAGGCGATGGGGCAGCCTTTCCGTCATAATGAGCAGAGCCTGCGGGTAGTGGATGTGCTTGAAAAGGACGGAGAGGGTCTGAATCTGACCTACGAAGTCCGGATGGGGATTCTGGGTCACACAGGCTCCCGAATACCGGAGACCTTGGAGGGCCAGATCGTCCGCTGGGCGGATCGAGTGGCCTATGTGAATCACGATATAGACGATGCTATCCGGGCAGGGATTTTGAACAGCTGTGATATTCCCCGATTTGTTACCAAGACCCTGGGCGACAATCACGCAAAAAGGATCAACACTCTGGTGTGCGACATGATCACCAATTTCAGAACCGCAGGCACGATCGGCTTTACCGCGCCGGTGGAGCAGGCGCTGCAGGAGCTGCCGGAATTTATGTTTGAGCGGGTCTACCGCAACCCGGTTGCCAAGGGCGAGGAAAAGAAAGCCCAGGAGATGCTCCTGCGGCTGTATGACTATTATTACAACCATCCGGAGGCGCTGCCGGAGGGCTTCCAGCCCCAGCTGTCCTTTGAGGGGATGGAGCGGACGGTGTGCGACTATATTGCCGGCATGACCGATAATTACGCAGTGGACAAGTATACGGAACTTTTTATCCCTATGGGTTGGCAAATCCGGGGATAATGTGGTATAATCTATAAAATATACATTTTTGGAAAGGGGGAGAGGCATATGGCATTCCCACCGTCATTTATCGATGAGCTGGTGGCTCGCAATCCAATTGAAGATGTGGTTGGCCAATATGTGAGTCTGAAACGCTCCGGGTCCAACCTGTTTGGCCTGTGCCCCTTCCACGGTGAGAAGACTGCTTCCTTCTCCGTAGCGCCGGATAAGGGTATTTACTACTGCTTCGGCTGCCACAAGGGTGGCGGCGCTATCAACTTCATGATGGAGCTGGAGGGTCTGAGCTACCCGGATGCAGTACGCTCTTTGGCAAAGCGGGCAGGTATGGAAGTACCTGAGGACGAGCAGTACCAGAGCCGGTATCGGCAGCAGGAGCGCCTGTGGGCGCTGCATAAGGAGGCTGCCCGGTTCTTCCACACCCAGCTGTACGCGCCCACCGGCAAAGCTGCTTTGGAGTATGCGCTGGGCAGAGGGATGTCCAAGGGAATCCTCACCACCTTCGGCGTTGGCTATGCTCCCGACAGTTGGGATTCTATGGTCAAAGCCATGCAGGCCAAGGGCTACACCCAGCAGGAACTGATCGATTCCGGCCTTGTAACGGTCTCCCGGAAAAACGGCAATATTTTCGACCGGTTCCGTGACCGGCTCATGTTCCCTATCATCGATGTGCGGGGCAATGTGATCGGCTTCGGCGGTCGGGCGCTGAAAAATGATAAGGATGTTGCCAAATATCTGAACTCCCCGGAAACTCTGATCTTCAATAAGCGAAAGAATCTGTTTGGCCTGAATCTTGCCAAAAAGAGCAAGGAAAACAGCTTGCTTTTGGTGGAGGGGAATATCGATGTGGTGGCCCTGCACCAGTACGGCTTTGACAACGCGGTAGCCTCTCTGGGAACGGCGCTGACCGAGGAACAGGCGGCTCTGATGACCCGCTATGCAGAGCAGATCATTTTGCTGTATGATGCTGACCAGGCAGGTCAGAATGCAACCGCCCGGGCGATTCCTATTTTGGAAAAGGCCGGTCTGCAGGTGAAGGTTCTGAAAATGCGGGATGCCAAAGACCCGGACGAGTTTCTCAAGAAGTTTGGCCCGGACAAGTTCCGGATCCTGCTGGAGGAGTCTTCCAACCGGGTGGAGTATCAGCTCAGCGCCATCCGCAGAAAATATGATCTGGGGCAGGACGAGCAGAAGATTCGCTATGTCCAGGAGGCGGCAGAGCTGATCTGCACCTTAGACAGCTCCATCAAGCGTGAGGTCTACGGCGCAAGAGTGGCGGAATCTGCCAATATCAGCATGGAGGCTATGAAGCTGGAAGTGAACAAAGCCTTCAAGCGCCGGATCGCCAAGGAGAAAAAACAGCAGGAGAAGATCAATTTGGCGCCTGTACGGGCATTGCAGCCGAAAGATCGCTCCATCCGTTATGACAATATAAAATCCGCCCGGGCAGAGGAGGATGTAATTGCACAGATCCTGCGGGAGCCGGCCATGCTGGAGCATTGCAAAAATCTTGCCGGCATCCGGTTCTCTGTGCCGCTGCTGGGGAATGTATTTGATCAACTGCACACCCGGTACGCAGCCGGGATGGAAGTGTCTCTGGGCGTGCTGGAGAATCTGACACCGGAGGAGACCTCCCATGTGACGGGGATCTATCACCGGCGGCAGGGCCCTGTGAACGAAAGCGCGTTCCGGGATTGCGTGAAAATCATTTTGGCGGAGCAGCAGGGCAGAGCGGTGTCTTCTGATGACGATCTGCTGGCCTTCCGCAATAAGCTCAAAGAAAGCAAAGGAACAGGACAATGAGTCTTATCCTACAGGAAAAACAGGAGATCCCCGTAAGTGCCGGTGAGGACGATGTTCGCCAGTACTTGCAGCAGATCCGGCAGTTCCCCCGGCTGACACCGGAGCAGGAGCGGGCCCTTGCCAAGCGGTGCGCCGCAGGGGATGAAGAAGCCATCCGCACCATGGTGAATGCAAATTTGCGGTTGGTGGTGTCCGTTGCCCGGGAGTATGCCGGCCGGGGTGTGCCCCTGCTGGATCTGATCCAGGAGGGCAGTATCGGCCTTCTGATCGCAGCAAAGAAATTTGACTATACATTGGAGTACCGGTTTTCTACCTATGCTACCAAATGGATCCGACAGGGAATCAGCCGGTGCATCCTGAACCACGCCGGACTGATCCGTGTGCCTGTACATACTGCCGAGCGTATCCGCAAGGTGCTTACCGCCAAGACCGCCTTGGAGCAGGAATTGGAGCATGCCCCTACTGCCCGGCAGATCGCGGAGCGGACGGACATTCCGGAAAAAAAGGTGCAGGAGTATCTGTCTCTGATCCCGGAGGTTTGCTCTTTGGAGGCTCCTACGGGAGACGGGGAGGATGGCACTTTGCAGCTGCTACTGGAGGATCTGCAAGCCCCCCAACCCCAAGAAGCGCTGGTGCGCCGGGAATTGGAGCAGGTGATGGAATCCCTGCTGGGGCAGCTGCCGGAGCGGCAGCGGTATTTGCTGCGGTTGCGATTTGGCATGGAGGATGACACTTGCTATACCTTGGAAGTCATCGGCGAAAAGCTGGGGGTATCCAAGGAGCGGGCGCGGCAGATCGAACGCCAGGCCATCGCCAAATTACAGGAGCTGGGAACCGGTCTGGGATTGGAGGAATTCCTGGAATGATGGAATATGTATTTGAAGAATCACCCTGGGAGCTGACCGTGAGTCAGCTGACACCGGGCAGCAGCATTTCCGCACTGCGGTGTTTAAGTGTGCTGGAGGATCTGTCCGAAGAAGATGCGCAGAACGCGCTGCTGGCATTGGAGGAAAAGGGGATCCGGCTGGATATCTCCGATTTGCCCCCGTACCCCGGCAGCGGCGACACGGCTGTTCGTCTGCGCCGGGAGCAGCAGCTGGTAAAATCCGGACAGTTGCCGGGCAGTTTAGAGGAGAATGACCCTCTGCGCCTTTACTTGGAGGAGATCGCCGGTATTCCCGCCGCCGGGGACGAAGCGGTGTTGGCAAAAGCCTATTTGGATGGGGATGACACCGCCATTCAAAAGTTAGTGAACCTGAATTTGTCCCGGGTGGTGGAACTTTCCTATAGCTATACAGGCCACGGCGTACTGCTGCTGGATCTGATCCAGGAGGGAAGCCTGGGCCTGTGGCAGGGCATCCTGCACTACACAGGCGGCGACTTCACAAACCATATTCTCTGGTGGATCAACCAGTATTTGGCAAAGGCCGTGCTGCTGCAGGCCCACGCCGGTGACATTGGCGGAAAGCTGCGGCAGGGTATGGAGGACTACCGGGATGCAGACCAGCGATTGCTGACAGAGTTGGGCAGAAACCCCACCCTGGAGGAGATCGCTGAGGCGATTCATGTGCGTCCGGAGGAGGCGGCCACCTACCGGGATATCCTGCAGCAGGCCAATGCGCGCCAGCAGATCGACCGTTTAACAGAACCCAAAGAGCCGGAGCCGGAGGAGGATCAGGCGGTGGAGAACACCGCGTATTTCCAAACAAGGCAGCGGATCCTGGAGATGCTGTCCACATTAACGGAAACAGAAGCGAAACTACTGACCCTGCGCTTTGGTTTGGAGGGCGGCCTGCCCCAGACACCTGAGCAGACAGGCCAGGCTATGCATATGACCCCGGAGGAAGTGGTGGCGCTGGAAGCCGCCGCTCTGGGAAAACTGCGTCAGCAGGGATAATAAGGAGAGATATTATGGCGAAAACATACGCAATTGCAATTGACGGTCCTGCCGGCGCAGGCAAGAGCACCATTGCCAAGCGGCTGGCTAAGGAGATGGGTTACTACTATGTGGACACCGGTGCTATTTACCGCACGGTGGCTTACTTCATGGATCTTTTGGGGGTCAGCCCCAAGGATGTGGACGGGGTGGAGCGCTACATTGACGAGCTGAATATTCAGATCGAATATGATGAAGACGGTTTGCAGCACATGCTTATGAACGGTATGGATGTGACCGGTGAGATCCGCACCCAGGACATCTCTCAGAAGGCAAGTCTGGTCTCTGCCCACGCAGTGGTCCGTGAGGCTCTGCTGGACATGCAGCGGGAGGTTGCCAGAAACTACAATGTGATCATGGACGGCCGGGACATCGGCACTGTGGTGCTGCCCAAAGCGGATGTAAAGATCTTCCTTACTGCCACTCCGGAGGTGCGCGCAAAGCGCCGCTGCGACGAACTGAACGCCAAGGGTCAGAAGTCTAACTTTGAACAAGTGCTTAAAGAAATTCAGCAGCGGGATTACCAGGATACCCACCGGGAGATTGCGCCGCTGAAGATGGCCCGGGATTCTGTTAAACTGGACACTTCCGAATTGGATATTGACGGCGTGATCGCTGCTATGCGGAAGATCGTGGAGGAAAAGATCCCGGTATGAGCGTAAAAGTTGCGGAAAGCGCCGGGTTCTGCTTTGGCGTCAACCGGGCGGTGGAGCTGGTAGAGCAGGCGGTGGCGGATAAAAAGCAGATTTGTACATTAGGTCCCATTATCCACAACCGCCATGCGGTAAAGCATTTTGAAGAAATGGGCGTGCGGGTACTGGAAGACCCCGCCCAGGCCCGTCCGGGGGATACGGTGGTGATCCGTTCCCACGGTGTGACCCGGCAGATCCAGGAGCAGCTGGAGGCCCGGCATGTGGAGGTGGTGGATGCTACCTGCCCCTTTGTCAAGCGGATCCACGGCATCGTCAGCAATGCTGAAACCGAGGGTCGCTTGCCTGTGATCATCGGCACCCGGAGCCACCCGGAGGTGGAGGGCATTGCCGGCTGGTGCGGGGAGTGTAAGATCTTTGAAAACGCCCAGGAACTGGAAGATTGGGCAAATTCCGGGGAAATTCCCACAGATTTCCCCATCAGTATGGTCTGCCAGACCACTTCCACGGAATCTTTGTGGAAAATTTGCAAAGTTTTTGCAAAAAAAGTGTTTACTAACTTGAAAATTTTTGATACAATATGCAAAGCTACTGAATTCCGGCAGAGCGAGGCTGCAAACTTAAGTCGTATTTGTCAGGCTATGGTCGTTGTAGGTGACACTCACAGTTCCAACACAGGCCGCCTTGCAATGATTTGTCGGGAGCACTGCGATCGGGTGGTTCTGGTGGATAACGCATCAGAGTTAGATCCTGAATTCTTTTGCGGTGTGGCTGATGTTGGAATCACGGCCGGTGCTTCTACCCCGGCGTGGATTATAAAGGAGGTCAACAAGACTATGAGCGAAATTACTAATGTTGAGGCTGTACAGGAGGAAAGCTTTGAGGCGCTTCTGGAGCAGTCCATCAAGACTTTAAATACAGGAGATAAGGTTACCGGTATCGTTACCGGTATTGGCAGCACCGAAGTCCAGATCGATCTGGGCACCAAGCATGCCGGCTACATTCCTTATGACGAAGTCAGCGCAGATCCCACTGTTAAGCCCGAGGATATCCTGAAGGTTGGCGACGAAATCGAAGTGTTCGTTGTCCGCGTCAAC
>JAZNRW010000044.1:0-9034 GCA_045590835.1 Faecousia sp.
AAGCAGGTCAAGCGGATCTACAAGACCGCACAGGTCGGTGAAGTCGCCCTGGGTGTAGGAGCTGATGAAGGCATCGGCAGGCAGATCCTCGATCAGCTCCCGCTTGTAGGGCTCGTTGTGCTCATCGGCCCAGGCCAGTGCGTCCTCACGGCTCATCTCGCTGCGCTCCAGACGGATGCGCTCCTTGACGATCTTCTTCATCTCGGCTTCGATCTGCTGGAGATGGTCGGGTGTGAAGGAGAAGGGAGCGTCAAAGTCGTAGTACCAGCCCTCGTCGATGGCGGGGCCGATAGCCAGCTGAACCTCGGGCCACAGACGCTTGACAGCCTGTGCCATCACATGGGAGCTGGTGTGCCAGAAGGTTTTGCGAAATTCGGGATTTTCAAATGTGTACAGATTTTCTTCGGACATGGTTGTTACCTCCTTAAATTTGCGGGAGAAGGTATAAAAAATACCCACCCCCTGATGAAGATCAGGGGTGGGATACAAAGTATTCCACGGTTCCACCCTGGTTGCGAATTGCTTCGCCACTCATTGACGCAATAACGGGCGTGCCCGGCAGGCTATTTCCAACCTGCGGCTCGGAAGTGGTATCATAATTGGCAGAAATCCAAGTCCTTCACACCAAACGGGACTCTCTCTGAGGAACTACCGAATATGCGTGTCTTCGTCACAGCTTTTACCAAATGCATCATAGCACAGTTTTTCACAAGTGTCAATCCCGGGACGCTGGATTTGGTCATAAATAACAAAGTGGAGGGCGTACGCGATTTTGACAGTTTTTTAAAGGTTGTGAGGGAGGGAGGAGCGGGAAAATAACGGGAATTTGGTTTACCATAATCAATAAAATGGTTGATTTGTGAGTAGGTTACATATTTTTGTGATTTATGTTAACAAATGTAACTTTTTCTACAAGATATTGTGCCTTTAGACAAAATGCAACCCGACAATTTGTTTGAAAGTTTACATAATATTGTTGAAATAATTCTGTAAAAAGTTACTATTTTATGGTGTTTTTCCTGTAAGACTTGACTTTTTAAGAAAATTTGTTATAATTGACCCGCAATCCGGTTTTGGGTTACCATAGTTTACACACGATAAAAATCGCACAAAAGGCGAAAGATTTTTGTAACCTTTTTGGAAAGGAGGTTTTGCAATGCAACTGTTAGCTCCCTTTGTTTTGAAGAGAAAGAACAAGTCCCTTCGTGTTCTGGCGATGGCGCTGATCGTGGTTTGTTTGATCGGTGCCCTGGCACCCTCTGCCCAGGCTGAGAACACCTATGTGATCACCGACGGCGATGCGGTGTTGGTACATACCACCTATGCCACAGATCCTGCTGAAGTACTGCGGGAGGCCGGCGTGGCTCTGGAAGCGGACGATTTTTATACAACAGCTGCCGGTGAGGATGGGTCCCAGATCAATATTCAGCGCGCCCAGTCCGTCACCGTACATCACCGGGGTGAGACGATCGAAGTCAGCGCCTACGGTGAGACCGTGGAATCCCTGTTTGACCGTATGGGCATTGTCACTGACGATGATCATGTCTCCCAGTCCCTGCAAACCTTAACCTACGACGGTATGGAGATCTGGGTGGACCAGGTGCTGGAGATCAACGAAACCTACACTCTGGAGATCCCCTTTGAAACCACTTATTGTGATGACCCCACTCTGGAGCAGGGTGTGGAGAAGACTCTGGTGGAGGGCGTACCCGGACAGATGCTCTGCCGTGCCAATGTGACCTATGTAAACGGTGAGGAACAGACTCGCACCGTGTATGAAGAGACGGTAGAGGTAGAGCCTGTTGCCAAGGTCGTAGCCGTAGGTACCGGCGAAGCTGTGGGTCAGACTTCTGACAAGCCCTTGATCGGTGACGGCGTGATCGTGCTGCCCACCGGCGAAGTGCTGACCTATACACACAAGGAGCGCTTTCTGGCAACTGCCTATACCCATACCGATGCCGGTTGTGATACCATCACCGCCAACGGCACGGAGGTAAAGTGGGGTGTGGTAGCCATTGACCCCAGCGTGGTTCCCTATGGCACCCGTATGTTCATCGTATCCAACGACGGCGAGTATGTTTACGGCTTGAGCACCGCAGAGGACTGCGGCGGAGGTATCATTGGCCACCGTCTGGATCTGTACATGGAAACCTACGACAAGTGCATTCAGTTCGGCGCCCGTAACTGCACCGTCTATTTCCTGGGCGATGCCAACTGGAAACAGTAATTTACTTTAACATTGCAAATCCGCCTTTCTCATGCTATCATAGCAGGAGAAAGGCGGATTTTGTTATGATTGATGTTTGTGATATTCAGGTGATGAAGCCTCTGCTTGCAGAGCATGGTTTTCACTTTTCCAAAGCCAAAGGACAGAATTTTCTGATTGCCCGATGGGTACCGGAGCGGATCGCGGAGGACTCCGGAGTGGACAGGACCACCGGCGTTCTGGAAATCGGCCCCGGCATCGGCCCGCTGACCCAGCAGCTGTGCCTGCGGGCCAATAAGGTTTGCGCCGTGGAGCTGGACACCCGGTTAAAGCCTATTTTGCAGATGACCGTGGGTGAATTCGACAATTTGCAGATCGTTTGGGACGATGTACTGAAGCAGGATGTGGCGGCGCTGGTGCAGGAGAAGTTTGCCGGTCTGCGGCCCATGGCCTGCGCCAACCTGCCCTACTATATTACATCGCCCATTCTCTCGGCTCTTCTTGAGGCAGAGTGCTTTGAAGCGGTGACCGTCATGGTGCAAAAGGAAGTTGCCCTGCGGATCGCAGCCAAACCGGGCACGGCGGACTATAGCGCCTTTACGGTTTTTTGCCAGTTTTACGCAGAGCCGGAGCTGCTGTTTGATGTGCCGGCCCACTGCTTCCTGCCCCAACCCAAGGTCACTTCTGCGGTGGTTACCCTGCGGACGCGGAGGACATTGCCTTGGGAGATCCTGGATAAGGCAACCTTCTTCCGTACGGTAAAGGCCAGCTTTGCCATGCGCCGGAAGAAACTGCAAAACGGCTTGGCAGCCGGATTCCCGGAGTTGGGAAAGACCGGCGCGGGAGAGGTGATCGCCGCCTGCGGCCTGCCGGAGAATGTCCGGGGTGAGACCTTGGATATCGGCCAGTTTGCGGCCCTTGCCAATGAGATATTCAGGAGGAAAAACCATGATTGAATTTCTGTTTTTGGATCTGGATGATACCATACTGGATTTCCATAAGGCGGAGCGAATCGCCATTGCCAAGACCTTTCGGCAGTTTGGTCTGGAACCCACCGACGAAGTGCTCGCCCGCTACAGCGCCATCAACCGAGCCCATTGGGAACGGCTGGAGCGAAAGGAGCTGACCCGGGAGGAAGTGCTCACAGGAAGATTTGCTACTCTATTCCGGGAGTATAGCTTAGAGGAAGACCCGGTTCGCTGCGCCAGAGCCTATGAAGACAACCTGTCCATAGGGCATTATTTCCTGCCCGGGGCGGAGACGGCGCTGGAGCGTTTAAGCCGGAAGTATAAACTGTACTTAGCCAGTAACGGCACTGCCAAGGTGCAGGCGGGGCGGCTGAAAAGTGCCAATATCAGCCATTTCTTCCAAAAGATCTTTGTCTCCCAGGAGATCGGCGCCAATAAGCCGGACATGGCGTATTTTTCCGCCTGCTTTGCGGCTATCCCGGACTTTGATCCCAGCCGTGCCATGATGGTGGGCGATAGCTTGACCTCAGATATCCAGGGCGGCATCAATGCCGGCATGGCTACCTGCTGGGTGAACCCCGCCGGCAAGACTGCCCCCGAAAACATCCGCCCGGATTATGAGATCCAAGCCCTATCCCAGTTGGAAGCCCTGCTGGAAACGATCTGATAAAAAAGACCATTGCCCCCAGGCAATGGCCTTTTTGCGTATTCTTACAGATGCAGCACCCGATCCTTGATCTCTTGGGTACGACCCTGATTCCAGTATTGGGTACCGATGTAGCCGCAGGTACGGCGGGCCACATTCATTTTGCTCTGGTCGGTGTTGCCGCAGTTGGGGCAGACCCAAACCAGCTTGCCGTCATCCTCCTGGATCTGGATCTCACCGTCAAAGCCGCACTCCTGGCAGTAGTCGCTCTTGGTGTTCAGCTCCGCATACATGATATTGTCGTAGATGAACTTCATCAGCTCCAGAACCGCGTCGATGTTCTGCTGCATGTTGGGCCCTTCCACATAGCTGATGGCGCCGCCGGGGGAGAGCTGCTGGAACTCAGATTCAAACCGCAGCTTGGTGAAGGCATCAATATCCTCGGTCACATGGACATGGTAGGAATTGGTGATATAGCTCTTGTCGGTAATCCCGGGAATCACACCGAAGCGCTGCTGCAGGCACTTGGAGAACTTGTAGGTGGTGGACTCCAGAGGTGTGCCGTAGAGGGAGAAGTCAATGTTGTGCTTTGCCTTCCAACCCTTGCAGGCATCGTTCATATGCTGCATCACCTGCAGAGCAAAGGGCTTTGCCTCCGGATCGGTGTGGGAGCGGCCGGTCATATACTTGACACACTCGTAAAGACCTGCATATCCCAGAGAGATGGTAGAATACCCGCCGTAGAGCAGCTTGTCGATGGGCTCGCCCTTGGGAAGTCTTGCCAGCGCGCCGTACTGCCACAGAATGGGGGCGGCATCGGAGAGAGTGCCCTTCAGCCGCTCGTGGCGGCATACCAGCGCCCGATAGCAAAGATCCAGACGCTCGTCGAAGATCTTCCAGAACTTGGCGCTGTCGCGACCGGAGGACAGGGCCACATCCACCAGATTGATAGTAACAACGCCTTGATTGAACCGGCCGTAGTACTTGGGCTTTCCGTTCTCGTCCACATAAGGGGTCAGGAAGGAGCGACAGCCCATGCAGGTGTAGCAGTGGCCTTCACCGTTCTTATCCACTTTCAGCTCCAGCATCTTCTTCTCGCTGATGTAGTCGGGCACCATCCGCTTAGCAGTGCACTGGGCGGACAGACGGGTCAGATACCAGTAAGGAGAATCCTCAGTAATGTTGTCCTCTTCCAGCACATAGATCAGCTTGGGGAAGGCGGGGGTGATCCACACACCCTTCTCGTTCTTGACGCCTTCGTAGCGCTGGCGGAGCATCTCTTCGATGATCATTGCCAGATCCTTCTTCTCCTGCTCGTTTCTGGCTTCATTCAGATACATAAACACGGTGATAAAGGGGGCCTGTCCGTTGGTGGTCATCAAAGTGACCACCTGATACTGAATGGTCTGTACGCCTCGGGCCACTTCTTCTCTCAGCCGATCCTCCACCAGCTTGGAGAGCACATCCTCCTTGGGCTCCACGCCCAGCAGGGACAGCTCCTGCTCCACATTCTTGCGGATCTTCTCCCGGCTGACCTGGACAAAGGGCGCCAGATGGGTCAAACTGATGGATTGACCGCCGTACTGGTTGGAGGCCACCTGGGCGATGATCTGGGTGGCAATGTTGCAGGCGGTGGAGAAGGAGTGGGGTTTCTCAATCAGTGTGCCGGAGATGACAGTGCCGTTTTGCAGCATGTCCTCCAGGTTCACAAGATCGCAGTTGTGCATATGCTGGGCGTAGTAATCGGAATCGTGGAAATGAATGATGCCTGCGTTGTGGGCATCCACAATCTCCTTGGGCAGCAGGATACGGTTGGTGATGTCCTTGCTGACCTCGCCTGCCATGTAGTCACGCTGAACCGCATTGATGGTGGGGTTCTTGTTGGCATTCTCCTGCTTGACTTCCTCGTTGTTGCACTCGATCAGGCTGAGGATCCGGTCGTCGGTGGTGTTGGACTGCCGGAGTAGGCTCCGGGTGTACCGGTAGGTGATGTAGGACTTGGCCACTTCAAAGGCGCCATGGGCCATAATGGCTTTTTCTACCAGGTCCTGGATCTCCTCCACGGAGGGACTGCGGCCCATCTCCTCACAGCTGATCTGCACATGCTCGGTGATGCGCTTGATCTGCAGGGGCGTCATGCGGACGCTCTCATCAACGGAATTGTTTGCCTTGGTGACGGCGGTCTCGATCTTTTCGGCGTCAAAAATGACTTCTGCGCCGTTGCGCTTAATGATTTTCATAAAAACCTCTTTCTATGGGTATAGGCTTATAAACTTGCGTAGAACCCATTATACTACATATTGTGGTTTTTGCAATAGAAAAACACAAAATAATGTAATTTCCGGCATTTTGTCGGAATCGGAAGATGCTGACGGGGGAAAATCGCCCCCTGTTTGGTGAAAAAGTGTAAACCTAACAAAAATTCTCACACAATCATTGAAAAGCCGGTAATACTATAGTATAATGTAGCAATCAAACGGAGTGAAAATTGTTTTCTATAAAGGTTAAGGAGAAAAAATGGAAAAGAAATCTTTCGGTATTCTGCCTGATGGCCGGGAAGCCTCCCTGTATACCATTTCCTGCGGCACAATGCAGGCGCAGATCACAGACTTCGGCGCCACGCTGGTGCGGCTGTATGTCCCCGACCGGGACGGCAATTCGGCGGATGTGGTCTTAGGATTTGAAAATGCTAATGACTATCGCAACAACACCACCTATTTTGGCGCCACCGTAGGCCGGAACGCCAATCGGGTGGGCAATGCGCGTTTTCTTCTGGGAGATAAAACCGTGCAGTTGCCTGTCAATAACAATAAAAACAATCTGCACAGCGGCCCGGACAGCTATGCCTTCCGGATTTGGCAGGTGTTGGAGCATAGGGAGAATCTGCTGCGTCTGACCCTGCACAGCCCGGATGGAGACCAGGGCTTCCCTGGCAACGCGGACATCGCGGTCACCTATACCCTGGAGAACCCCGGCACGCTGACCATCACCTATGATGCGGTCAGCGACAAGGATACCGTCTTTAATATGACCAACCACAGCTACTTCAATTTGGCAGGCCACCATAAGCCGGAGAAGGCTATGGAGCAGATCCTGTCTATGCCCGCCCGGTTCTTTGCCCCCAGTGATGCCGAGAGTATTCCCACAGGGGAATTGCGCAGTGTGGCGGGCACACCCATGGACTTCCGGGAGCCAAAACCTGTGGGCCGGGATATTAACGCCGACTATGAATGCCTGCGCCTGCAGGGGGGATACGATCACAACTTTGAAGTGTTCTGCAACCCTTGCGCGGTTCTGTCCGATCCGGAGTCCGGCAGAATTATGAGTGTTTCCACCGATTGCCCCGGTATACAGGTGTATGCCGGCAACTTCCTGAAGAGAGGGCAGGGTAAGGATGGCGTGTACTATACCCGCCGTGGCGGTATCGCGCTGGAGACCCAGTACTATCCCAATGCGGTCAATAATCCTGATTGGCCGCAACCCGTTGTGAAGGCCGGTGAACGGTATCACTCTGTGACCCAGTATAGCTTCGGAACTGTCCAATAAACCGGAAATAATAAAACCGCACCTCAAGCTATGAGGTGCGGTTTCTTAATTATAGTTTCAAAAGCTCCGCTGCGGTCTTCCAGGCGATTTGCTCCAGCTGATCTTCTGTCAGCTTCAGCTGCAGGAAACGCTTGACTTCTGTTTCCGGATTCCACATGGGATAGTCGCTGCCATATACAAACCGATGCGCGCCGTAGTGATTGATGTACCACTCCGGCACGCCTTCCTCCATAAACATCATGGAAGAGGACACATCAAAGAAGCAATCCTTGCCGGAGAGCTCCTCACAGGCAACCTGGTACATCTCGTACCCGCCGAAGTGGGCGGCGATCACCTGCAGCTTGGGGAACAGATCCAACACGTGGCGTAGCCGGGCGGGATGGGAGTAGTCAAACCGATGATCGCCCATATGCAAAATCACCGGCAATTTGTCCTGGATCTGCTCGTAGACCGGCAACAGCCGGGGGTCATCAATGGGGAAGACCTGGGAGTCCGGATGCATCTTAATGCCCCGAAGGCCCTTATTTATAATGTAGTCTACCTCGTCTGTCAAATTTTTCATGGCAGCGTGAACAGTGCCGTAGCCGTAAAACCGGGGCTGCTGCGCTACTTGCTCTAAGATAAAGTCGTTGATGTGCCGCGTGCGATCCGGCCGCATGGCCACCGGCAGAACCACAAATTCCGAAATGCCTGCCCTGTCGGCGTGCTCCAGCAGGGAGGCAACAGTGCCGTCCATAGCGTCGTCACCCAGGTGATAGAAGGTGCGGATGCTTTCGGCTGCCTTGGGCGCGATGGCATCCGGATAGATGTGGGTGTGAAAGTCAATAATTCTCAAGGGAGCTCTCCTCGATCCAAAGTGTTTTGTTTATTATAACACGATTGTATTAAATTGCAAGAATGGATAGAAAAAAAGGAATAAACAGGAACCCGCAGGGGCATACTGCTCTGTAAGGAGGGGAGCGCATGCAACTGAAAGACATTATGCAAAGTCCCGTGATCGCGGTGCATCCCGGGGAGAGCGTGGAGGTAGCTGCCAGAACTATGACACATTATAATATAGGATTTCTTCCTGTGTGCAGTGGCGGACAGCTACGGGGCGTGGTCACAGACCGGGATATGGTAACACGCTGTCTGGCAGCAGGGCGGGATCCGGCTAAGACCCCGGTGAGTATGGTAATGACCCGCCAGGTGGTGACAGCGGCACCGGAGATGCAGACCGGGGTAGCGGCCCATTTGATGGGCAGGCGGCAAATTAGACGCTTGCCGGTGGTGGAATCCGGACAGCTGCGTGGAATGGTGAGTCTGGGGGATATTGCGGCCCAGTCTGAGGGCGCTATTGACGCTGGAGATGCCCTGTCGGATATGGTCTCAGAGCCGGAGAAAATATAGCAGAAACAGGAAAAAACCATACTGAAAAAATTTTTCCGGAAATAGCCAAAAACTTGAAAAAAGTTGTTGACATGGGAAAATGTTTGTGATAGAATAATCAAGCTCTGCCGATGAAGGCCTGTGCCGGAGGCTGGGCGTCATGTACCTTGTAAATTGAATAACGCAAAGACGAACAAGTAACACCTTGGACAATTTAAATTGTTTAAGTTTCGATGCAAATCGAATTTAAGCCAACGAAAATTCTTGAGTAATAAATGCTATGAGCAAATTATTCAGAAA
>JAZNRW010000045.1:0-17781 GCA_045590835.1 Faecousia sp.
GCAACTGTAAGATATTCCGGTACTATCTCGGACGCCGGAATTGATAAAGATTTTGAAGTCCTTTCAAAAATCAGCTTCAACAAGAAATAAAACGGAGGAGAAAAGTACATGGAAATCAAGAAAGAAAAAATTAAGCCCAACGAAGTGGCGGCACCAACTCTGTTTGTTGGTGTAGGCGGTACAGGCTGTAAGATCGTCAAGAAGGTCGCTGATCTGTGCTTGCCCGAGGAAAAGGAAAATATCAATTTCCTGTGCCTGGATACCAATGTAAACGATCTGTCCGATGTTGCAAACGGCAAGTCCAAGATCTATTGGGTTCAGACTTCCAACACCCAAACTGTTGGCAGCTATTTGGATTATGATGAGGAAGCCCGAAAGAAGTGGTTCCCCAAGAATGCGGTTATGTATGATAAGACCGTTTCTGAGGGTGCAGGTCAGGTTCGTGCAATCTCCCGTTTGGCACTGAACGCTACCATCAAGACCGGTAAGATCCGTCCTCTGTATGATGCCATTGACGATCTGTTCCGTAAGACCGGTAAGGATATGAAACAGGCAATGCGTGTGGTTATCGCTTCCACTGCTTCTGGTGGTACTGGTTCCGGTATTATCCTGCCCCTTTCCATGTTTATCCGTGACTATGTGAAGGAAAAGTATCCCAACACCGCGCTGATCGTTCGTTCCTTGCTGCTGCTGCCCGAGACTCTGGACAGTGTTATTGACTCTCAGACTGAGCGTGACAGCCAGGCCCGGAATGCTTACGCAACCGTGAAAGAACTGAATGCCTTTATGATGAAGGGTTCCGGCTTTATCGACCTGGATGAGGATCTGAAGCAGTTCAGCGATATGCATGTGAATGTGTCTATTGCCGGTTCCGACAAGCAGAAGGCTCTGTCCTTGTTGCCCATGGATTTCTGCTTCTTGATGGACGGTCAGGATGCTGAAGATAGCACCATGATCAGTGTTGGTCAGTATATTGACCAGGCTGCACAGGCTCTTTACGAGCAGAATATCGGTCCTATGCAGAAGAAGGCTTTTTCTGTTGAAGACAACATTATTAAGGAAATGACTAAGCCCGGCAACTACGGCCGTAACCGTTTTGGCGGTATCGGTGCCGGAGTGATCCGCTACCCCTACGAGAAGGTCGCTGACTATGTTGCTTACGATATGGCCATCGACAGCATTGGCGGCGAAGGTGATGCTTCCAAGTGGACTAAGTACGACAAGGCTGTGGAAGCTTACAGAGCCGAGCAGAAAAAGCGTGGCGCACCTATGTCTACATGGGATTCCTACGGAAAGGTATACTGCGATACTCTGCGCAATGCAAAGGATCCCTTCTCCAAGGATCTGAATAACACCTATGAGTTGGAGAGCCTGGATTCCAGAATCAAGCGCTTTAGAAAAGCTTTCGAGGAGCAGGCTTACCGCGTAGTAACCAGTGACAAGCGCTTCAACTCTCTTTATAATGCCGCAAAGCAGTGGGAAACTGTTCAGTCCTTCGGCGGTGACACCAAGATCTCTGATGCTATCGATGCGCTGACTGCCTTTGCCGGTGTTGTGATGGAAAAGGGCAAGGACGGCACACCTATTGCAGAGGGCATTGTTACCCGTTGGGCAGAGGCTCTGTTCACCAACGAGCAGAAGACTGTTTCTATCAAGGATGCTTACAGCATTGAGAGCTTGCTGAAGAATGCTCAGGGCGAGGTCCTCCATCCCTGCGCAGCCCGTTATGTGCTGTACCGCTTGCTGGAAGGCTTCGAAGCAGATGTTAAATCTACTTCCCATAATTCTGCAGAAGAGATCGTTGAGACCTACAAGAGCAAGGAATACGAATTCAAGTTTGTTAAGAACAAGGCCATCGGCATTGAGAGCCTCGGTGAACTGAGCGCTAAGGAGCCGACTCTGTTCGACAAGCTCAAGGGTTATAATAAGCTTTATGAAGAAGCGGCACAGGATGTCCCCGCCTACTTTATGGCTTTGGAAGACTACTGCAAGAAGGTTGCTGTCCACGCAGCTTATGTAAAGGCAAATGAATATGTCAGAGAATTTGCTGCACAGTTCGAGCTGTTCTTCAATACCTTCGTTTACAAGGTAAAGGATCTGAGCCGCAAGAAGATCGATATGGTGGATGAGCTGCAGTACAAGAAGGGTGATTCCTTCATGAACATCTGTGCAACACAGCAGCTGCTGGATGAAGTGAGCAGCTTCTCCCTGCAGAAGGCACAGAAGGAAACCACGATGCTCAACTCCGATATCAATGGCGGTATTTTTGACGCAGTCAAGAACAACGCTATCTTCAAGATGGAGCTGGACAATGCCGGTGGTTATATTGAAGAAGACCGCCGCAAGGATATCTTCGATGATATTCTGATGGGCTATTTCAAGGCAAGTGTCCGCGAAAAGTGCGAGGATATCGATCGCGATATCATCGGTGCTATCGAGCTGGAGCAGCGCTTGAAGGAGCGTATTCGCCTGCGTGCTGAGAACAACGGTGATACCCAGGTCTTTGAGCAGGTATCTGTGGAAGATGCAAAGCGTCACATTATGGAAGTTGTTGCTATGGGTGCCCGTATTGCAGCTCCCTCTGTACAGCGCGTAACCAACGAAGAGCCCAGAGAGATCAAGGTTTGTGCTTACAATAAGATCCTGCTGGACAACCGGAAATTCCGCGTTAAGGATCTGATGCCCAACGGTGAGGCAGTGGAGACGGTTTCTAAGTATGAGATCCACTTCTACAACGCTTTGTACAACCTGACTCCCAATAAGCTGAAGAAGTTTGCTGCACCCTTTGAGACCGAGACTGGTAAGAAGAGCGCAGGTACATACCATAAGGCCTACAGCGATTATTCCCGCTTGATTGGACCTGACTCTACCAAGAATGCTGCAATTTCTACCCATATCGACAAGGCTTGGGATTCCATCAAGAGCATGCCTGAGCTGGACTTCGACTATCAGCAGCAGGTCATCCGCAAGGTGCATAAGGCATTTATTTATGGTCTGATCCATCATGCGATCCAGCAGCGGCCTCTGTCTGCGGTTGCAAACGGTAAGAAGGTATATCTGTACCGGGATTCCGATAACCGTGATGTGGAGCTGACCGTTCCCAATGGCACCCTGTGTGATGAGTTCTATGAAGTTCTGGACGCACTGTATGTCAACTCTAAGGTCATTGAGGATATCAACCTCATCAAGAACCGCAAGAGAGCTATGAGCGAGGCTAAGAACTGCAACTACGAGAATACAGAGTTCTTCAAGGATATGGCCAGATTCAATCTGCTGACTCTGCTGGATATTCCCGAGGGAATGGAAAAGCCTAAGTCTTGCGATGGCACGCAGAAGGCTCTGGAAGAGATCAAGGAAGAGATCCTGAAGAACAGAGAAGAGCGCAGCAAGAGAGGCGCCGGTGCGCATCTGGATTTCGCCAGCGATGAGGATGACAAGAAGCGTTATGTGGAGAACACAACCAGCTTGTTTGCAATTCCTTTGATGTTCTACTGCACACTGCCCAATTCCGGCCGGTACATCTCTGAGATCACCGCTATGGTTGAGGCTGTCATTGATGTGTTCCGTGAAGAGTATTCCAAGTGGGAGAAGAAGGAAGATGTGAAGTTCGTTCTGTGCAACCGTCTTGTGGACGAGCTGACCCTTCTGAAGCGTAACTATCACTTCTATGAGGTATGCGTCCGCGCACCTCTTGCCCACGAGAATATGGTGCTGGATATCATCCAGAGAAAGATCCGCGATGTGATCCTGTCTGCTCCCGAGCCGGAGGATTATGAGGCATTGCTGGATAAGGTCGCCAAGGAGTTTAAGGACGGCGATATCGGTTAATAATTTTTAAGAAACGGAGATGAGTGGTTTGTTCACAGTTTTAATAGCTGAAAAAGAACATATTGATGCCATACGACAGGATAACAAGCTGTTTTTCGAACCGTTTCTGGAAAGCAAAGAACTGGCATTCTGTTATTGGAACCCTATGGGGCAGAATCTTCAGGATTCTGTCCCGGGGCTCCTGGATGCAGTAGGACGGCGGAAGGATTGGCGTGCAGTTATTATTAACAACTGCACGATCAAGACCTCCAAGAATCGCAATCCGTTTGATGTTGTGGATCACAGTGCTCTCGATGCATTGGAAGCACCTGATCGTCAGCCCGGAGAGAAGGAATCTTTAGAAGATTGGGAGAGCTCCTGGAAGAAATACTATGATGCACTGACAGCCCAGAAAGAAGCTGTCTACAAAAGCGCACTGGAGAAACCCTTCCAAAAGCTCTCCACCTGGCTCTGCTTCAGACCGGAGGACTATGTTCTCAACGATGTGAAGGAAAAACAGGATGTCCACGATTGGGCAATGGAAATGATCGGAAGAGACGATCTGAAGCCCAGTGTGAAACTGGAACTGCTGGAACGGGATCAGTATAAGCGGGAACTGCGTATGAAGGAGAATCTTCGCAGGACTTTTTTGGCAGAAGATTACCTGAATATCGCCTATCCTGCAGAAGTACATTGTATTTCTCTTCGTTCTGCGGAAAACAACTATTTTGATCCGGATGCCTATTGGACAATCCATCAGGATAGCGAATATTCGTCTTTTGCGGATCGGAATATGTACTTTGACCGGATGCGCTTTATGGTGTTCGATATGCTGTCGCCTACCCACCGGAATTTCCGAACGGACTATATTCGCTTCCTTGCCACTGTGTTGATTTTTGTTTCCAATCCTGTTCCCGGCAGTGCCATGCAGGCCAGACGCTTGTATCAACTGGAGGCGGAAACGGATGATGCGCCGTTGTGCACCATGGTAACATCCTACGACAGAAAGCTTGCGGCGACCTATGATGTCATCGAGAATGAGATGGAGAAGATTCGCGGCGAGATTCCCGGCGAGCTGACAGACAAGGCTGCTGAAGCACTTTTCTGCACACCCAAGGATGTGGCGGTTCTGTTGGACGAGTCTTGTGACCCGGAAAAGGTGTTGGCAGAAAAGGACTACGGTCTGTTTTTTGACAAGCCGGAGGATGAATATCACAAGTGGAATCGTGACTACCGTACTTCTGAGAAAGCACTGGCTTATATTGCGAAGCAGCAGATGCGTTCTGTTCGGAAGAGCGTGAGCCAGATGCATGCGTCCAGTGAAGTAACAGATGTCAATATCAGCAGATTAACACCGTTGCAGATTGATGATATCCGCGAGTACACGGATTCTGCAGAAGATGAAATGGTTGCATCCATTCCGTCGGATCTGACAGATACTTCTCAGTATACAGAGCGCATGGCACAAGAAGCGGAGAAGGTCAAGAAGGTGATTGGCCGTCGTATGACCAAGAAAACCGTCATAGTCCTGAGTGCAATCTGCTTAGCGCTGTATTTTGTCTGCTTCCTGCCGTTCCTTCTGGACAACGGCGGTACAGTACAAACAGTGTCAACGGCCATCGTATTGAGTTTGGGTATGTGCGGCGTTCTGGCGGTGATTATGCTGGTTTCTTTGTTCTTCCTGCGTAGCTCGGTCACAAATGCAGTAAGAGCGTACAACAACATGGCGTGTGATCTTATAAATGAGATCCAGGCGTCTATGAAACGGTTCTCGAAATATCTTAGCGCTTCTTGCAATGTGCGTAGGGGTCATGCTGTCCAGAATTACGCGCAGAAAAATCTGGATGAGTATACCAAGAGCTTACGCATTCGAAAGAAGCATCAGGAAGATATTCGCAAGAGACGCGCACAGCTTGTAGAAGGTTACGGTGATTATTTTGGTGACCGTACTTTCTGTGATGAGACAATGTGCCGTCCCTATGATTACGATTTTGATCAAAAGACGGAGTATGCATATCCTGCGCCGTTCCTTGCCGGCGATTGCAGACAGATCGAATTCATCAGCAACGGCAATTTGGTGACGGTTCCGTCGAGCTATGTAAAACGCATACTGGTAAGAATGGAGGGAATATATGAAAAGTGATTTGAAGTTTTTCATTGAGCTTACAGTTTCTTTCCTTCCATTCATCCTCTTTGCGTTTTTGAACAGCAAAGCAAATGTAAAAAAAGAAAACCGCAACCGGCAGTATGCTATGCCGGTGATTGCGGTGGTCTACAGTGCAGTGCTGTTGATTTTCTTAAATCAGTTGGCAAAACTTTGCATGGATCTGTTTTTGAAGCTTGCCGATTTGTTTGACAAGTTCAACATTTCTGTAATTGCAAACTTTATCCGCAACCTGCATTCCAGTTGGGGTATCTATCTTGAACTGGTTCTGTTTAATACAGCTGCGCTCTTGCTGTATGTGATCATTAAGCGGATTCTAACTGCGATTTTGGGAAAGATCAAGGTTCACAGGAACACATTTATTGGCTCTGTTGTAGAACTTTTCTACTCCTATGACGAGATGGATGATCGCTGGTATATTAAGGCACATTACGGTCAGGCTTGTACATTTATCAAGACTGCATATTACGGCAGTTGCTTTGCTTCCGGTCTGGCGCTCTTAATATCCTGTGGTCTGTGTATGAACCATCTGGTAAGTGCGCCTTTCTATCCGGTGTTTGCGGTTATCATTATCGGAGAAATGGCTTTCTTTGTGGATGGCTTAAGCGCAGATGCACGGAAGTCTGACCTGGCAGTGCAGGCAGACAATTCTCGCCATATTGCTATGTATCCGCTTTTAAGAAAACCGTTGAAGGCGTTGTTCGGTGATAAGCTTTCTGCGGAAGGTACTACCGTAAATAACGGTGGTGTGACCGGCGGCGCGATTGAGGATGTTTTGGTCGGTCTTAAAAAGGACGGCGGACATATCGGCAGGAATTATGCGGCATTTATCCGCAGAAAAATGGAAACAGGTCTGAAACCCAATGTGGATTATGTCCGTTGTGGTTATGATTTGGCTACTGGCAAAAGCCTGCTGTTTAACACCCCGTTCTATGACAAGCTGAATCCCTATGTGTTCTATGCTATGAACCGGGAACTGCTGACCGGCGGCAAGATTCTGATCGTTCTGGGTCGGCACGGCACGGAAGAGGATCTGCAGCGTTGGTCTGCAGCGGGAATGAAAGCGGTTTCCAATATTCCGGATCTGTGGAAAATCTCAGTGCTTTCCGACAAGAAGGTAAACGAGGATGATCTGCCGGACATTGGTATTATTTCCCGTTCCGGCGTTCATGATTTGGATATCCACAAGAACAATCTACCTTTCCTTAAAACGGTTTCTTTTGTTATTGTGGTAGAACCGTCCAGATTGGTAACAACCGCGCAGATCGGTTTAAATTTGCTGATCAAGTGCTGTGGTAAAGACCGCTCCATTACATTCTGTTCCGTTGACCGCAACTGTGATGGCTTGGTAGATGCGCTATCCCATATTTTGATGACCAATATCACAGAGGTGTCTGCAACGGAATATCCTCACGGTATGAGTTCCTATATGTACTGGACTGCAGATGATGACTACCTGCAGCACCGCATCTTGCCTGGTGTCTCCAGATGCCTGGGTATGGGCACAGAGCTTTCTATGGTGGCTCTGAAAAACCAGGTAAAGAAGACTGTTTGGTATGGTGGAGAAGCGTTCCCTGTCAAGGATGCCCGATGGATCGCTAAGCAGTATTATTACGATCTTTTAGATTACGCAAAACTTCCCACCAATCAGGAGACTTTTGATAAGTGTTTCCAGACATCCTTTAATATGTGCGATGAACGGGTCAGTGACTATTCCTTCATTACCGTTGAGGATGACCGTAATAACTTGTTTGAAATCCGGCGTAATTTTGCCACCATTGCAGAGCAGCAGGGCTTTGTGAATGTCATTTCTTCAGAGTATATGCTGCGGGAGTATATGTCTTCCAACACAGAGGTATTTACGGCAGATGCCAAGGCAATTCCGTACATTACGGCAGACTATGCACGCACAAAGAGAAACGCCATTTTGTCTCTGTGCTTACTGTTGTGCATCGATACCGTAAAGGAAGAAATTCTGAATCGCCAGATGGTAATGCTGAACATTGACACGAAGGACCCTGCCACAGAGATTTGGAAGGAAATCTGTGTCATCTTTGGCGATGAGGAGATTGCTGACAAGCAGGGTATGCCGATCCTTTCTGTTAAGACGCGCGATGGAAGAACTGTGCAATTTGAAAAGGATTCTACGATTCTCTTTAAGCGCGCCTACAGTGTCGAAAGCGGAAAGTTCGAAAGTGTCTACACCATTGAGAATACTGATTTCTCCCACATTATTCTAGACGATCTGCAAAATGCCAGCTATATTGCGGAGCAGGAAAGCAAAGATGTCTATATTGGCACAGAGCTTAAGGGCCATGTGTACCAAAAGTACATGCCCGGTCAGTTCTTCACACTGAACGGCAAGTACTATGAAATGGTGTCCACGGCCACAAACAATCGCATTCTTGTGCGTCGCGCATCCGAGCATATCGGAGGCAGACTGTCTTACCGGCAGGTTCGTAATTATACGATCCATCACCTTGAGGATTCTTCCTCTATGGGTGCGCTTAAATCGGTCAATAACATCGATATCCACTATCAGTATGCTGATTTCAGTGTGGATACTCCCGGTTATTGGAAACTGTGTGCCCATAACGATTTTGACAACGGTGATCTAGTGAAGGTCAACGGCGTACCGACCCGTGATTATCATCACAAGCAAGTACTGAAGTTTGATTTCTCCAAGCTTGGTGATGCTTTCACCGATTCTGTGAGAATGACACTGACCAATCTGCTGAATGAGGTATTTGTTACCTTGTTTGCTGATAATCAGCCGTTTATCTCTGCAGTTACGCCTGGCAACTATGATGCGCCTCTGACCTATAGCCTTAACCTTGAGGAAGACCTTGAGGCCGCCGAAAAGTGCATCTTCATAATTGAAGACAGCCAACTGGATATTGGCTTGCTGATCGCTGTGGAGCGTAATGTGAACCGTATTCTGCAGATCATTTCTGACTATCTTGCTTGGAATGATGAGCAGATCGCTGAAAGCATCCGTAAGCAGAACGAGCCTGCAGCTGAAAAGGTATCTGACGGGTTTGATGTTTATGCCGAAGATGCTCCGCAGGAGAAAAAGAAAGGTTTCTTTGGCCGTATCGGCGCTTGGTTTAAGAATCTCTTCAAGAAAAAAGATAAAAAGCAGAAGGCTGAATCTGAAGACGGTTTAACGCCCAGACAGCGCAAAAAGGCTGAAAAAGCTGCAGCGAAGGAAGCCAAGGCTGCGGCCAAGGCGGCTGCAAAGGCTGAAAAGCAAGCTGCCCGTGAGCAGAAAAAGGCACAGAAGCAGGAAGAGAAGCTTCGTAAAGAGCAGGAAAAGGCAGCAAAAAAAGAGGCCAAGGCCGCTGAAGAGGCTGCTGAAGAAATCTCTGATGAAGAATCTGCTGCTGACGAGGTTTCCGGTGATGAGTCTGTCGCTGAAGAGGAAACTCCCAATACCGAGCAGACTGAAGCCAACGAGGAAACCACTGTAGAGGATGTTTCTGAAGAAAGTGAAACAGAAGAACAGGAACAGGCCGAGAGTGAAGGCGAGGTGAACGAAGATGCGTGAAGATGATTCTTTGGTAGAAGAATTGCAACAGGAAGAAACAAATCCTGTTGAAGAAGTAATCGAAGAAGTTCAAGAAACTGACGCTGAAATCGTTCCCGAAACGGAAACTCAGCCGCATGACGAATCTGCGGAGGACTCTTTGGAAGAAGAGGATCAGCAAGAGGGTCCTGGTGAAGCTATCCCTACTGAGGAGACTACAACCGAGGAAGATACCACTGCTGAGCAAGAGACAACCGCAGAGGAAGAGCCTCCTGTTACTCAGGAATTCAAGGAAATTCCTTATCACGAGAGATATTATCTGAAATACCGTGAAGGAAAGCGTAGTACACCCTTGGATTTGGAGGGAACAAAGGCGTTTCTGCAAGAACTCGGTTTTGACGGTGGTGAGCTTCGCCAGGCTCGTGAGGGCAAAAACTGTGCGGAGGGCTACCGCAACGCAGATAAGAACAAAAACAACCAAATGTATTGTTCCTACTGCGGCACAGAGATCGCCGGTGTGGAATTCTTCCGTTTGCCGGATGGCCGTATGCGTTGCACCACTTGCAGCAGCACTGTGGTAAAGACCAAGACAGAGGTGGAGGAACTGTGTCAGAGGGTTATTACCAATATGGATAACTTCTTTGGTGCGACTATCGATGTCCCGGTTTCTATCGAGGTTGTGGAACACCGGAAACTTAAGAAAAAGGTTGGTGTTCCTTTGGGAACAAAGGACAGTCAAAGCCTGCTGATCCTCGGTGTAGCGATTAACAAAAAGCAAAAGTATAGTATTATTCTGGAGAATGGCGCACCCCGCATTTCTTTGATTGCTACTTTTGCCCATGAGTTGACCCATATTTGGCAGTACACCCATTGGGATAACAAGAAGAATTTCAAAAAATGCCCCAAGAGCAAGCGTCTGTTGATCTATGAAGGTATGGCAAAGTGGGCAGAAATCCAGTATCTGTATCTAATTGGTGAAACTAATGTGGCAAAGCGGGAAGAATACATCACCAGAAACCGACAGGATGAGTATGGTATCGGTTTCTGCTTGTATGAGGACCGTTATCCCTTATCCCGTGAGGCAATGTCTTGCGAGGATACACCCTTCACCCCGGATCGATATCCCTTTGACTAAGGCATTATATCGCAAGGATACGCCCCAGCGATGGGGCGTATCTGCATATTACCGAAAATACATATAAGGAGCATTTATTATGCTTGAACAATTTCTTACATGGTATAACGGCTTGACCGACGGATTATGGGGATCACTTCTGCTCTTTGCTGTTGGTGTTGTACTTCTAATCAAAGGCGGCGATTGGTTCGTAGATAGTGCGGTGGGTATTGCAAAGCGTTTCCGCGTACCGGAGATCATTATTGGCGCAACGGTGGTATCCATCGGAACCACTCTACCGGAGGTAATGGTATCCGTTACCGCTGCAGTCAACAACAACGGCGCAATTGCTTATGGCAATGCCATTGGCTCTATCATTTGCAACACTGCCCTAATTGCAGCACTGACCATTGCGATCCGCCCTGCACCGGTAGACAGAAAGACGATCGGCACACCCATTCTGTTTTTCTTTGCCTCTGCTGCTATTTATATGGTTGCAGCCTACATTTTTGGCCGTTTTGATAGATGGCTTGGCGTTGTGATGTTACTGGTATTCGGCGCATATATGGCTATGACCATCTATAAGGGATTTAAGAATCCGGTAGAGGGTCACGAAGAGGATGACCAGGAAGCCAAGAGTGGTTCTTTGCTGAAGGATCTGATCGTTCTGATTATTAGCGCAGCTTTGATCGCTATTGGCGCAGATATGCTGGAAGGCTCATCTGTATCTCTGGCAACGATGGCAGGCATTCCCACAGAGGTTGTTGGTGTTACGGTTGTTGCATTGTGTACTTCCTTGCCTGAGCTGGTAACCGCAATTACTGCCCTTGCCAAGGGACACGGTGCGCTGTCGCTGGGCAATATCATCGGCGCCAATATCTTCAATTTGGTGTTGGTGTCCGGTGCGGCTGTTACCATATCGCCCTTTGCAATCCCCGAGGGAAGCAAATTGCTCGGCTATAACACCTCTCAGTTGTTTGAGATTCCCGTGATGGTTGCTGTAATGGCATTGATGACGCTCCCCGCCCTCTTTAAGGGAAAACTGCGTCGCTGGCAGGGCATAACACTTCTCGGCATCTATGCAGCTTTTGTGGCGCTGCAGGTGTTAATTGCTCTTGGAGTAGTTTAATGGCATTTATGATTCTAAAACAGCAGGTATAAACATCACGTTACCCAAAACATACTCCCCTCTGATACGGCAATTGCCGCTTGTCAGAGGGGGTATTTTTGCTTGATGTGTATTGCTTTTTGATTAGCGTACGGGCAACAATAAGTAATGGCATGTCCAAACATTGCCAATAACACTTGACACGTTCACATAATGATATTATAATTTTACTAAACCTCCACAAAACTATATCCGTTGTGGAGGTTTAGTAAAATCAAGGAGGTAGTAGCATGCTGTTTTCATCCAAGGATTGTAAAGAAAAATATGGCAATTATTATCAAATCAACAAGGCGATTCAAGCCGGTGTTCTTTACAAGGTTGCAGATGGGATATATGCAGACACTCCTCATGTTTCTGAAATTGAAATTATTATGTACAGATACCCGCAAGCTGTTTTTACATTAAACAGTGCATTTTACTATCACGGTCTGACAGATGTGATCCCCGGCAAATATTATCTTGCCACCGCTCGGGATACGCACAAGATCCCAGACCCTAAGATCAGGCAAGCCTTTTATTCTGCCGACAAGTTTGTTGTCGGTATATCGACCTTGGAGTATCGGGGATTAAGCATCCGGATCTATGATCGGGAGCGAATGCTGATCGAACTGATTCGTGCATCCAAGAATCTACCTTTTGATTATTACAAGGAAATTATTGAAAGCTATCGCCGCACCGTATACAGTTTGGATATTCAAAAGCTGCAAGAATATATTACCGCATTCCCAAAAAGTGATGCAATTATGGAAGCCATTGAGCTGGAGGTTTTATAATGATACAAATTGCCGAGATGATAAAGAAGGCAAAGGCAGAAGGCTATGACGAAGCGAATGCCGAGGCCAAGGTATGCCAGGATATTGTCCTGATGCTGATTTCTCAAACCTCCATGAATCGGAATATCACAGTCAAAGGTGGTGTTGTGATGCGCAGCATCTCCCACGATGCAAGACGTGCCACCCAGGATATTGATCTGGATTTCATCCGCTATCCCTTGCAGGATGAGGCTATCCGCACCTTTATCGAAAAGCTGAATTCTGTTGGTGCAGTTTCCATCCAAACAACCGGAAGCATTGAAGAACTCCGGCAGCAGGACTACCACGGGAAGCGGATCCATATTGCTATTAGGGATGAAGACGGATATTCTCTTTCCAGCAAAATCGATCTGGGAGTACATAAGCATTTCGATATTGAGCAAGAGGATTTCTGTTTCGACATTGGTATTGACGATTTCGGCGCCAGTCTGCTCATCAATTCCAAGGAACAGATGCTTACCGAGAAGTTGCGTTCTATTTTGAAATTTGGTCCAGCCTCTACCCGGTATAAAGATATTTTTGATATCTTCTATCTGTTCGACCTTATTGACCGGAAGAATCTGATACATTGCCTCACCACGCTGATTTTCGACGATCCCGGTATGCGGGAAAACACACTGGAGGATATCGTTCGCCGTGTTGAGAACACCTTTACCAACAAGAGATATCTCGACCGCTTAAAGGGTTCGGAGAAGAATTGGCTCGGTATGGAAGTGGCAGATGTTCTTGCCGGTATTGTGGATCATTTGCGTACATTATTGTAATTGCGATTTTCCCCTTATACATAACCGAGACCCATTGTTTTGTAAGAATTGAAGAACTGATATGCCTGCCCGGGAGGGGCGTGGTTGGAGTTGGAAGCAAGTCCAATCACGCCCCTCCCGTTGCCTGTTCTGCAAGGACATTGGCTAACGCAAATTGTCCTCACAGAACCCCTTTTTATTTCTGGTTTTTTGCCTGTGCCGATGGCTGCCGATGAAATGAGTCTGGTGCAGATAACGACACCTTTTTCCAGTCCGGGAGATTTTCTCTATGACATTTTTAGAGGTGTCATAGTTGGTATCATTTTCAGCAGAAAATTTCACACTTTTTCAGGTCTTCCAGGGAACAAATCCGGATTTCTGTCTGCCCAATCTCACCCCAATCGGCAACGATCCCACAAGCCATATGCTCAAAGTCATCGTCGTCAAAAAAGATGCCCTTCAGGTTGTTGATGACCACATTGATTGCTCGGTTGGAAGTGTCCCAGACCCGTTTGTTATTGGTGCCCCGTGGCGTCCAAATCCGTATCAGCACAAAGGCCTTTTCGAAATACGGCAGACCGGTTTTGCTCTCCTGGGCAATGGCATCATGAATCATTTTGATCCAGTGCTCCTCAACATTGCTGGTAAGCTCCTTTCTTGCCGGCAGCGGCTCCGGGATCGTCAACTCAACCATTTTCTTTTCTGTCTGGGGAGACTGAACAACAGGTTCGTCCACAGGAGATACGGTACCCATACCGAATTGCCCCATATCATACTGCACAGCAATTAACTGGCTACGCAAACGCAAGGTCAGCTCGTACGCCTTTTCTAACTGTGCAGGCTCAGGTGTCTTATTCTCCGGCAGCTGATCCTCAATCTTCTTCAGTGTCTTCCTTAGGTCGATATACATACATCGACACCTCCTTCATTTCTGTAACATCCGGATACATTTTTGCTACCTCCAAGTCCTCCTGATTCACACACAAAATATACCTCAGCTCTTTAATATGGGATGCAGGATCATTTTGCAAAAGATTCTTTAACCCCTTTACAGCAGAGAAGAAATACACCAACAGAAGAATATCAAAGGCGGGATTTAAAAAGTACCGCCGGGGCCAATCCTCCCAATTTCCTTCCTTAGGACGATAGGAGGGTCTTCCTTCTTCTATAGTGGTTTCAATCGTCTCTTTTTCTTCGTATATCTCTTCCAGACTTGCAGCAAGTAATGCCGGTGTGGTCAGATACACATGCTCATACTGAGCCCTTAGTTTTATAGGCGACCTGGAATATCGTACAGGTTTATCTGTCTCTGAATAATGCTCCTTCAGCAGGGTTTTCCGACCCCACATGGTCTGCCGGATAATCCGCATAGCGATTTCATTGCGCCTCCCATCCTCACAAATCATGATCATTCCGTGGGCTCTTGTGTGGAATCTAAAACCGGTGCTAAAAAATAGCGAAGCCTCCGCCCGGATCTGCCACTCCATTGTCCCATCTCCGATATCATAAACAGCATACCTTTTCCCGTAGGCAAGGAGCATTCCCGCAAACCGGGTAGTGGACAGAATCCCCTTTACGATATTGCGCCAGCAGGCAGAAGGAATAAAATAAGGCTCTTCTATATCCTGCAACTCTCCAAAGGCAGGAACACCGCATTTCCCAAGCCACATTGCTACCCTGGACACCTGCATAATCCTCTGCTGGGCTACTGTTCCCGTAGCAGTGGAAATCAGAGGCATCTCATCCGGGAACAGTGCTCTTCCTTTCTTTAGAACAGCGACAACACCTTTCTTATTCTTCGATAGATACCTGTTCTTCGTTAAAGGGCGGAAAGCATAGGATAAGGCCGTTCGATCTCCGCTATCGTTGGTATCCAGCAGTTTCAAACAGTCCTCATAGGCCATAAGGTTAAATCGGATCAAATGCCGGATCAGACTCAATTGGTTTTCTTTCAGTTTCATAGTGTTCCTCCTTGGAATATATAAAAATCAGGTGATACGACTGGGCACAGCCTGTCCATATCACCTGATATACTTTCTCTCTATCGACACAGGAAAGCACTCACTCCTTCTTTATACGCCAGCCAAATTGCCGGACAAATAAGAGATCATCCGCTCGGTATAAATCCGGGCATAGTTCTGACGGGTGCCAATGTTGGCACCGATGGATGCGTAGGGCTCTCTGCCATCAGCTATGAGCTTGGACAGCTGCCGGGGTGACACGCCCAGGTACTTGGATGCCACTTCCAGCGGGATATGATTGGGGTACTTCTCACGCAGCATATCAGCTTCTCTCTGGTCCATTTGCACTTCCTCCTTTCTCGTTACGCCACCGTTCAAAGGAACGCATATTCTCCGGATCTTTGTAGAAACGGATGACTGCCTCCAAGAATGTGGCGCATAATAGCTGTTTCTCCATATTGGGGATCAAAGTGGGTATGACCCGCACGACACCATCAATGGACATCACCTCCATACTGATTCTTTGCGTTTTATTAATACTTGCTGCAACCTACTGTGCTTGGTTACGCTTTCATTATATGTTCCGTGCTCTTAACTGTCAAGCATTTTAATGACGGTTAAATAAATTTCTACAAAGTCCACAAAAACTATTGCAAAACCTGATTTGATGTGCTATGATATGAGTACCACATACAAAAGGAGCTGAAAAATATGAGTATGGAAGAAGAAAAGCAGACTTTTGAAGATTTGCCGATTGAAAAAGTACATTACACTACTTTTGGTGAAAGACTGCGTGAAATACGGAAAGATCGGGGGTTATCGCAAACCGAGCTTGCCAAAATACTTAAAAGCTCCAAGCAGATGGTTAGTTGCTATGAGCTGAATCAGCGTTCCCCCAGAATCGAACTGGTGAAGAAGTATGCTGAGGCGCTAAATGTACCTTTGGATTATCTGCTTGGGGATACAGAGGCAGAAGCAATCTCACGGACGTTTTGGACGCGAAAGAAAAAGAAGAAGCCGTTTTATAAGATCTTTATGGATGTAACTGACGAGCGAGGTTTGAATATTCCCGATACTGTGAGGGTGACCGGCTTGACGGATCGGCAGGTGCGTACAATTATTACCCGGGAGATGAAGGTTGCTCCTCTGGATCTGGCATTGCAACTGTCTGAGACACTGAATGTTCCGCTGGCTGTGTGGCTTGATGAAGAAGAATACACCCCTCCCGAAGTATCTGCTGAGGCCTATGAGGTTGCCCGTGCTTATGACAAAGCAGACCTCCGGGATCAGAATATGGCCAGATTTGCACTGAAGCTGGAACTGTTAGAGGAGGTAAAAAAGTGAACGCTGTTGTTTATGCCCGTTTTTCCAGCCATAGACAGGGTGAGCAGTCCATTGAGGGTCAGGTTGCGGAAGCCGAGCGCTTTGCTGCTGCCCACGGATTGACCATTGTAAAGGTTTATGCGGACCGCGCGCAAACCGGGCGAAACGACAACAGAGAACAGTTTCAGCTTATGCTGTCTGACGCGGCAAAACACGCATGCGATGCGCTGATCGTCTGGAAGACGGACCGAATTGGACGAAACAAAGAGGAGATTGCCCTCAACAAATACCACCTAAAGAAAAACGGAGTCAAAATCTACTATGTTGCCGAGGCCATCCCGGATACTCCGGAGGGAATCATTTTGGAAGCTGTCATTGAAGGCATGGCCGCCTACTACTCCGAGCAGCTTTCCCAGAATGTCCGCAGAGGTATGAAAACCAGTGCTCAGAAAGGTCGCTATACCGGCGGGACTTGTCCCCTGGGCTATACCATTAATGCGGACAAAAAGTATGAGATTGACTCCAAATATGCACCTGTGGTAAGAGATATCTTTCAGCTTTACTCTGAAGGCAAAACAATCACTGAGATCGTAAAGATTCTGAATGGCAGAGGCTTGCGGCCCTCAAGAGGCCATGCTTTTACCCATAACAGCCTGCGGACAGTGCTGAAGAACAAGAAATACATTGGCACCTACGAATACAACGGCGAAGTCAGCATTGAAAACTCCGTGCCGCCTATTGTGGATGTAGATGTCTTCAATAAGGTTCAAGATCTGTTGGCGTACAATCAAAAAGCACGCGCACACAAAAAGGCGAAGGTGGATTACATTCTGTTTGGAAAGCTGTTCTGCGGCAAATGCGGTGCCGCAATGACAGGAATCTGCGGAACCAGCAAGCAGAAGGTGAAGCATCACTACTACATCTGTAGTGCCAAAAAGAAAAAGCTCTGCACCAAGCGAGCTGTCCGGCAGGACTGGGTTGAACCCCTTGTACTGAAGTATTTGCTTAAACTGGTCAAAAACGAAGAATTACTGGAATTCATTGCAGAGAACACATACCAGTATTTCCTTGCTCAGAATACCGACACAACCTACACCAAATCCCTGCAGAAAGCTTTGGACGAAACCGAACAGTCTATCGCTAACCTGCTGAAGGCCATTGAG
>JAZNRW010000046.1:0-53704 GCA_045590835.1 Faecousia sp.
AGTACTTGTTGCAGGCCTCGCGGTGCTGGAAAAAGATATCATCGTTTTCATGAGAGCCACGCATTGCAGGACGCTCGGGATTCAGGGAGTGCTTGCGGAACTCAGCCACAGCCTCCATGTTGGTCATTTCTTTCAGGTCCTCGTAGTCCCAGATAGCGATCTTCTGAATCTCGTGGGAGGTACGGAAACCGTCGAAGAAGTTAATGAAAGGAACGCGGCCCTCGATGGAAGCCAGATGGGCAACAGCGCCCAGGTCCATAACCTCCTGCACATTGGATTCAGCCAACATAGCAAAACCGGTCTGACGGCAGGCGTAGACGTCGGAGTGGTCACCGAAAATGTTCAGAGCCTGGGTTGCTACCGTACGGGCAGATACGTGGAACACGCTGGGCAGCAGCTCGCCGGCGATCTTGTACATATTGGGGATCATCAGCAGCAGACCCTGGGATGCGGTGTAGGTGGTAGTCAGCGCGCCGGCAGCCAGAGAGCCATGGACGGTGCCTGCAGCACCGGCTTCGGACTGCATTTCAACGACCTTCACGGTATCGCCGAAGATGTTTTTACGACCTGCAGCGGACCACTGGTCAACATAGTCGGCCATGGGGCTGGAGGGAGTGATGGGATAAATGCCAGCAACCTCGGTAAAGGCATAGCTGACGTGGGCGGCAGCGGTATTGCCGTCCATTGTCTTAAATTTTCTTGCCAAAATCAATTACCTCCTAAAGTAATCATTCTTTAACGGACATATCATAGCACCTTTCATCCGATTTGTAAAGCCAATCGTGGGGATATTCCGAGAAAAAAACAGAAAGGTTTTTCTTCTTGACGGAAAGTTTTACAGTTTCGGTGAAAAGTAGCAAACAGACAAATGTTCTAATAAAAAAAGAATTGAGTTTTTCTTTCCAATAGAGTATGATGTAGAAAAGCCTGTACGGAGGAGGGAAAGATATGATCTGCAGTATCAATACAATGGGCATAGACGGAATTCGTGGAAATCGGATTATGGTGGAATGCTATATTTCCAACGGACTGCCCAGCTTTGATATCGTTGGCCTTCCGGATGCGGCTGTGAAGGAAGCCAGAGAACGGGTTCGCGCCGCAGTTAAAACCAGCGGCATGAAGTTCCCCACCAGCAGAATCACCGTGAATCTGGCGCCGGCCAGTTTAAAGAAAGCCGGTACACACTATGACTTGCCGATCCTTTTGAGTATTATGGCTGCTTGCGGAGCAGTCCGCAGACCCAAATCCTCCAGCGCGTTTCTTGGTGAGGTGAGTTTGGACGGTAAGATCCGGCCTATTACCGGTGTGCTGCCTATGGCTATTGCAGCAAAGAAGGCCGGTTTTGAGGCAATCTTTGTACCTGCTGAGAACGCTGCCGAGGCAACCCTTGCTCGGGGACCTGCAATTTATCCCATACACAATGTACGGGAATTGATTGAAGCGCTGAACGGAGAACGGGAACTGGAAGAAGAACCCATCTGGGTGCCGGAACGCAAAGAGATCTCTCAACCGGACTTTAAGGATGTAGTGGGGCAGGAAAATGTAAAGCGCGCAATGGAAGTTGCCGCCGCAGGCGGACACAACATTTTACTGATCGGCCCTCCCGGTTCCGGAAAAAGTATGCTCAGTAAGCGCCTTCCGTCGATCCTTCCGGATATGACATGGGAAGAATCTTTGGAAGTTACGCAAATATATTCTGTCATGGGCATGGTCAGCGCCGAATCACCGCTGATGACACAGCGCCCCTTCAGAAGTCCTCACCATACAGTGTCCAATGCCGGACTTGCCGGCGGCGGTACAAACCCCAGACCCGGTGAAATTTCCCTTGCCCATAAAGGTGTGCTGTTTTTAGACGAGCTGCCGGAATTTCACAAGGATACCCTGGATATGATGCGTCAGCCCTTGGAGGACGGTCAGGTTACCATATCAAGAGTGTCCGGTACGGTTTCTTACCCGGCTGAATTTATGCTGGTCTGCGCCATGAATCCATGCAAATGCGGTTGGTACGGTGACCCTTCCGGGAAATGCACCTGTTCAGAGACGTCTGTACATAACTATCGCAGCCGAATCTCCGGCCCGTTACTTGACAGAATTGATATTATTATGGAAGTGCCTGCCGTGAACTATGAAGATCTGCGCCGCAGAAAAGAGGCGGAACCTTCTGCTGCCATCAAGGAGCGGGTAAACACCGCCAGAAGTGTGCAACATAAACGGTTTGGCTCCTTCAGCGGAATGTGTAACGCCCGTATGGGTCCTGAACAGCTGCGGGCATACTGTAAATTGGATGAGGATTCTGAAACGCTGATGCATCAGGCCTTTGATGCCTTTGGTCTGACGGCCAGAAGCTATGACCGAATTTTAAAGGTAGCCAGAACCATCGCAGATTTGGAAAACAGTCCAGCCATAACTGCCGAACACATCGCTGAGGCGATTCAGTACCGTACGGTGGAAATATAATGAAGTGAGGAAACATACTTGAAAGAGATTTTTTTGCTGAAACTGGGCGAAATTGTGCTCAAAGGCGCCAATAAGCGCCAGTTTGAAGATAAGCTGCGGCAAAACATTCGGCGCCGTATGAAAGCTTACGGTAATTTTGATGTATACCTGATGCAGTCCACCGTTTATGTGGAACCCATGGATGATGAAGCCGATGTAGATGGCGCGTGGGAGGCCTGCCGGTGCATTTTTGGTCTGGTCAGCCTGTGCCGCTGCCGTGCTTGTGAGAAGGATATTGAAAGTATCTATAATACGGTTGAGGAGTATCTGGGAGAAGAACTGGATTGCGCGCCGTCCTTTAAAGTGGAATCCAAGCGGGCGGATAAGCGTTTTCCGCTGACTTCCATTGGGATTTCCCAGGAAATAGGCGGCCGTCTTGCGGAGGCGCATCCGGACTGCAAGGTGGATGTGCACAATCCTGCCTATACGGTCTTTGTGGAGGTTCGTGATCTGGCAGCTTATGTCCACGGACCTGCCGTGCCCGGCGCGGGTGGTCTGCCTACCGGGGTAGGAGGACGGGCAATGTGCCTGCTGTCCGGCGGTATTGATTCTCCTGTGGCCGCCTATATGATCGCCAAGCGGGGTGTAGAGGTGGAGTGCGTTCATTTCTTCTCCTATCCGTACACCTCTGAGCTTGCCAAGAATAAAGTAATGGAACTGGCGCGGTTGGTAACCAAGTACTGCGGCCGTATGACCGTCAATATCGTAGGCTTTACCCAGATCCAGGAGGCAATCCGGGATAACTGCGCTGAGGAATTCTTTACCCTGATCATGCGGCGGTTTATGATGGAGATATCCCAGCGAATTGCCTTGCAAGACGGCTGTGGTGCGCTTATTACCGGTGAAAATCTGGGACAGGTTGCCAGCCAGACCATGCAGGCTATGGCGGTTACCGGCGCGGTGGTGGATATTCCTGTGTTTATGCCCCTGATCGGCATGGATAAGGAAGAAATCGTGACCATTGCCCGGAAGATCGGCACAATGGAAACCTCCGTGCTTCCCTATGAGGATTGCTGCACGGTCTTTACGCCTAAGCACCCCAAAACCAAACCCAACATCGGGCAGCTGATCCACGCAGAGAAAAAACTGGATCGTGAGGCGCTGATCGCCCAGGCGCTGGAGAGCGTGGAAAAGATTACGGTAAAATATGATGACGAACCTTTCCTATGATGTGCTGAATGCACTAAAAGGCAAAACTCTGGTAACTGCCGAAAGCTGCACCGGCGGCGGAATCGGCGCTGCGCTGACAGCGGTATCCGGCAGTTCTGAAGTTTATAAAGGCGGCATAATCAGTTACAGTAATTGGGTCAAGGAGCATGTTCTCGGCGTTCCCGGTGCACTGCTGGAGACAAAAGGGCCTGTCTGTGGCGCAGTTGCGGAGCAGATGGCCTCCGGTGTCCGCAGAATTTTGCAGGCAGATATTGCCGTATCGGTTACGGGACTTGCCGGCCCCGGTGGTGATGAATATGGCAATCCGGTGGGTACGGTGTTCATTGGTTTTGCATCAAAAGAGATTTGTCTTCACAAGATGTATTATTTTGACGGGGACAGGAATACCATCCGGGAACAGGCAGTTGTTGCCGCACTTGAATTGATCCTGCAATATGTATAAGAAAGACACCACTTGCTTGGTGGTGTATTCCATAATAATATAATGAAACCCATCCGTATGGATGGGTTTCATTTATGGCGGAGAAAGAGGGATTTGTTTGCATTTTCAATCCAGCTGGATTGAAAACTGCTGTTTTGCTCCGTCGAGCCGTCACATGCAACAGTTCGCAGAACTGTTGCATTAAATTGTTCAAATCCCATTTTTTATAAAACAAAACCCATCCGGGTGGATGGGCTTTGTTTATGGCGGAGAAGGAGGGATTTGAACCCTCGATACCCTTTTGGGGTATACACGATTTCCAATCGTGCGCGCTCGGCCAGCTACGCGACTTCTCCAAAACAATATTGCGCTGCAATCAGCCTGTGTATAATATCGCATTTGCCGCATTTTGTCAACCCCTATTTATTTCTTTTTTCAAAAAATTGAGCCCATATCTGCAGGAAAAAATCAGTTGACATCCAATTGCATTATCGTTATAATAATGCAGAAGTTCATATGCTAGTGTAGCACAGTCGGTAGTGCATCTCACTCGTAATGAGAAGGTCGCCTGTTCGAGTCAGGTCACTAGCTCCACAAACCACCCAACCGAGAGCGAGTTGGGTGGTTTGTGCTATTGCTGACTCGAGTGATATAATTATGAAATTTTATTCAAAAATCAAAAATATACTTGTATATTCAAACATTCTATGATAATATACAATTCAACGGTGCAGTATTCTAGTCAAAACGACCGGCTCCCAGGTAGGGCCTAAAAATCCTATAAAGGGCATATCGATGAAGTCCCTGGTGCCTGCTTTTTACGCCCAGTTTAGGGTGGGTGCTGGGGGTTAAGGATTTCGGGCGCGCTCCAATGGCATGGAGCATACGACCCGGTTTCCGTGGAGACCTGGTATTGTGCGACGGAGCTTGCGAACTCCCATGTGGGAAGCCTTCTTCGCGTACGAACCTGGTATGAACCTGCAAGGCGGTGCACAGAATCATGTGCTGCGTGCAGTGTAGCCTGCCTTGAGTGAACATGTGGGGAAAGGGGACCTTTCAGCGGCTGATAGTGGCCATATCGCTGCTGTCATTGCTCCTGGAAACCATGCTTGCAAAAGAGGATAAGAGCCGAATCGGTTTGCAGTGGAAATCACCTAGACTGTCGTCATTGGGCAGGCAGGGGATTACAGTACGGACTAAGTGGCAATCGGGTATTCAAATTTGGCAACACTTGAGCTGACGGATCAAACGGAAACGGCCTGCGCGGCAACGGCAGGTTCTGTCTGGGGAAAACCAACCCGACCTAAGCCGTAAGATTTATCCTGCCTGCTACCGTTATTATTAAAATAAAGGGGATCAGACTCGTGTCTAAATCCGACTCAGCTTCAACAAAGAAAGGGCGTAACAAAACCATTCGTTGGGTTGTTACCGTTTTTTTATCTACAATTGTTATTTCCGGTACGATTTCTTTTATATCGGATGAAATCATGGCGGCCAGTTCTATGGCTGTCGCTTTTTTAATTTTGCTAACAATTGTTTTTGTTGGTATTATTTTTGATATTATTGGTGTTGCGGTCACTTCTGCTGACGAAAAGCCGTTCCATTCCATGGCTGCCCGTAAGGTTCCCGGATCCCAGGAAGCTATTAGGCTGCTACGGAATGCAGGGCGTGTCAGCTCTATATGTAACGATGTGATCGGGGATATTTGCGGCGTTGTATCCGGTTCAGCATCTGCTACCATCGCAGCTCAGCTGCTGCGGAATTTTGAATTTACTTTCCCGCAAATCATCTCGCTGATTATGTCTGCTCTTGTTGCCGGTTTAACGGTCGGTGGCAAAGCAATCGGAAAATCCGTTGCCATTGGATCTTGCACGAGCATTGTGCATGGCACGGGTAAGTTGATTTGGGCGTTGCACAACATCCCCAATCGACTGGGATTAAGAAAATAAAAAAGGTGTGTAGCCTGTGAGTATATTAGAGAATATCCATGGCCACAGAGATTTGACAGCATTAAATGCAGAGGATCGAAAGCAGCTTTGTCAGGAATTGCGTCAGTTTCTAATTACCAATGTGTCCCAAACCGGCGGTCATATATCATCGAATTTGGGTGTTGTAGAATTGACTGTTGCCATTGAAACGGTATTTGATACACAGAAAGATCGTCTGGTATTTGATGTAGGTCACCAATCATATATTCATAAAATGCTGACTGGCCGCCAGGCAGATTTTGCGCATTTACGGCAATTTGGCGGTATAGCTGGCTTTCCCAAGCCTTCTGAGAGTGTTACAGATGCCTTTGTAGCCGGACATGCTTCCAGCTCTGTATCTGTGGCGTTAGGAATGGCCAGGGCAAGGACCCTGCAAAAACAGAATTATAATGTAGTTGCTTTAATAGGTGACGGCGCCGCTACCGGCGGTACTGCCTATGAAGGTCTCAATGATGCTGCTGTAAGCAACGAGCCAATGGTAATCATTCTGAATGATAATACACTATCGATTGACCACAATGTGGGCGGTATGGCATCACATTTAAGACAGTTGCGAATCAAGCAGCGGTATCTCGGTATGAAACAGTTTTCTAAAACGCTGCTCTCCCGTATTCCTGGTGGTAGACCCATCTACCGAATCTTGAGCAGCTTGAAAAGCAACCTTCGCCGGATGTTGCTTCCCACCACGATTTTTGAAAGTATGGGTTTTACCTATCTAGGACCTGTGGACGGACATGATACGGAGAATCTGATTATGCTGCTGAAGGCGGCTAAGGCCATGTCCCGTCCGGTGGTGCTCCATGTCACGACTGAAAAGGGAAGGGGTTATGCACCCGCCCAGGAGCATCCCAAGCTGTTTCACGGCATCGGCAAATTTGACCCTGTGACCGGTGAACCTGCAAAAAAGAGAGAACCCACCTTCTCGGATGCATTTGGCAGCGCCATGGTGGAATTGGCGGGTCGCAACAGTAATTTGTGCGCCATTACCGCGGCCATGCCCGGAGGTACCGGCCTTCTGGAGTTTAAAAAGCAGTATCCAGACAGACTCTTTGATGTGGGTATCGCTGAGGAACATGCCGTTTCTATGGCTGGCGGTCTTGCAAAGCAGGGAATGATCCCTGTGGTTGCGCTGTATTCCACTTTTTTACAAAGAGCATACGACATGATTTTGCAGGATATCTGTATGCTGCATTTGCATGTTGTGTTTGCCGTTGATAGAGCCGGCCTTGTGGGAGAAGACGGTGAGACCCATCACGGTATTTATGATGTTGGCTTCCTGCGCCATGCGCCGGGACTCACTGTGCTGAGCCCGTCCTCTTTCGATGAGTTGCAACAAATGCTCCGTTGGGCAGTAGAGGAGCAGGACGGGCCTGTGGCCATCCGCTATCCCAGAGGATCTGGCCGCAGCAATATAAAATCTGCCTGGGATGCTTCAACAGAAGGCGTTGTATTTGATTCTGCAAATGCGCCACTTCAGTTGCTTACCTACGGCAGCCTGGTGCAAAATGCGAAAAATGCAGCGGAGATTTTGAAATCAAAGGGTGTCGATGCCGGCGTAACACGTTTGCTAAAATTGGCACCGCTTCCCGCTGAAGCCATTGCGCAGAGCCTTTCCACCAATGCAACGGTGGTTATTTTGGAAGAAACCGGAGCCAATTGCGGTATTTGTCATGAATTATCCCATAGTCTGCGTAAACTCCGTCCCGATTGCAAGGTGTTCGGTATTGATCTGGGTCATGACTATGTAACCCATGGCGCAATGGATGATCTTTATGATCACTATGGGTTAAGCGCACAAAAGATTGCTGAGTTTGTTATGGAGGTACATCACAGTGAAGAATAAGAAAAGACTGGATGTGCTTCTGGTGGAACAGGGGCACGCGGAAACCCGCACAAAAGCGCAGGCGATCATTATGAGCGGTCTTGTGTATGTGGAGGGTCAGAAAGCGGACAAGCCGGGTATGTCTTATGAAGAGACCGTGTCCATTGAAGTCCGTACCGGCGGCTGCCCCTATGTCAGCCGTGGTGGATTGAAACTGGAAAAAGCGCTGCGAGATTTCGGAGTCAACCCGGCTGGATTCGTTTGCAGCGATTCCGGCGCATCTACCGGCGGTTTTACCGATTGCCTGTTACAGCAGGGAGCAAGTAAGGTGTTTGCCATCGATGTGGGGTATGGTCAGTTGGATTGGAAGATTCGCTCCGACCCTCGAGTGGTGGTAATGGAACGCACCAATGTGCGCTATGTGACCCCGGAAGATCTGGGTGAACCGTTGGATCTGTCCGTGGTGGATGTGAGCTTTATCTCCTTGCGCATTGTGCTGCCAGTGATAAAGACCTTTCTAAAGCCTACCGGTCAGGTTTTATGCCTGATCAAGCCGCAGTTTGAGGCAGGTAAAGAAAAGGTAGGAAAAAAAGGCGTAATCCGTGACCCTGCCATTCATCAGGAAGTGCTGGATGGCTTTGTGGCACTGACCCGGGAAATCGGATTTACCATTTTGGGTCTGACCTTCTCCCCGGTAAAAGGACCGGAGGGCAATATTGAATTTCTGGCGCATCTGACATTGGACGATAAACCGGGAATCGTGCCGGATACCGCTTTGGTAGTTGAGCAGGCACACGAAACACTGAAGGGGTGATAGTATGAAACGAGTAATTCTTTCACCGAATCCTTATCGGGATAAAAACTTCAAAACCCTCCGTGAAGCCATGGCAGTATTAAATGGTGCCGGGATCGAAACCAGAGTATGTCTTCCTTTTGATGTGGACCGAACTTACGATCTTCCTAAGGATATTCGGTTTTCCAGAATGGACAGGGAACTACCCAACGCGGAACTGGTGATCTGCTTCGGCGGCGACGGCACACTTTTACACATGTCCAAGGCAGCGACAAGACATGGTATTCCCATTCTGGGTGTGAATATCGGAACACTGGGCTTTTTGGCGGAGCTGGAAAGCGGGGAGCTGCCCTTGCTGGCCAAACTGGCTGCGGATGAGTATGTCATCGATGACCGGATGATGCTGGATGTTACCGTACATCGGGGCAGAGATATCATTTTCCACGATATTTGCTTAAATGATGTGGTGATCACCAAGGGCGCGGTAGCCAGAATCGTGCATCTGCAGGTCAGCTGCGACGGTGTACAGGCGATGGAGTGCGCCGGTGACGGTGTCATTATTGGTACGCCCACAGGCTCTACAGCATACAGCCTTTCTGCCGGCGGCCCCATCGTGGAGCCGGATGCCCATAATATTTTGATCACACCCATTTGCGCCCATGATGTAGCAAGCCGCTGCATTGTGGCATCGGATAAGCGGGTGGTGACCGTTTCTATGACCCAAAATGCAAGACGCAATGCATACCTGTCTGTGGACGGCGGTAAAGCGCTACGAATGAATTTGGGCGATACGGCAACGATCCGCAAATCCAATCTTTGCACGAAGCTGGTCCGGCTGAAGGACCGCAGTTTCTATGATGTTGTCAATATGAAATTCAGAATCGGATGAGGTGAATGTAGTGAAAAGTCAAAGACAAGCGAAAATTATGGAGATCATCTCCAACAGAAATGTGGAGACCCAGGAACAGCTGCTGGCTGCCCTGCAGGAGGAAGGTTTCCGGGGCACTCAGGCAACTATTTCCCGGGATATCAAAGAACTGCGGATCGTGAAGGAGCTGACCAGTCTTGGCACATACCGTTACACCACATCCTCCAATGAACTGAACGGTTCTTTTTCTTCCCGGATGAATACTATTTTCCGGGAATGTGTGGTGAGCTTTGACTATGCGCAGAATCTGATCGTGATTCGTACATTGCCGGGTCTTGCCTCCGCAGCTGGATCGGCAATCGATGCTATGAATCTGAGCGCTGTTGTGGGCTCGCTTGCCGGCGACGATACATTGTTGGTCGTGATGCGGGATACCAATACTGCCGCATCCTTCTGCGGTGAGATTAAAAATTTGCTGAATTAAGGGAGGAAGAACCGTGCTGAGTCTTCTGCATATTGAAAATATTGCGGTTATCGAATGCGCGGACATTTCTTTCGATGCCGGCTTTAACATCCTAACCGGTGAGACCGGCGCCGGTAAGTCTATTGTGATCGACGCGATTTCCGCGATTCTCGGAGAACGCGCTTATCGGGACATGATCCGGACAGGAACGGATAAGGCCTCTGTTCGCGCCGTATTTACGGATGTCCCGGCGCTGCCTTGGTTTGAGGAAAACGGCGTTCCATATGACCCGGAGACCATCATCCAGCGGGAAGTCTTTTTGGATGGAAAAAACATTTGCCGAGTAAACGGCGCATTGGTCACCGTTTCTATTCTGCGGAAATTGGGAATCCAGCTGATTAACATTCACGGGCAGCATGATTCTGCCACCTTGTTTGACGAAGGGAATCACCTGAGCTTTCTGGACTCTTTTGCTGAAAATGACCTGCTGAGACAGACCTATGGGGAAAAGTTTGAGAAAGTATCTGCTCTGCGCGGCGAAATTGAGCGAATGAGCATGGACGAAGGGGAAAAGCTGCGGCGTATGGAGACCCTTCACTATCAGATTGATGAAATTTCCAAGGCCGAACTGGAACCTGGTGAGGACACCAGACTGGAAGAGCGGCGGAAAATCCTGCAAAATGCCGAGAAGCTCAGCGACGGGATCCATGCTGCGGTGGAATGCCTTTACGGCAGCGACGAGACAGATGGCGCAGCCGCACTTCTGGCAGAGGCAGAGCGGGAATTGGTGCGATTGAGCCGTTTTACAGATGCATATGCCGCGATTCATGAAAAGGTTGCGGATCTAATGTATCAAGTACAGGACGCAGCCGAGGAATTGCGAGACGCCCGGGATGACCTAAGCTATAGTGCTGATGAACTGGAGACCATTGAGGCGCGGTTGGACGTGATCCACCGTCTGCGCCGGAAATACGGCGCCACTTGCGAGGATATTCTGGCTTACTTACAGCAGGCAAAGACGGAACTGGATGAAATCGAATTTGCCGACGATACCATTGCCAGACTAAAAGGTAAATTGGAGCAGGCCGAGAAGGAAGCTGTTGCTGCTGCAATGGACCTGCGGCAAAACAGAATCCAGGCAGCTGAGGTTCTGTCAGAGCGAATATTAAAAGAACTGAATCAGCTGGATATGCCAAAAGTGCAATTCTCCTGCCAGTTCCGGGAGACGGAATTAACCACTCAGGGCGCTGACTTTGTTTCCTTTTATATGTCTGCCAACGCCGGTGAAGCGCTGAAGCCTTTGAGCAAAGTAGCTTCCGGCGGTGAATTGGCGCGGATCATGCTGGCTATGAAAAATGTATTGGCAGAGCAGGATCAGGTGGCAACACTGATTTTCGATGAGGTAGACACCGGCGTATCCGGACGGGCAGCACAAAAGGTTGCAGAAAAACTTCGTAGTGTGGCAAGCACAAAGCAGGTTCTCTGCGTCACTCATTTACCCCAACTGGCGGCACTGGCAAGTACCCATCTGCTGATTTCCAAGGGTGAACGGAATGGGCGTACCTATACCACCGTCACACCCCTTGACAGGGAAGGCCGAATGCAAGAACTGGCAAGAATCATCGGCGGCGCTAATATTACCGAGACGACCCTGCGCAGCGCTGCAGAGATGTTGGGATAATAGCTTGACAAATTGCTTAATATTTGCTAGGATAAACCAAATTCAACACGAAGATGGGATGAAGTAAGCGCATTTTTTACTACAGAGAGCTGCCGGATGGTGCAAGACAGCGGTGAATGCGCCCAATATACCTCCCGGAGTGGCTTTCCTGAATATAGTAGGGAAGGACGGGTTCGCCCGATACAGCGCAGGTGTCCTTGACACCATGAGGGTTGCATCGTGAGGTGCAGCCAACCAGAGGTGGTACCGCGTATTTTCACGCCCTCTGTCCGTAGTGGACAGAGGGCGTTTATATTTTGGAGGAGAATAAAATGAAAGTATATGACGAGCTGGTTGCCAGAGGACTCATCGCCCAGGTAACTAACGAAGAAGAAATCCGTGAGATGATCGATAACGGCAAGGCTACATTCTACATTGGCTTTGACCCTACTGCCGACTCCTTGCATGTTGGCCATTTTATGGCGTTGTGCCTGATGAAGCGGTTGCAGATGGCCGGTAATAAGCCCATCGCATTGATCGGTGGTGGTACGGCTATGATCGGTGACCCCTCCGGCAGAACCGATATGCGCTCTATGATGACCCAGGAGACCATTCAGCACAACTGCGAGTGCTTCAAAAAGCAGATGGAGCGATTCATTGAATTTGGCGAAGATAAGGCCAGAATGGTGAATAATGCCGATTGGCTGCTGAAGCTGAACTATGTGGACTTCATTCGGGAAATTGGTGGCTGCTTCTCTGTTAACAATATGCTCCGCGCTGAGTGCTTCAAGCAGAGAATGGAGAAGGGTTTGTCCTTCCTGGAGTTCAACTACATGCCCATGCAGTCCTACGACTTCTACTACCTGTACCAGCACTATGGCTGCAATATGCAGTTCGGCGGAAACGATCAGTGGAGCAATATGCTGGGCGGTACCGAGCTGATCCGTCGGAAGCTGGGCAAGGATGCCCACGCTATGACCATCACATTGCTGCTGAACTCTGAGGGCAAGAAGATGGGCAAGACCGCTAAGGGCGCAGTTTGGCTGGATCCCAATAAGACCACTCCTTTTGAGTTCTACCAGTACTGGCGGAATGTAGAGGACTCTGATGTACTCAAGTGCATCCGGATGCTGACCTTCCTGCCTCTGGAGCAGATCAATGAGATGGACTCCTGGAAGGATGCACAGCTGAACACCGCCAAGGAGATCCTGGCCTACGAGCTGACCAAGCTTGTCCATGGACAGGAAGAGGCTGACAAGGCACAGGCTGCTGCCAAGGCCCTATTTGCCGGCGGCGGAGATGACGCCAATATGCCCACCACAGAGATCTCCGCAGAGCAGTTGCTTGACGGAAAGATCGGTATTTTGAATTTGATGGTTGCCTGCGGCCTGGCTCCTTCCAACAAGCAGGCAAGACAGCTGGTGGAGCAGGGAGGCGTACTTGTCAATGACGAGAAAGTTCCCTCTGCCCAGTTTGCCGTTACCGAGGAAATGCTCCGGCAGGGTGTTAAGATCCGTAAAGGCAAGAAAGTATTCCACAAGGCGATTCTGGCGTAACCAAAAGGCGGCACATATTGTGCCGCCTTTTTCACGGCTGGACTTTTTAAAAATACTGGTATATAATAAATCTTAGCAAAAACAGACTCGATACTGGGAGGAAATTATATGAAATTAAACACCAAACGCACCATTCTGGTGGGATTCGCATTTTTTCTGATTTGCGCATTTTGGCAGATTTATGATGTGACGATCGCTATGACATTGACCAATAAATTCGGTATGCGGCAGGATCTGTCCGGTATTGTGATGGCGCTGGATAATATTCTTGCTCTGTTTATGCTGCCCCTGTTTGGCGGAATTTCCGACCGTTGTAAAAGTTCCCGGGGCAGACGTACGCCTTTTATTGCGGTGGGTACGGTTTTGGCAGTAATTTGCTTACTGGGTCTGTCCTTTGTGGACAACGCCCAGTTGGCAAATATCAATAAGTATTCTGCGGTCAATGATCTGGAAACCATGGGCGTTATTTACGATGAACAGAAGGACAATGTATTGAGAACACCGTCCGGTGAAGAGTATCGCCTTGCCGAACTTTACACCCGCGAGGAGTTTTCTGAATTAACTACGGATTCTAAGGAGACCCAGATCAATGCCTTTGGCAGAGAAGTAGAAGTGAACCTGTATACCCAGTATGTAGTCCCCGCCCGACAGGCCTGTGCGCAGCAGGTAACAGCACAAAATCCCAAAGTGCTGATTGTCTTTATTGGTGTTTTGCTGCTGCTGCTCATCTCCATGGCTACGTTCCGCACCCCTGCGGTAGCCTTAATGCCGGATGTGACAGTGAAACCCTTGCGTTCAAAGGCCAATGCTGTGATCAACCTGATGGGTAATGCCGGCGGAATTATCGTGCTGGGATTGGGCTCTGTGTTGGCGATTTCCAAGGTGCGTAACGCGTATATGAGCTACACGGGAGTATATGCAATCGTTGCAGCTCTGATGGTTGGCGCACTGGTAATTTTCCTGCTGACCGTGAAAGAACCTGCGTGGGCAAAGGAAATGCAGGAGCAGAGCAGAAACCTGAATCTGGATGCACCTGTTGATGCGGATGAGCCTAAAGAAAAACGTAAGATGACCAAAGGAGAAAAACGCAGCCTGTTCTTTCTGTTGGCATCAATTGTTCTGTGGTTCTTCGGTTATAATGCGGTAACCTCCAAATACGCGGTGTATGCCCAGACGGTGCTGGATAAGGATGCGACATTAACCCTGCTCCTTGCAAATGTTGCAGCGATCATTTCTTATATTCCTGTTGGTATGGTGGCTACGAAAATCGGCAGAAAGAAGACCATCCTGGCAGGGGTTGTGATGCTATTCATTGCATTTTTTACAGCTGCCTTTTTAACCGCATCCAGCCCCTCCTGGCTGATGTATATTATGTTCTGTCTTGCCGGGATCGCATGGGCGTCCATCAACGTAAATTCCTTCCCCATGGTGGTGGAAATGTGTGATGGCGGTGATGTTGGCAAATACACCGGATTTTACTACACCGCATCCATGGCTGCCCAGTCCTTGACTCCCTATGTTTCCGGTATTTTCCTGCAAAGAGCGATGACATCCTTGTTTCCGTATGCCGCAATCTTTGTGGGTCTTGCGTTTGTTACCATGCTGATGGTGAAGCACGGCGATAACCATGTTCAGGCAAGAAAAGGCCTTGATGCATTTGATGTGGAGGATTGATCGAACGGTATGGTAATTCTGGCGATTATTGTATTTTTGGCTTTTCTGTTTTTAATCCTGACCCAGGGTAGAACCGGGCATCCGGGTTTGCCTGCCTTGCTTGGGTGGTACTATGCCCACAGAGGTCTGCACAAAGCAGGTGTTCCGGAAAACAGCATGGCAGCTTTTCGGGCTGCAAAAGACGCCGGCTACGGTATTGAACTGGATGTTCATTTAATGTCCGATGGTAATCTGGCGGTTATTCACGATTCTTCCTTAAAACGCACCGCAGGCGCAGATGTCACCATTGAAGAATTGACGATAGAGGAGCTGGAACGCTACCGTTTGGAGGGCACAGATGAGAGAATCCCCCTTTTCTCTCAAGTTTTGGAATTATATAATGGGGAAGCGCCGCTAATTGTGGAACTGAAAACCTATAAGGGAAATCACGCCGCCCTTTGTGAAGCTGCCTGTAATACGCTTCAGGATTATAAAGGGGCGTACTGCATTGAGTCCTTCGATCCCCGGTGCGTGGCCTGGCTGCGTAAGAACAGACCCGAGGTGATTCGTGGACAGTTAACAGAAAATTTCTTCCGCTCCAAGGGCAAACTGCCGGCAATTCTCAAATTTGTCATGAAGCATCAGTTGCTCAATGTGTTTACAAGGCCCGATTTTGTTGCCTATCGTTTTGCTGACCGGAAAACACTCAGCAACTTCCTTTGCAGAAAAATCTGGGGAATACAGGGCGTCAGCTGGACGATCCGCAACGAAGATGACTTCCGACAGGCGTTGAAAGAAAACTGGATCCCGATTTTTGAAGACTTTGAACCGTAAAAAAGCCCCTGTTAGGGGCTTTTTTACGTAAAATATGTTTCCATTCTTCTTTTGTTTTCAGCCGTTAACTCTGTTAATGGCAGACGGCAATGGCCACAGTCATAACCAATGTAAGCCATAGCAGCCTTTACAGGTATGGGATTGACCTCGCAGAACAGCAGATCGATCAGTGGCAGATATCGGCGCTGCAGGGCAGCAGCCTTTGCAAAATCTCCCTCCAGAGCGGCCTGGCACAATGCAACGGTTTCCGACGGAATCACATTAGACAGTACGGAGATCACACCGTTTGCGCCGGATGCCATCGCCGGAACGATTTGGTCATCATTGCCCGACCAAATTCCAAAGTCTGGTCTGCATGCCATGCGAATCCGGGAGATTTTCGTGATATCTGTACTTGCTTCCTTGACACCTGCAATATTGGGAATCACACTGAGCCGCTTATACACACTAACCGGGATATCCACTCCGGTTCTTGAAGGTACGTTATAAATGATCACAGGAATAGATACTGCATGTGCAATGGTCATATAGTGTGCAACAAGTCCGTCCGGTGTGGATTTGTTATAGTACGGCGCGACTACCAGCAACGCATCCGCGCCTGCCTCCTCAGCGGCGATACTCAGCTCAACAGAGTGAGCCGTGCTGTTTGAACCGGTTCCGGCGATGATCTTACAACTGCTTCCTGCGTAGATTTTACACCTTCTGAATAATTCCAGCTTTTCTTCATCGGATAGTGTAGGGGATTCACCGGTTGTTCCTGCCAGCACAACGGCCTCTACACCGGCAGAAATTTGCCGACGCAGGAGAAGTTCTGCCATCGGATAGTTCAGCTTTCCGTCCAGAAACGGCGTAACCAGAGCTGTGCATGCCCCGGTAAACAAAGGGTTTTCCATAGATAGACACCTCCATGCCAATCTATGCAGCTGATTTCGTATTTGCGTGTTGCAAAAGTAGGAAAAATAGTCTATAATTTATGGGCGAAAGATAGAAAGCTCTGAATTTGGAGGGTATTTACTTGAAAACCCATGATTTTTGGTATGATCTACCGGAGGAATTGATTGCACAGACACCCCTGGAGCAGCGGGATACCTCCCGACTGCTGGTGCTGGACAAGGAAACAGGAGCAATCAGTCACCGGCATTTTTACGATATTGTGGAACATCTGAATCCGGGCGACTGCCTGGTAATGAATGACTCCCGGGTGCTTCCTGCAAGACTTTTGGGAAGCCGCCCCACAGGCGGAGCGGTAGAACTGTTGCTGCTGCGTGATTTGGGGGATAAGAAGTGGGAATGCCTGGCAAAGCCCGGCAGAAAGCTTCAGGCGGGTCAAGAGGTGCTTTTTGGCGATGGAGAGTTGACCGCAACTGTACTAGAGGTTCTGGAGGACGGCAACCGGGTGGTGCAGTTCCGCTATGAGGGAATCTTTTTAGAGGTTTTGGAACGGCTGGGCAAGATGCCTCTGCCACCCTATATTAAGGCAGAGCTGCAGGATCAGGAACGGTATCAAACCGTATATTCCAGAGAGGTTGGTTCTGCTGCAGCACCCACAGCCGGCCTGCATTTTACAAACGACCTGCTGGATGCCATTCGCGCAAAAGGTATAAAGACGGCGTTTGTGACGCTGCATGTTGGTCTGGGTACTTTCCGCCCGGTAAAGGCAGAGGATATCTCTGATCACCATATGCATAGCGAACTGTGTATGATCAGTGAAGAGACTTCGGCTATTCTCAATCAGACAAAAGCAAATGGCGGTCGGGTGATCTGTGTGGGTACTACCTCCTGCAGAACACTGGAATCCCTTGTAAACGACGACGGTACCTTCGAAGCTAAGTCCAAGTGGACGGATATTTTCATCTATCCCGGCTACATTTTTAAGGCTATGGATGGACTCATTACCAATTTCCATCTGCCGGAGAGTACACTGGTGATGCTGGTGTCAGCTTTTGCCGGAAGAGAGCCTGTTCTGGCTGCCTATGAGGAAGCTGTCAGGGAGCGGTATCGGTTCTTCTCCTTTGGTGATGCCATGACAATTCTATAAGACTGGAGAATCCTATGTTCAAACTGATGAAAACAGAAGGGAAGGCCCGCCGGGGCGAATTTACCTGCGCCCACGGAACAGTCCAGACCCCTGTGTTTATGAATGTTGGCACCCAAGGTGCCATTAAAGGCGCGCTCAGCGCCAAAGATCTAAAAGATATCGGCTGTCAGGTGGAGCTGAGCAATACTTATCATTTACACCTACGTCCCGGTGATCAATTGGTGAAAGAATGCGGCGGTCTGCATAAGTTTATGACCTGGGATGGTCCGATCCTAACAGATTCCGGTGGATTTCAAGTATTTAGTCTGGCATCCTTGCGGAAAATTAAGGAAGAAGGCGTCACCTTTGCCTCCCATATTGACGGGCATAAGATCTTTATGGGGCCGGAGGAGAGTATGCAGATCCAGTCCAATCTGGGATCGGATATTTGCATGGCCTTTGATGAGTGCATTGAAAACCCAGCGCCCAGAGAGTATGTGAAGCAGAGCGTGGATCGCACCTTTCGCTGGCTGGAGCGCTGCAAGGCAGAAAATGCCCGCCTGAATGCGCTGCCGGATACTGTAAATCCCCAGCAGATGCTGTGGGGTATCAATCAGGGCGGCACCTATGCTGACATTCGTGTGGATCACATGAAGCGGATCGCAGAGCTGGATTTACCTGGCTACGCCATCGGTGGTCTGGCAGTGGGTGAGACGGCTGAAGAAATGTATGATATTATCGAGGCGGTTGAACCCCATATGCCCGCCGACAAGACCCGTTACCTGATGGGTGTGGGAACACCTACCAACATAATTGAGGGGGTAGCCCGTGGCGTTGACTTCTTCGACTGCGTGATGCCTGCCCGGAATGCGCGCCATGCCCGGCTGTTTACCTGGGAAGGCGCAATTAACCTAAAAAATGCCAAATATGCCAAAGATCTGAATCCCATTGACAGCCAATGCGATTGCCCTGTGTGCCGCCGGTATTCAAGAGCTTACATCCGCCATCTGTTTGTGGCTGAGGAAATGCTGGCAATGCGCTTGTGCGTTATGCATAATCTGTATTTTTACAATAAACTGATGGAACGCATCCGCAATGCATTGGATTCTGGTACATTTGAGCAGTTTCGATGTGAATATTCTGAAAAATTGAGCCGCAGAATCTAAATTTGCCTTGCTTTTTATGCAATCAATGCTATAATAATACGCGACAATACACACGAAGGAGTTTTCTTATGTTACATTTTTTGACTGAAACGACACCTACTGGCGGTCTTGGCTCTATGCTTCTTATGCTGCTTCCCATGATCGCAATTTTCTATTTTATGCTGATCCGGCCTGAGAACAAGCGCAAGAAGGAAGCGGAAAATATGCGTTCTTCTGTGAAGAATGGTGACCGTATTACCACCATCGGCGGCATTACCGGCGTTGTTGTGGATGTGAAGGGCGATAAGTTCGTTATGGAGACCGGCGCAGATCAGGTCCGTATTGAATTGGCAAAGTGGGCAATTTCCACCAACGATACAGCCGCAGAGGCTGCCAAGGAAGCTGCCAAGAAGGCGCAGGAACAGAAAGCAAAAGAACGGGCCGCAAGGAAAGCTGCCAAAAATAAGGAAAACTAATAAGGTCAACTCCATATAGTGTCTATACGCTTTAATTGGATGTTTCCCGCAATATTGTAATAAAAATCCACGGCAAGGCTGGAGCCTGCCGTGGATTTTTTATTAAGTATAATTGCTACTATTTAGCTGATAAAACTTAATTAAAGTGAAAAGTCCTCATTTTCGTATTTATCAAGGTCCAGCGCCTTCATTTTAGGCGGGATTCGTTTGCAGGGATCATATCGAAATTTTCTGCAGCCGTAAAAGGCAGAAACAGCGCCCTTCTTCCAGCATAGGACTTGATCCGTACCCATTGCGGTTCCGTGGGCACAATATGTGCAGGAACGGGGAATTCGTTTGCGAAACAGCATATTTTAACCCCTCTCAAAATAGAAACTGCCATTATTATACAGTATTCGCCCGCAGAATGCTACAACTTTTTTTCTGTGCAGAAAGATTACCGTACCGGCAGCGCCGGTCAGCGCGAAAACCGGCAACTGCCATGGAATGAATTCAGTAGCATTGGGAAGCATCAGCAGTGTGAGCAAGGTGCTCAGCAGACAATTGATGCAGCTCTGCAGAAGTTTTCCCGGGAAATACAGTTCGGTTTCCAAATCTACACAAACGGATAATGTCTGCATCCCTACACAAACACCGCCGAAGGATAGCATACACCCGGCCAGAATCAAGGAAAAAGCGGGTATATCAAGATCCGCGAGAGAACAGCAGCCGTTGCTTAACTCAAGAAGACCTGACAGCAAAATTTGCATTGTCGCCGGAAATGACCACAAGAACCAACGCCTTATAAACACCAAAATGACACGAAACAGGATCACCCAACCACAAACCGTCGCCATGGTACGGATAGCGCTGGTTAGGGATTCGGCTACGGTAATAGGTTTAAGCTTGTTTACCGCACAGATATTGTCAGAGGTTCCGGGCAGTAGGACTGCAGTGAACACAGCGGAAATGATCAGCAATCCCCATATAAGCCAGGGGTAGACGGGGTTTTCAAACATAGGTCCCAGTAATCCAAATATAAATGCCGGCCCTGCCTGATTACAAAACCCCAACATTCGTCTGCCGTCTTCTTTTGACAAGCTTTCATCCTTACAAGCTTGATTTATCATTGCTGCGCCTACCGGATATCCGCCGATCAGTCCTGCCAGTAAGATTCCCTCCGAACCGGGTGGCATACGGCACAGCTTCCCCAATGGGCGTAAAAATTGAATGGGATGTCCTGTCAGAATCCGGTTTAGCATTCCCGATAGAAACAGAAACGGGAATAATGCGGGGATTACTGCTTCCATGCACAGACTGATGCCCTCTTTTACACCTAAGGATGTGGTTCTTGCATCTAGTATCAAAATTGCTACCACTACCAGTACAAAAAAGTTTTGCAATATACCCGGTTGCTTTCTCATATGACCACCTCGGTAGAATCTATGTCCATCTGGTTCATTTCAGCACGAAAAGTACATACGCTTTTCCATAAGGAGGGGATGTTGGTGGCGAAAGGACATAGACTTACGGATTTAGCCGGAAGACACTTGCAGGCCCAGCCGTTACCCGGAAGGCCGCTGATTGAAATACTTGGTACAAACCGGGTGCTGATTGAAAACCATGACGGGATCAGCGGCTATTCTCTTTCGGAAGTCATCGTAGGTGTTGGCTTCGGCCAGATAAAAATTCTCGGTGATCGGCTGACACTTTCCAAGATGAACCGGGAGCAGCTGGTAGTTTCCGGAGTTATCGATTCGCTTGAACTGATTCGGAGGGGGAATCCATGCGAATAAACACCCAATCACGGATCGTTGCAATAACCAGCGCCGATTGTGCGTCGCTGCTAAATAGAATCTCACAGCAGATTCCGCTAAAGGATATTCGCTATGTAGATCCATTTACTGTTCAGGTGCGTTGCCCAAATGAAAAATTGCCGCAGCTGTGCGCGGTTGCGGAAAAAAAAGGGGCGGAGGTTAAGCTTTTGACAGGCAATCCTGTGATAAATGCCTGCCGGCAGCTACTGTTCAGACCCGTTCTTCTGCTACTTGTCACACTGCTTTTGGTGGCCAGCGTATATTTACCAACAAGAATTCTGTTTATCAAGGTAGAGGGAAACCATTTCGTTCCCACTAGACAGATTCTGGAGGCGGCAGAAACCTGCGGTATTCGCTTTGGTACTACACGGAATTTTGTCCGCAGTGAGCAGGTGAAAAACAACCTTTTGGAGCAGATTCCACAGCTGCAATGGGTGGGTGTCAATACATTGGGCTGCACAGCCAGTATCCAGGTTCGCGAAAAAAGTAAGACGGAAGAGCAACCTGCTGATGATAAAACTGTCAGCAGCATCGTTGCTGCCAGAGATGGGATCGTTTTACAGTGTGATGTAACAAACGGAACGGCCCTGTGCCGCCCCGGACAGGCGGTAAGGGAAGGACAGGTGCTCATATCTGGCTATACCGACAACGGCTTGACAGTATCCGCATCCCAGGCAGCCGGGGAGATACAGGCCCTGACAAACCGTTCGTTGCAGGTGATTTTACCGTATCCAGCGACGATCCGGAGCGATTCGTATACCATAAGGCGCTATTATAGCCTCCGTTTGGGAAAAAAATTAATAAATTTGCAGAAAGATAGTGGAATTTTCGATAGTAGTTGTGCTAAAATATATTCGGAAGAATATGCCTGTCTGCCGGGAGGTTTTCGACTTCCAGTTTCACTGGTTTGCACAACGGTGATCCGGTATGACACGCACCCGGTTTCTCAGTTAACGGATACGGATGCACACTGGATGTCATCTGCTGCGCAGGCTTATTTGCGCGACCAAATGATCGGTGGAGAAATTCTGACTTTCGATGATTCTGTACAACACATGTCCGATTGTTATATTCTGCGGGGGTTGTATACCTGTCGGGAGATGATCGGCCGGATCAAATACGAGGAGATTATGTATCAGCATGGAGAGAATGACTGAACGAATTGTAAATTCCGAACGGGTAGAGGACTTGATCGCCGTCTTTGGTTCTTTTGACGAGAATATTAAGCGAATTGAAGAGGCATTGCAGGTGACGATTGTTAACCGAGATACGGAACTGCGAATCACTGGTAATGAGGAAGCTGCAGATCAGGCGGTCCGGGCGTTGGAAGGATTGCTGGCGCTGGCCGCCAAAGGGGAGACCATCGATGAGCAGCGGGTACGGTATCTGATCACCTTGGTGCAGGAGGGTAACGAGGACTATGTTGCCCAGATGGCAAAGGACGTGGTCTGCATCACCGCAAAGGGCAAGCCTATCAAAGCAAAAACGGTGGGCCAGCAGCACTATATGAAGGCCATCGGCAAGAACACCATTACGCTTGGCGTTGGCCCTGCCGGTACCGGTAAGACCTATCTTGCTGTCGCTGCGGCGGTGGCTGCGTTTCGGGCAAGAACCGTCAATCGGATCATTCTCACCCGTCCGGCTGTGGAGGCCGGTGAACGGCTGGGTTTCCTTCCCGGTGATCTGCAAAACAAGGTAGATCCCTATCTCAGACCCCTTTATGATGCCCTGTACGAGATGCTGGGGCCCGAAACATTCCAAAAGTATCAGGAGCGGGGCTCCATTGAAGTCGCTCCTCTGGCATACATGCGGGGCCGCACACTGGATGACAGCTTTATCATTCTGGATGAAGCCCAGAATACCACCCGGGAACAGATGAAAATGTTTCTGACTAGACTTGGTTTTGGCTCGAAGATCGTAATTACCGGTGATGTGACGCAGATTGACTTGCCTGCTGATAAATCCTCCGGCCTGAAGGACGCGATCCGGGTGCTGGAAAATGTAAAGGATATTGCTATCTGCCGGCTGACTGCTGCGGATGTGGTGCGTCATGCCCTGGTTCAGGAAATTATCAATGCCTATGAGAAAGCGGAGAAAAAACCGGAAGCGCCCAAAGCATCCAAGCAGTTTCAGGGTCACTACAAAAGAAAGGGATAAAGTATGAAGTCTGTGAAGATCAATATGAAGTTTGATATGTTTTCGCTGCAGCAATTTACCGTTTCATCGGTCATCTGTAAATGCATCGAAGCCACGCTGGCTGCGGAAAATATCACAATTCCATGCGAAATCAATGTTCTTGTGACCAATGATACGGGAATTCACGGAATCAATCAGGCAACACGCCAGATAGACCGTCCAACCGATGTATTGAGTTTCCCTATGTTTCAGCTGGAAGCAGGCAACCCGCCTGCTGACTGGTCATCGTACATAGACCCGGAAACCGGCCTGTGCCCTCTGGGTGATATGTGCATCAGCCTGGAGCGGGCCATCGCGCAGGCGAAAGAATTCGGACATTCTGTCCGCAGAGAGGTTGGTTATCTGACGATCCACTCCATATTGCATCTACTGGGATATGACCATTTGGACGAAGGCTCTCAGAAAGAACAGATGCGCAAGCGGGAAGAGGAGATTGCAGCCTCCATCCCCAGAATGCAAAGGAACTGATTCACAAAGGAGAAATTACCATGGCTACCAAAACTGCTATGATTACCATTGCCGGACGGCCTAATGTGGGCAAGTCCACTTTGACAAACTATTTAGTTGGGGAAAAAATTGCCATCGTATCCAACAAGCCACAGACCACACGAAACCGGATCTGCGGTATCGTAACGAAGGAAGATACCCAATTTGTGTTTGTGGACACTCCCGGCTTCCATAAACCCAGAACCAAACTGGGTGATTATATGGTCAACGTGACCCGCGGTTCTATTGCGGATGTGGATATGACCATTTTGCTGGTGGAGCCCATCGCGTCCATCGGCCCTCAGGAGCAGGCGCTGATCGAACAGTTACAGTCCAGCAGATGTCCTGTGGTTCTGGCGATCAACAAGATCGACACAGTGGAAAAAGAGATCCTTCTGGAAGTGATCGCAGCATATGCGCAGGCTGCCGAATTCAGCGCCATCATTCCTATTTCCGCCAAAAGCGGTGATGGGGTGGACGCACTGCTGGCAGAATGTAAAAAATACGCCATTGAAAGTCCCTTCCTGTTCCCGGAGGACACTACCACCGACCAGCCGGAACGGCAGGTAATGGCAGAAATCATCCGGGAAAAACTGCTGTGGACCCTTGACCGGGAGGTTCCTCACGGTACTGCGGTGGAGATTACCAAATTCTCTGAACGGGACAACGGCATTATCGATATCGATGCCACAATTTACTGTGAAAAAGCCAGCCACAAGGGCATTATCATCGGCAAGCAGGGCGCTATGCTGAAGAAGATCTCCACCATGGCCCGGAATGATTGTGAGAGATTTATGGGCACCAAGGTGTACCTGACCACTTGGGTCAAGGTGAAGGAAAACTGGCGTGACAGCGATTTTTTGGTGCGGAACTTCGGCTACAGAGAATAATTTCCTTGTCTAATTCTCCTTACTCTGTTTATCCTAACAGGGGGAGGGGATGCATATGACTTCCAATGACTATTGGCAGATGTTTCTGGAAACAGGTGTTCCGGAGTATTATCTGCTGTACCATCGTGCGCAAGCAATGGAGAATAACCATGTACCTGACGATTCAAGGCCTGGTGTTACGGGTCACAGCCTATAAAGATTCCGATGCGCTGCTGACACTGCTGACGCCAAACCATGGAAAACTGACAGTGAAGGCCAGGGGACTACGGCGGAAAAATAGTCCCCTGGTTGCTCCGTGCCAGCTGCTGGCACTCGGAGAATTTACCCTGTTTGAGTACAGAGGTATGTATACCATAAATGAAGCACACGCAGTGGAGCTGTTTACCTCTCTGCGGAAAGACCTGCAAAAGCTGTCTCTGGGCACCTATTTTGCCCAGGCAGCGGAGCTGCTCTGCCAAGAGGACTTGCCCAATCCGGAGCTGCTGTCGCTGGTGCTCAACTGCCTACATGCCCTGTCCAAACTGGATGTTCCAGAAAACCTTGTTAAGGCGGTTTTCGAGCTGCGGGGCGCTTGCCTTGCCGGCTATACGCCGGACCTTCAGGGCTGCTATCAATGCGAAAATCCATACCCCCAGCATTTTGATATTTCTGAAGGTAGGCTGGAGTGCGTGAGCTGCTATGACCGGACGTCCGCCGGAATCCGTATGCCAGTAACAGCCGGTGTCTTAGATGCCATGCGGTATATTTGCAGCTGCGACGGCAAGCGGCTGTTTTCCTTCCAAGCCGGCGCAGATACACTGGAACAACTGTCATCTGTGACGGAAACCTACCTATCTACCCAGCTGGAGCGGGGATTTTCAACATTGGATTTCTATAAAACATTACGGATCCCCCAACATTACTTACCATAAATCAGGAGAATACCATGTCTGAATTATACGATAAATCCTTGGTAAAACTGGAACTTGACCAGGTGTTGCAGCTGCTTTCTGATTGCGCAGGCAGTGTTGAAGGCAAATCTGCCTGCTTGCGTCTGGGACCTATTTCCGATTTGGAGGAGGTACAGACGCTGCTAGATGAAACCACCGCTGCCAGCAACCTTGCCACCCGGAAGGGCTACCCCAATTTCTCTCAGGTCAGTGATGTGACAACCTCTCTTGACCGGGCAGAACGGGGCGGTGTTCTGCAACCAAAGGAACTGCTGTCTATCGGCGGCGTATTGCGCTGCGCAAGGAATGTAACGGAGTATGCAGGCGATGACGAACAGGAAACGGTTTTGCAGCCGCTGTTTCGTATGCTGACACCCAATAAATATCTGGAAGAACGGATTTTCGGCGCGATTCTTTCGGAAGAGGAAATTGCTGATACTGCATCACCTGCATTGGCAGATATTCGCCGGCATATGCGGATCCAGAGCGCCAAGATCAAAGACGGTCTGCAAAAAATCATCTCTTCGCCGGCCTATTCCAAATATCTGCGGGAGCCGATCATCACCATTCGACAAGGCCGGTATGTAGTTCCTGTGAAAAGCGAATGCAAGAATGATGTGCCCGGTCTTGTCCACGATGTTTCAGCTACCGGCTCCACCTATTTTGTGGAACCTATGTCTGCGGTCAACGCCAATAACGCCCTGCGGGAGCTGGAACTGAAAGAGAAGAAGGAGATCGAGCGGATATTGTCAGAATTGTCTGCGGAGACCGCTGCCTATCGGGAGGCCATCTGCGACGATGTGACACTGCTTGTTCGTCTGGACGTAATTTTTGCCAAGGCAAGGCTAGCCTTTAAGATGCGCGCCTGGGCGCCTGTGATGAACGACAGCGGTAAAATCGAACTGCGCAATGCAAGACACCCCTTGATTGCTGCGGATAAAGTGGTTCCTATCTCTGTGCGGCTGGGTACGGACTTTGACACTATGATCATCACCGGCCCAAACACCGGCGGTAAAACGGTTACCCTTAAGACTATAGGACTATTGACGCTGATGGCTGAGTGCGGTCTGCATATCCCGTCAGGAGACGGCAGCTGCCTATCCACATTTGATGCTATTCTTGCAGATATCGGCGATGAGCAATCTATCGCCCAGAGCCTGTCCACCTTCTCCAGCCACATGCGTACTATTGTGGATATTGTGGCCCAGTGTGACAATAGAACACTTGTGTTGTTTGATGAGCTGGGCGCCGGAACAGATCCTGCCGAGGGTGCAGCTTTGGCCATTGCCTTGATTGAATTCTGCCGGCAAATGGGCAGCCGTGTTGTGGCAACCACCCATTATGCAGAGCTGAAGCTGTACGCCATGCGGACAAGCAATGTGATCAACGCCTCCTGCGAGTTCAGCGTGGAGACCCTGCAGCCTACCTATAAGCTCCTGATTGGTATTCCCGGCAAATCCAATGCATTTGCTATCTCCAGGAAATTAGGATTATCTGAAAACATTCTGAAGAAGGCCTCTGACCTGGTCAGTCAGAGTGATAAGGACTTTGAAGATGTACTTTCCCAGCTGGAGCAGCAGCGCCAGCAGATGGAGTCTGCCCGCCTTGAGGCGGAGCGGCTGCGCCAAGAAACCGCAAAAATCAAACAACAGAGCGAGGAATTTAATGCACAGCTGCAGAAAGAGCGGGAAAAGGCTATGGAGCAGGCCCGCCGGGAGGCACAGGAAATTATTGAGGATGCCCGCCGGACGGCCAATGCAGCAACCGAGGAGATCAAACTCCTCAAGAAGCAGCTGTCCGAAAACGCCGATACACAAGGGATCAACCAGCGTCAGGCAGAGCTTCGGCGGAGTTTGAACGAAGCGGAAAGCCGCCTTCGCAGCACGCAGGCAAGGCAGATCCGTCCGGAACCCACCCGGGGAATCCTGGTCGGTGACACCGTGGAACTGCTGAAGCTGGGCACTAAGGCCAGCGTGATCGCAATTCATAAAGACGGTACCTATCAGCTTCAGGCGGGCATTTTGAAACTGAATGCCAAGCCGGAGGAGGTATACCTGCTGGAACAGGAAAATCCTTACAAGCAGAAGGGGGCGCGCCCTGCGCATTCCGGTCGGGAAATGAAAATGTCCACCATGGCTACGGAGATCGATTTGCGTGGAATGGATTCCGTGGAGGCCATTTGCGTTTTGGATCGCTATTTGGACGAGGCTATGCGCGCCAATCTCAGCTCAGTTCGAATCATCCATGGCAAGGGAACAGGTACGCTCCGCAATGCAGTCCAGCAATCTTTACGGAAAAACAAATATGTTAAAAAATTCCGTTTGGGCGTATATGGGGAAGGAGAGGACGGCGTAACCATTGCCGAGTTTGCTTAAAATGGAGATTTCTTGCCAAGAATTGGAAAATCATTGGAAATCGGTTGACTTTTCCGGCAGATTTGATATCATAGATACGGAAGTTATGTTCGTGTGTGACCAGCACGACAATAAGGAGTGTTTTTATGTACAATAAGGAAATCGTTGTTCGGTGTGAATCCGGTCTGCATAACAAGCAGGCTACATACTTTGTGCAGAAGGCAAATGAATTTGACTGCAATATCTGGATCGAATCCGGCAGTCGTAAAATGAATGCCAAGAGCCTTTTGGGAATTATGTCTATGGGTGTGGTCACCGGTGCAGCTGTTATCCTGTCCGCGGATGGTTTTGATGCTGAGGCTGCTGTAAATGCCCTTGAGATCTTGCTGCAGCGGGATGTCTGTTGATTTAAAACTTAACGCATGCCGCCTCAATGCCAAGCACAGCATTGAGGCGGATCTTTTTGGAGTAACCGATGGTACTGAATGAATTAAAGGAAAAAGCTGCTGCTTTGCCTCTTGCGCCCGGCGTTTACATCATGCGGGACAAGGCCGGCACAGTGATTTATGTAGGCAAGGCAAAAAAACTGAAGAATCGTGTCAGTCAATATTTTCAGGATACGCATGCGCATTCTCCAAAGACCAGAATGATGGTCAGTAAGATCGACCATTTTGATGTGATCGTGGCAGCATCAGAGTTTGAGGCGCTGGTGCTGGAGTGCTCTTTTATCAAACGCTATATGCCCAAATACAATATTCTACTGAAGGACGATAAGGGCTATCCTTATCTGCGGCTGAATATGAAGGATGCTTACCCGGTGATCACTATGGTCAATAAGATCGCAGATGACGGCGCATCCTATTATGGCCCGTACGGCAGTCGCGGCGTGACCCAAAGTCTTCTTGAGGCAATTCGGCTGACATTGAAGCTTCCTGGCTGCAGTAAGGAATTTCCCAGGGATATTGGAAAGGGACGGCCGTGCCTGAACTATCACATGAACCAATGTGACGGCTGGTGTCAGGATATCCAAACCTGTGAACAGTACCGACTAAGAATGGAGCAAGCTAAGCAACTGCTGCAGGGAAATTATAAACAGGTATCTGCCCAAATCAAAGAACAGATGCTGTCCGCTTCCGAGGACTTGAATTTTGAACTGGCCGCCGGTTTGCGGGATCGATTGAAGGCTGTGGAGGCGTTGAGCCAAAAGCAGTTGGTCACCGCAGGTACCTTGGCGGACACAGACGTGATCGGTTTTTACCAAAACGATATAAAGGCCTGCTTTGCAGTTCTGCACTTTTCCGGTGGTAATCTTTTAGATAAAGACTACGAGATCTTGCAAGCTGTTGAAGATCCGGAATCTGCTATCACCAGCCTTATAATGCAGTTCTATCTGAACCGTGGGTATGCGCCCAAATCTATTTTGATGCCCTTCCTGCCGGAGGATGCGCAGCTAATGCAGCAACTGCTGGAGAAGGAATTTCAGAGGACGCCGAAGATCAGAATCCCTCAACGGGGTGACAACCTGCGCTTGCTGGAGTTGGCGCAGATCAACGCGAAGGAGGAACTGGATCGGATTACCACCAAGGAGGAAAAACACCTGGCGAGCCTGCGCCTTTTGGAAAAGATGCTGGGACTTTCGGACATTGACAGAATAGAATCCTATGATATCTCCAATCTGTCAGGAACGGACATGGTTGCCAGTATGGTTGTTTTTTCAAATGGGAAACCCAAGAGAAGTGAGTACAAACGATTTGCCATTCGCGACCTTAATAGTCAGGATGATTATGCGTCCATGGAGCAGATTTTGATGCGGCGTTTTGGTCACTATTGTAATGGGGATGCGGGTTTTGATAAGACCCCGGATCTGTTACTGATCGACGGCGGCGTTGTGCACGCCCAGACAGCGCTGCGAGTCTTACAGCACTACAACCTCGCCATTCCGGTATTTGGAATGGTTAAGGATGATCGGCACCGTACACGGGCGCTGGTGACGCCGGATGGTATGGAAATCGGGATCAATACCCAGCAATCCGTATTCTCACTGATAGGAAGCATTCAGGAGGAAACCCATCGGTTCGCCATCACATATCACAAAAAGCTCCGTAGTAAGCGACTGCGGTATTCAGAATTGGATACCATTGCCGGTATTGGACCAAAGCGAAAGCAGGAGCTGCTGAAAACTTTTAAATCCATCACCGGGATCAGGCAGGCGTCGATTAGTGAATTACAACGAATTTTGCCGGCAGATGCAGCCAACGCGGTGTACAGTCATTTTCACACAGATAAAGAAGGGTAGGGGAGCTATGCGCGTTATTACAGGAAAAGCACGGGGAGTTGTGCTGAAAACACCGGACGGCTTGGCTACCCGCCCCACAGCAGACCGGGTAAAAGAGGCGCTGTTCAGTATTATACAGTTTGAGATTCCTACAGCAAGGGTGCTGGATCTGTTTGGTGGTACCGGCCAATTGGGAATTGAAGCGTTGAGCAGAGGCGCAAAATCTGCAGTTTTCATTGATGAACGTGAGGATGCCTGCAAGCTGATCCGGGAGAACCTGAAACGGACAAAATTGGAAGATTTCGCCAAAGTAGTGCGGTCTGACTACCAGAATTACCTGAAAAACTGCAGGGAATTCTTCGACATAATCTTTCTTGACCCCCCATATGCGGAAGTTTTTTTGGAAAATTCACTAAAATTGATAACAGAAATTGACATTTTACAATCTGGTGGTATAATAGTTGCAGAGCGCCCGTTGGGGAAAGAGTTACCATGGGATTTTCCGGGGTATACCCGCTCAAAAGACTATAAATACGGCAAAACGATTTTAACCATCTATCGCAAAGACGGATAACAATGAGGCGACTATGAAAATTGCCATTTACCCGGGCAGTTTTGACCCGATCACCAGCGGACATTTGAATATCATCCGCAGAGCGGCCAATATTTTTGATCGTCTGATTGTCTGTGTTATGGTCAATGGCACCAAAACCCCTCTGTTTACACAGGCAGAAAGAGTGCAGATGATTCTGGATGTGACCAGTGATCTTTCCAATGTGGAAGTGGATGCATCGGAGGAGCTTCTGGCTGAATATGCCCGTAAGAAGGGCAGTTGCGTGATCGTAAAGGGTCTGCGAGCCGGCTCCGACTTTGAAAATGAATTTCAGATGGCCATTATCAATCATAAGATCAACCCCGGGCTGGATACAATGTTCCTGACGGCAGAGCACCAATATATGTATCTTAGCTCAAGCACGGTCAAGGAACTGGCAAATTATGATGTAGACCTTTCGGAATTTTTGCCGAAACAAATTATTCCTGTATTTAAACAGCGAATCGCTGATGTACGTCAAGGAGGAAACAGACAATGAACGAACAGAACATCGAAGATATCATCTCTGCGTTGTATGATATGGTGCAGGATGCGCGGGCGCTGCCTCTGGGCGCAGATAAGTGCATTTTGGAGCGGGATAAGGTTCTGGATATGTTGGACGAAATCATCGCCCAGCTGCCTGTGGAACTGAAGCAGTCCCGCACCATTGTGGAGTCCCGCAATGAACTGATTGGTCAGGCACGCCGTGAAGCCGAGACCCTCATCCGTCAGGCACAGGATCAGGCTAATGCCATGATTGCTGAAGAGGCTATCTATCAAGAAGCCAAGCGTCAGTGCCAGGAAATGGTTCTGCAGACCAAGACCCGTATGGCTGAGCTGCGGAAGGCCAGCAACGATTACATGGACGATGCTCTGCGTCGCACAGAGGAAGCTGTTGCAATGTCCCTGGAGGATGTTCGTGACACTCGTTCTAAGTTCCGCGCACTAATCGAGGCGCAGGAAAGACGCGCCGACATTGCAGTAGATGACACCGAAGTTTAAAGATAGAAACAGCTCAAAATACTTTTTGAGCTGTTTTTTTATGATATGGAGGGTATGAATGGATTATTTGGAAAACTACAATATATGGTGTAATGCCGGCTTGCCCGTTGATGTGCAAAAAGAGTTAGCAAGTTTGCGGGATAACGAGGATGAGCTCAAAAGCCGTTTTGGCAGTGATTTACAGTTTGGTACTGCCGGCATGCGCGGAATCATGGGCGCAGGTAGCAACCGCCTCAACTGTTACACAGTTCGTCGCGCTGCGCAGGGCATGGCTGCATGGCTTGCCTCTACGAATCTTCCTAAGAAAGCAGCAATCGGATATGACTCCCGCCATAATTCTCAGCTGTTTGCGGAGGTCTGCGCGGTAGCTTTTGCCGAGGCTGGGATCCACACCTGGCTTTATGACCGCCTTGCGCCGACACCTATGCTATCCTATGCGGTTCGTGAGCTTGGTTGCGGCTGCGGCATTGTTATTTCCGCCAGCCACAATGCAGGCGCCTACAACGGCGTTAAATGCTATGGCCCTGATGGGTGCCAAATGACCGATGAACCGGCTGCGGTGGTTACAGAAAAAATCAGCAATATTCCTTATTTTATTCCGGAAATCAAATCCTTTGACGCGTATATGGCAGAGGGTTTGATCACCTATATCGGGCGGGATGTCTGGGAACGGTACTATACCACCGTACTTGCTGAGGCAGTTAACCCGGATATGATCCGATCCTCCGGTCTTAATATCGTTTATACACCTCTATGTGGCACCGGTAATGAGCCGGTTCGTGAGATTTTAGGCAGACTTGGCGTGAATATAACCGTTGTCAAGTGCCAGGAAGAACCGGACGGTGATTTTAAGACCTGCGAATATCCCAATCCGGAAACAGATGCTGCACTGAATGAAAGCTATAAGGTGGCCTCTGAGGCTCCCTGCGATGTGATATTGGGCACCGATCCGGATGCTGACCGATTGGCGATCGCCGTTCCTGACGGTAATGGCGGCTTCCAAAAGCTTTCCGGCAACGAACTTGGCTGCCTGCTGCTGGATTACATTCTTAAGGCACGTACCGCACGCAATGACATTCCTGACGGCGCTATTGTGGTACGAAGCATTGTTTCTTCACCTTTGGCAGATCGAATTGCCGAACACTACGGTGTGGATATGCACGCTGTTCTAACCGGCTTCAAATACATCGGCGGTGAGATCCTGGAGTTGGAGAAAATCGGTCAGCAGAGCCGCTTTCTCTTCGGATTTGAAGAAAGCTGCGGCTATCTGAAGGGAACCTATGCCCGGGATAAGGATGCTGTTGTTGCGTCGGTTCTCGTGTGCGAACTGGCAGCCTCTTTGAAACTGGAGGGCAAGACGATCCTGGATGCTCTGGCCGACTTGTATAGAACTTATGGCTACTATTTAGCGCATGTGCAGAGCATTGAACTTACCGGCGCTGATGCCATGGAAAAGGCGGCAAAGATGATGTCTGACCTGCGTGAGAGTGTTCCGCAGACCATTGGCGGTGTCCGTGTTACCCAAGTGCGGGATTATCGCAGCCGTGTGGCAAAGGACTTGGAATCCGGTAAAGAATATGCCATTGAGTTGCCTAAGTCCAATGTCTTAGAGTTTATTCTTGGGGAAAGAGGCAGTGTGATCGCACGCCCCTCCGGAACCGAACCGAAGGTAAAGTTCTACTACACTGCAGTTTCCAAGGACGCGGATTCTGCCCGCAAGCTTCTGGATGCTATGATGACGCAGATATCCAAGAAATAAGTCGCTCCCGCCGGAGACAGATTCGATTCTGTCTCCGGTATTTTTTTGCCTTCTATCGAATACGATAGACCAGAAAGGGGAGGGGACTATGGGTTCAATAAGAAAAGCAAAGCGCGCAGAAGTGTCATGTGGGGTGAGAATTGCGATCGGGATAGCAGGGGCGGTCATCATTACAATTGCATTTGCGTTACTTCTGAGCTTTGCGATTTCAGCAGAAAAAATTGCGGAAGTTAGTACTGGGATTTTCAACAAAGTAATATGGGTGCTATCATCTGCTGCCGGCTGTATTATTGGAGTGAGCAAAACAGATAAGCAAAAGTTAGCAAAAGGCGCCATTATAGCGGCGGGATATGCGCTGGTACTTTTGATTATTTCTGTTACAGCGTATCAGACAAGTATGGGGAATATTTTTACGGGAATCCTGTGTTCAATGCTGGGCTGTTTGATAGCATGCGGAATCAAGTCAAAAGGAAAGAGCCCCGGAAAACGGAAATGGAAATGAAGAATGTTGTACAAAATTGATAACAAGGGTAGTACAAGAACTTTGTCTACTAAAAATGAAGGAAATTATGCAAAATCAACATCTAGTGCTTGGTGGTATTCTGCCTACGCAACATCTTGGTGCGTTGAAATAATTATGGATAAATATGCGCTATTATGCATAAAGGTTGACATAATGATGTTTACATAAAAATTGGCATAATCCACAAAAATAGGAAAAATATTCATTTTTTACTTGAACTCAGCGACGTTTTGGTGTATAGTATTCAAGCAAAGTCAAAATTTAGTGTTTTTTTGCCGAAATATTATGTTTGCCGCCTGTTGCTGCGTCTTTTTGTTACAATCAGAAGGGGAGGCAGGTTGCAAATTGTATACTAGCAATCGGTTTCATATTATGCATATAGGGTGCAGGTTACGCGTTGCTTTGCTTGCATTTTTTTGGCTTGCTGGGTTGACCATCGGAACAATGACGGCTGCAAGAATTTCTACAACGATTTCATTTATACCCATAATTGAACCATCGATTTGGCAAATTCTGTTTGTTTCATTGTTACCGTTGTTACTTAGTGTACTTGCATTCTACGGCTCAGTTATAATTTTGTTTCCTATTGCTTTTTTTAAGGCGATCAGTTTTGGGTTTTCTTCCGTTCTGCTGATTTGCTTTTACGGACATGCCGGCTGGTTTGTCAGATTGCTGATGATGTTTTCTGGAGTCTTCTCCGTCTGCATCATCTGGTTTTTATGGCTTTCGCAGATAACGGAACAGAAACAAAGATCTTTGCGTGTGTTTGTGCTTGCAGCCCTGGCAATCGCTTTTGTTTCGTATTTGGACGCATATATAATTGCACCATTTGTTCAGCAACTCATTCCATATCTATAGAAGAAAGGTTCGCATATTCATGTTGGATTTGATCAAAGCCTACGAGAATTACCTGACAAAGGTAAAACAGGCGTCTGCCAACACCATTTCCTCCTACATGCGTGATATCAGACAATTCTCTGATTGGCTGCAGAATCAGGCGAAAATGGACGTGATAGATGCCACACAACTGAATATCAGCGACTACCTACACGAAATGGAATCCGAAGGAAGATCCGCCGCAACTGTCTCCAGAACATTGGCAAGTCTTAAGAATTTTTACGCGTATCTCATGTCTTCCGGTTTTTGTGAGAAAACACCGGTTACGGATATTCACATCAATAGGGGAGAGAAGAAGCTTCCGCAAATTCTCACCGGTCGCGAGATCGAGCTGCTGCTTTCCCAGCCTGTTTGTGTAGACGCAAAGGGATTCCGCGACAAGGCGATGCTTGAGGTTATGTACGCCACAGGCATCAGGGTCAGCGAGCTGATCGATCTGGATCTGGACGATGTTAATCTCGAGTTGGGGATCATTAAATGCAACACCGCGAAGAAAAGCCGCGCTATTCCGCTGTATCCTGCAGCCTTGCGGGCGTTGACCGTGTATATCCGCGATGTGCGGGAGGGGATGCTGGCTTCCTCTGATGAAGCTGCTTTATTTGTAAATGTCAATGGTCTCAGGATGAGCCGTCAGGGTTTCTGGAAGATTTTAAAACACTACCAGACAACTGCTCACATTGACAAAGAAATCACGCCCCACACCTTACGCCACAGCTTTGCTGTGCATTTGTTGGAAAACGGCGCGGATCTTGGCTCTCTGCAGGAGCTGATGGGCCACTGCGATATTTCTTCTACCCAGATGTACACCCATTTAATCAATCAAAAGATTAAGTCTGTTTACGAAAAGTGCCATCCCAAAGCATAAAAAGGTCTGACGAAACGATGTTCGTCAGACCTTTTCTTATTTATTGTGATAGCCGGTCATTGCTGCCAAAAGATCGATCTCTAACTTTTGGATATCCTTTGTCATGGCAAGACCTTCGTCGATGTCCACATCTGTGTAACAGCCATGATGGGTGCAGACAATACGGTTGGTTTTACCGGCAAGCAGGAGCTCTACAGCCATATAGCCCATCTTCGTTGCATTCACACGGTCACGGCCGGTAGGGGAGCCGCCTCGTTGAATATGACCCAGAACAGTCACACGGGGGTCCAGATCAATGGACTCGCGAATCTTTTGCGCAATGTCATTGGCGTTGCCGGCACCCTCTGCCACTACGATCATGTAGTGGGTGAAGCCGTGAAGTCTTGCTTGGCGTAGCTTTTCAATCACGTCATTTTCAAAGTCGATCTCTTTTTCGGGTACCAGAACGGCTGTGGCGCCAACTGCCAGACCGACATACATAGCCAAAAAGCCTGCATTGCGGCCCATAACCTCCACCACGGAGCAGCGCTCATGGGATTGCATGGTATCGCGCAACTTATCGATGCATTCAATGGCGGTATTTGCGGCCGTGTCAAAACCAATGGAGTAGTTAGTGCAGCTGATGTCATTGTCAATAGTAGCCGGGATACAGATAACATTAATGCCGTATTTGGAAAGGGCACGGGCGCCACGGAAGGTGCCGTCGCCGCCAATGGCGATTATGCTGTCTAAACCAAGGAATTTACAGGTAGAAACTGCTCTTTTTTGGCCTTCTTCTGTCATAAATTCCTTACTGCGGGCGGTGTATAGGATCGTGCCACCCCGGTTTATGGTACGGGAAACGCTGTTAGCGTCCATTTTGATCACATCACCATGGATTAAGCCATTCCAGCCACGACGAATACCGTATACTTCAATGCCGTGATACAGGCATGTACGTACAACGGCACGAACAGCCGCGTTCATACCAGGCGCGTCGCCGCCGCTTGTTAAAACACCAATTCGATGTGTAGTCATATATGCATTCCTCCTAGAAGAGTTTACTACTAATTATTCTAACGTTAAATAAGCAAAATGTAAAGAGCTATTAAATAATCAGCTTGTCCCTGTGTGAATCGATTATTATAAATAAATAGGGGCTATCTAAAAAGGGTAGACCTTAATCATTATTGACATACCACATAATATCTGCTACAATTAACGCAACAAAATAATCCTTTTGTTATGTTTCATCGTTTTTTCAGGCATGGAAAAAGCACCCCCTTAAAGACAATAGCAAGCATAAGCGCACAAGAGACAATAACAGTCGCATGCGCAATGCTAAGATCTGTAACCGGCAGGGAAAGAGCAGCACCATAGCCAACATTACTATAGCAATAATATTCATTGGTAACAGTGTAGTCCCATACGCCGGGACTTTCCTTTACAGTAAACAACCCATAGTTATTACCGCGCTGGATGACATATTGCTTACATCCCAAAGCCGGTTTATTCACCAAAGCCGTATATTGATATTCACCAGTCTGCATCAGGATATAACTATCCAGCAGGCTGATTTTATTTGCTACAAGATCACGCACGGCTTGCGGGATACTGCCATAATCAGTGTATTGCGTCACAGGCGACCACCCCTAAACGCAGTAATAACCTTATCCCACACAATGCCGACGCAACAAAGAACAAAAACATAAGGCAAAAACTGACCAAAGGTCACTGCAACAATTTGCATTTTTAATCCCCCTTTTCTTCAATTCGTTTAACGACTTCCAAAGTATTGTACATTGTCATGCTTGCCAAAGCAGGACAGTAAATACGATACTGGGGAGTCTTTTCATCTTCGTCAAGAATATACTTACCAGCATCGTCATATTTAGCACCGTCCAAAACACGATACCGGTATAACACAAGCAACAACGGTCGTCGACATTCGTAATGCCAAGTTACTTGTTCACGAACAGGCTTTGCCATACGGGTATAGCGCTGAGTAGTGCCGAGGATCAGACGGCGGTTTTTTCTGTTCTGACACCAAACTGTAACTTGCGACAAGGGCATTTTCGCACTTTCCAACGAGTTAAACAGGGCTTGAATCTCATCAATAATGAAAATAACACCGTCAGCCCCATTCACATACTTATCGAAATCAGCGATACCCTCATACGGAATACACGGAATACCAAACACACTAATGTTCGTAACTATCAAAGCTTTAGGATATGCCGCGTGAATCGTTCGTACCATGTGCATCAACAAAAGCGTCTTACCAGAGCCCTGCGCGCCTGTAAACACCCAAAGTCCACCATAAGGGAAACCATCATCAGCCTTCATCATACGGGCGCGTACAATATCAGGCACATTTCTTAGACCCAATTCAGGTTCCATATATTCAGCCATATAAACACCTCATAATAAAAATATGGGAGGTGAGAACCCCCACCCCCCGCAAAGTGTAGCTTACAGACGACCCTTTTTCAGGGCGGCCATAAGCTTTCTGGTCAGGTAACGAACACCGAACCAAGCAAGAACCAACGCAGCTGCGATACCAACACCGGCACCGACGAAAAGCAGCAGGTTCGTAACAGAGAAGTCAGAGAACATACCAGTGACGGTAGTGATAATCTCAGACACATTTACAGCAGTAGTCTCCATAGCATTTTCTCCCTTCTTAGATTTTATGATAACCGGCAAGCGCTACACCGGAAAATCATCGAAACTTAATTGCATGATCTCATGCACTTTATCGCAATATTTCTCTTCATCCTCTATCTGATCAGGATCAAACAGAGGTTCAAAATTCACATATTCCAAACCGAAAGTCCAGTCCAAATTATCTTTTACCTTTGTCATTCCAGTACTACAAAACTGATAATGATTCTCCAAAAAGCTATCCAAGTATGCAGAGCAGGAATATATTTCAGCATGCAAAGAACTATGATTTAAGGGTTTACTGGAAAAGTGAGAATGTTTTCCAACTGCTACCGATGAATCAGAAATATCCTTGCTAATATACTTAAGCACATAAAAGGAAACCGCTACAGAGCTCCTGACATGTGCCAAAGAGCAAAAACCAAACTTATTACGATATGCAGGCCAATCAAAAAAACCGTTATTCACAAGCTTTGACGGGACAATACATCCTCTTTTCCGCTCATCTTTGAAAGACACCAACTGAGACCCTATACCGCTCATAAGTCCGTGCATATGCCAAGCACCGTCCTTATGGAGCTCCGGAACAAGCAAGTATTTAATTACAAAACCTTTTTTACGTTGGTCTCGAATCCATTGGGTAAAATCCTTATGAAATTTATCCAAATCGAACCGATCATACTTTTCCTTGGATAACGTAAAAGTGCAGAAATATTCCCAGTCATTACATAAAGCTTTTTCAAGCACAAGTCTTTTTGTTCTGGATATAGAAGAATCCAATTTTGTCTCATGCTTTGGATCCTTACTTCTTGCCTGACCGTGAAACACATACGGAGCAGTACGTTTATTTTTTACAATCTTGTAAATGCTGCCCTTAAATCGAAAAATCCGGTATGTTGGCAGCACAATTCCCGTATCGAACATGATAGGCACCTTCCCGCAAAATGTTAAGGAGTCAAGTGCCCCACTGGGGGCAGGGGGCTGCGCCCCCCCTGCCCCCCCACATGGGGCTTATTTCCCCCTTTCATCGCGACACTCGTCAGTCATTTTTCATACTGGATAACTGGTACAGCAAGTCTGAATATCTATGTTCCAGACTTTCAACCTTAGTAAGCAGCTGCGCATAACTCTTATTTGTCTTTTTATGAGCCTGCTGAAGGATAGCAGCTGTGGAAAGACTTTCAAGAGTAATACGGACTAGCTCAAGCTGCCACGCGGGCCGCTCGGGATCATTCGCCATGGTATCCAGCAGCTTTGAACACCTGGCACCCAATTCCTTATACTTACTCATGCGGGGTAAATGTCCGTCACGACTTCATACTTACCGCGCACCTCAACCTCAATGACGACCTTTTCGCCGACCTTGGGGCGGTATCCCTGCTCAGAAGCACGATACCAAATACGCTTACCGCGCTTGCCGGTGCCCTGGCCTTCACGATATGCCTTGACAGCATGGACAGTATAGGCGGTAATTTCGCCTGCGTCATTTTCCTGCGTTTCAAAACCGATAATTTCCCACATAATACATACATCCTTTCATCATCATTCTTTGTATGGGACAGGCCAGAAATGACCTTGTAAATAATATAAGGCCATAAGTGGCCTAAGTCAAGCACAAAATAGGCCACATGTGATATCTTTGTGCAAAGAGCACAAGGAGGTAACACAATGGAATACTATGAACGTATCAAAAATTTACGAATTGATGCAGACAAAAGCCAAACAGAGATTGCTAACCTACTAAAAACAGGACAGAGCTATTATGCTAAATATGAAAATGGACACAGGCCATTACCCATTGAAAGACTAAGAGAACTATGCATTTACTACAATGTATCTGCAGATTATATTCTAGGGCTACCAGAGGGAATGCCCTACGGACACAGCAAAACAAAGAAGCGGGGGAAATAATATGGATTGGATATGGATTATTGTCCTAGCCGTTATTATCTTAGCATTCAAACTTTATAGAATCCAAAAGCCACAGCAGGGGAGTAATTCCGAAGAAAAAGCAGACCCAAAGACCGACTATTCCCAAAGCTATCAGCGGAAATATTTATTGACCAAAAACGAATATAGGGAATATATGACACTCCGCAAGATTGCCACAGAAAAAAATCTGATCATCTGCCCCAAGGTGCGACTACTGGATATCATCGAACCCAGAAAAGGGGAGAAGGACTACAAATCACTGTTCTTCAAAGTCCAAGCAAAACATGTAGACTTTGTGATCTGCGACAAGGATCTGCGAATCAAAGCAGTTCTGGAACTGGACGATAATTCCCATGAGCAGAAGGACAGACAAGACCGTGACGCCTTTGTAGATCAGATTCTGACAAGTGTTGGATATAAAGTCATCCATACCCGTTCCATCACAGAATCGGCCCTAGACAGCCTCACAGGACCCCAAAACGAAGAAATAAAATAAAGTCCCGTCACGCACTTTCCACTTCGTGCGCGTGACTGGGACTTTTGCCTGCTGCGCAGGCATCGGAATACAAAAAAGAAGCCAGGCGTTTATGCACGATACACCTGCAGAGAAATTAAGCAAAAACCTTGTCTGAAGGATAATTACACGATAGCCGGGATAAATGCATAATTTTCGGCCGAGAATCATGCAAAAATTTCAATCCGGAAAATAAATGCACGATTCCTGCAGAGCCGGTTATTAATATGCTTTACGATACCCAGCCAAGCGAAGAGGACACCACACAGGACAGGTACGGACTTCCTGCGAAGAAATACGAGAATATCGACGCAGGCCGGGATAGCAACATTCCCACTTAGCATATTGACTACCCCAAGAACGACTATCGCGCAAATGCTTACAGTCCTTACAATGAGGAATAGAAGGCCTAGACATACAAATTTACCCCCTCACTTAAAAATGTAGTGGTACACCATAACAATGTACTGGATGGCCTGCAGGATAAAAGGTTTGCATATAATCCAAAAAATAAGACCAGTTGCAGCAGTACGACCAAACGGAGTAAGGAAGTTATTTATCAGACCACGGGCAAACCTGAAAACACCGGCGCAGATCTCTACCACATTTGAAACTGCAACAACGAGCTCATCGAGGTTCATAAACTCCAAAAAGGGAAGTTCGGCAATCATTGCTATCAGCAAAATAATACCAGCAACAAGCAAGCCCCATTTTACAACATCACCCATTTGATTAACCCCCTTTACTTTCCTTCAACGTCAAGCAATAGCTTATAATGCCCTTTAATTCATAGACACAATAAATCACTATCGCAATCGTGAAAAGGCTTTGGACAAGCGTCACAAGGGCAGGGGGGAGCATACCGACATATTCCCCAAAATCTAGATTAGCACCGCCCCAAATTTCTGTTTCTGGGAAAAGCCCGTCAATACCTGGCAATACAATCGCCGGAACCGGCAACACTGCATCTGTACCATTATAAGCAGTAGAATCAGTCAACGACTTAAGGGCACCGAGAACTTCCGTTGACGGATCAGGAAGAGCGTCCAGAATCTGATCGACAAATTTATTGCCTTCACCCTCAGCTTCCTGTTTCTCATTGTCAATTATATCTTGAATTTCTTCACCAATTTCCCCGGGCAACTCTTCCTGATTATCAAGCACATCTTCCAATAAAGCGCTTTCTTCGCTTTGTTGTTCATATTGAATAGTAAACGAACTATCATCAATTTCACCGACATACGAATGAACGTCGAAAGTATATCCCTTATTTAAAGCGGTTTTATAAAAATTATCATTAGCAACATCATTATTTAAACTAAAATGTATTTCTTCAACATCAGCTTGAGGGACAAATTCAGTATAAATATTAAATCTTTTTGCCTCATAAGCCATTTCTATTTGACCTTCGATATAACCCAAGGTACCATTATTATATACAACAACTATTTGAATTGGATAATCCAAAGACACCTTGGTAATATACTGGTGTAAACCATCACTACGGTAAAACAAATCACTAACAAAAATATTATTAAAAAGCAATCTAACATTTCTACCACGTGGAAATAACATGCCTTCCGTAGAAGATATACGATAATTCCTTGTAATGGCATCATAATTCGACAAGGGAGTGGTATTGGTATAAATGTGATTTGTAAATTCCAATGAACCATTGTTAGGATATGCTTCAACATATGCAGAATCTTGAAAATCCCAAGTAAGATACTGGGCAATTTTAATATGGGAAGTATCAATACTTTCTAAAGCACTAACGGAAACGGCAAATACAGATAAGAACACAGTAAATGATGTAATGACAAATAAAAAGGAGGTTATGCCTCTTATAAATTTCTTATTATATTTCATAACATAACCTCCTAAAAGAGAATCCCAAAACAAAACAAACGCAACAAAATAAAAATTTTGTTGCGTTCGCAGGATACTTGTGCTATAATATATGTAATACAAGGTTTATTCCATCGCAGGCCTGTTCCAGGCGTCCTTATCGCAATGGTAATTAGATAAATGTATCATCCCGATGGGTTTCCCTGAATCCAACCTTTTGTGGTACAAGCCGTCTTCGCGTGTTCTTCATATCAGCATAAACTGTTTTCATCCCCACTTGATTAAATGCATAATTCAGAGCTTGTATTTCCGCAATCGTCCCATAGTCTCATTTTTTATACTCATCAGAGTACATACAGATTCAAAGGTGCAGCATTTCAGGTTGCTATCAATCTTTTTGAACACGATTTCACCCACGATCTCACCGTCAAACATTACCGCAAGACTCACGTGTTCAAGTTGACGATTTCGTGCAAATATTGTATCATTCTCTGCTTAATTGTAAATGTATGGCTTTCATTTTATCAAACAAACTGATCCGGATCCTGCTTGAGTCCCTTGCGGAATTTTCTTGATAATTCGATGCTCTTTTCGTTCAAACAAATGTTCGTTTCCAAAACACCGTTCAGGAGGACTTTTTATGAAGAAATATGCAGATTGCCCACAGATTCTACGGGATTTTCTAACTTATCACGAAACAATTAAGGGGCAATCCCCAAAAACTATCTCTGAATACTATCTGGATCTAAGGATGTTTCTGCGATTTATTAAGCTGATGCGCCACGATATGCCTATGAATACCTGTTTGGACGATATTCCCATCAAGGATGTGGATATTCGCTTCATCCGCGATATCACAACCTCGGATATATTCGATTTTCTGTCTTATTTGGCCAATGACCGGAATCCTACTCCGGACTCCCCTTCCCCGGATTACGGAATTTCACCTACATCCAGAGCAAGAAAACTATCTGCAATTAAGTCCTTTTATAAATATCTAACAGTCAGAACAAAGCAGCTTACGGAGAACCCTGTTGCGGATATGGAATATCCAAAGTTGCGAAAAAGCTTGCCGAAATATCTTACTTTGGAGCAATCTTCAGCACTTTTACAAGCAGTTTCTGGGCCGAATGAAAAGCGCGACTATGCGATTTTAATGCTCTTTTTGAATTGTGGCATTCGGCGCAGCGAGCTGGTTGGGTTGAACCTGACAGATGTTTACGAGGATCGTATTCGCGTAATTGGTAAGGGCAACAAGGAACGGTTCGTTTATTTTGGAACATCCTGCCGGAAGGCAATTGATGCCTATCTGCCCGTAAGACAGAAGAAGGTATTAACAGACAATCGGGCGTTGTTTGGGTCCAGAGACGGAAACCGAATCAGTGTTACAGCGGTACATCGATTGGTGAAAAAAGCATTTTTGCAGGCAGGTCTGGATGCAAGTCAATTCTCCGCTCACAAACTGCGGCACACCGCTGCGACTATGATGCTATCAGGTGGCGTGGATGTTAAGACTGTGCAAGAGGTGCTGGGTCATGAAAACCTAAACACCACACAGATCTATACCCATATTGAAAACACTGAATTGAAGATCGCAGCAGAAGCAAATCCTATCTCAAAGCTGGATTTTTCAGAAGATTAAGAATTGTACTTATGATTTTTTAAAAAAAGCCCCGGAAAACCGGGGCTTTTTTTATAATGCAACAGCGATTGCCTCCCGTAAGTTTTTGACAGGATATACAGTCAAATTCTTAGGAATATCAAGATTTTCAGAACTTTTTTTCGGGATAATACATTTTTTGAAGCCAAGCCGTACTACCTCTGCAAGCCGCTGATTCATATGGGATACAGAACGGATCTCACCGGTCAAACCTACTTCGCCGATAGCAACCAGTTCGCTGTCAATGGCTTTTTCATAATAAGAGGAAGCAATTGAAAGTATAACCGGAAGGTCAGCGCCAGGCTCGTCCAGCTGCAAACCGCCGATCACATTGATGTAGGCATCGAAAGCGCTCATTTTCATATCCGCACGCTTTTCAGCAACAGCCATCAGTAAAACCGCCCTGTTAAAATCGAACCCGTCAGCAGTTCTGCGGGGCACATTGAACATCGTCTTGGAAACCAATGCCTGCACCTCCGCCAGCACCGGGCGTGTCCCCTCCATAACACAGGCAACGCAAGTACCGGGTGCTCCCTCAGGACGCCCTTCCAAAAGCATCTGGGAGGGGTTTGGGACCTCAACCAGTCCCCTGTCGGCCATTTCGAATACGCCGATCTCGTTGGTGGAGCCAAATCGGTTTTTCACCCCGCGCAGCAGCCTATAAGATGAGTTGGAATCACCCTCAAAATACAGCACACAGTCGACCATATGTTCCAGTACTTTCGGGCCGGCAATCGCGCCGTCTTTATTAATATGACCTACCACAAAAACAGTCATCCCATGGGATTTTGACAGCTGCATCAAAGTCATGGTGCAGTCTTTCACCTGGGAAACGCTGCCGGGGGTGGAATCGTTGAGCTCGTTGTACATGGTCTGAATGGAATCCACAATCATGATATCCGGTTTCAGAGAATTGGCGGCTTCCAAAATATCGGAAAGACTGGTTTCGGAAAGAATATAGAGTCCCTCTGGGGCCACACCGATGCGTTCGGCCCGTAATTTCAGCTGTCTTTCACTTTCCTCACCGGATACATACAGTACGCTGCGGCCATCGCAGAGGCTGTTGCAAATCTGCAGCAACAAAGTGGATTTACCGATGCCGGGAGCGCCGCCGATCAAAACCAAACTTCCTTCTACCGCGCCACCACCAAGCACCCGGTCCAATTCGCCAATACCGGTAGAGAAGCGGATTTCTGTGTCAGTGCTTACATCTTTCAGCTTTTGCGGCTCTCTGCCGACTCCTGCCGCTGCATGTCTTGCCTGTCCGGCGGGGAGCGGCTTTTCAACATGCTCTACCAGGGTATTCCAAGCACCGCAGGCGCTACATTTTCCCTGCCATTTCGGGCTTTCATTTCCGCAGTTGGTACAATAAAATACCGTTTTCATCTTCCCCATGGAAACAGCTCCTTCCGTACTATGCAGATATTATAGCAATATTTCTCCAATCAGGCAACCGCATTTTTTCCGTATAAATAGTTACTAGCAACAGTTGCCAGCACACAGCACAGTTTTTGCTGATATGCCGGTGTTCGCAAGAGTGCTTCTTCCTGAACGTTAGAGAGAAATCCGCACTCCACCAGCACCCCGGTGGTGGAAATATGTTGCATTAAATAGATACCGCTGGCTTTTTTTACCTGGCGTTTACTTTCGGGACATAAGTTATGGTTTAATTCGCTCTGCAATTGTTTTGCAAGATCCACACTACCTTGCGTCGGCGCATAGAAAACCTGTGGACCACTGTAGCGGCTGTCGGCAAAATAATTCTGGTGCAGGCTGATCAGGATCCCTTCCCCTATCTCATTGGTAATTCTAACACGCTCTTTTAAGTCAGAAATTTTCTTCTGGGCAATGGAATTACCGGATGTATAGACGGATATATCTTCCGTACGGATCATAACCGTTTCGATGCCCAAAAGATGCATTAAATCATTTAGTCGTAATGCAATTTCCAAGTTGTACTGGCTTTCTAAAATTCCGGTGCAGGATGTGGTTCCTCCATCCACACCTCCGTGGCCTGCATCAATCACCACACATCTGCCGGAGGGTATTGGCTGGTTTTCGGACCACACCGTAACGGCTTTGCTTGTCATCCATGTGAGCACCAAACAAACGGCCATCAGTAGCGCGTATGTAGGAATCAAGGAAATGTAACTGCTGCGCTTTCTCATAGTCACCACCTCAAATTACTGTATGCTTATGGGCGTCTTTGCTGAACCGAATCCAAGGATATGACATAGTATGACACGGAACGAACGTTCCGGTAATCAATATCAGGAGGTTACCCGTATGGATTCAAGAAAGCAAGGCCAGAACTATGGCTTAGGCAGACTACCTGCCACCGCGCCTCTGGCCAACCCCTATGTACCGTTCCAGATGGAAGATGCCGCCCGGTATGAAGCCAGGACCGGCGTTGTCCGGGGCACCCTGTTCCCGGGACTGGATCTTCCTTTTATGGACATGATCAACAAGAATGAACTGCCGGTCACGCCTTTGACAGAGCTGCAAACCATGGGATTTGCCCTGCAGGAAATGGCGTTGTACCTGGATACTCATCGAGATGATAAAGAAGCTTTGGAAGTCTTTAGAGTCTTTCAGCGTCTTTATGCACAGGCCCGTGAACAGTACGAGAAGGAATGCGGTCCACTGAACCACATGTCCAAAATGGAAAACGGATATACCTGGTTGGATGATCCGTGGCCGTGGGAATATGCGAAGAACAGGAGGGATTGAGAATGTTTATTTATGATAAGAAACTGCAGTACCCGGTGAAGATCGATAAGCCCAATCCCAGGCTGGCATCAATTATTATCTCCCAGTACGGCGGCCCGGATGGAGAGCTGGGCGCTTCCCTTCGGTACCTTTCTCAGCGGTACAGCATGCCCTTTGATGAGCTGAAGGGTCTGTTAACCGACATTGGCACGGAAGAGTTGGGGCATCTTGAGATGATTGGCGCAATTGTTCATCAGCTCACCAGAAATTTAAAAGATTCCCAAATCCAGGACTCCGCGTTTGCGCCCTATTTTGTGGATCACACAACAGGAGTATATCCTACAGCGGCATCCGGATTCCCCTGGAGTGCAGCAAGCATGCAGGTCAAGGGCGATCCCATTGCCGACTTGACAGAAGACCTGGCAGCAGAACAAAAGGCAAGAGTCACCTATGACAACATTCTGCGCCTGAGCGATGATCCGGATGTGAACAATGTAATCAAATTCCTCCGTGAACGAGAAATCGTGCACTTCCAGCGCTTTGGCGAGGCCATGCAGCTGCTACGGGAAAAGTTGAATCAAAAGAATGTATACTATATGAATCCGGCAATCGATATGTAAAAAGCAGAGCCTGCTCTTTCGAGCAGGCTCGTAGCAATTATAGGGTTCGCATTGTCAGTTGATTGGACAGCTGCACCATAAAATCAGTGTCTTCAAATACATTTAAGGACACAAGGGCTTGCTGGGTATGCTGATGAACCAGCCTGTCACAGGCATCCAGACCGTACAGCTGTACAAAGGTATTTTTAGCCCCGTCCACACCTACAGCTTTGCCCAATTCCTTGGCATCGCCAATCACATCCAGCATATCGTCCCGGATCTGGAATGCCAGACCAAGGTGTGAGGCAAATTCCCCAGCAGCGGAAAGCTGCGCATCGCTTCCCTCACCTGCCAGCACGCCCAGCATACAGGCGGCACGGATCAGTGCGCCGGTCTTTCGGCTTTGAATATCCAAAACCTCCTGCTCTGTACATTGCCGCTCTTCGCTCTGCATATCCAAGACCTGACCGCCTACCATACCCAGTTCACCGGCACAGTCGGCAAGGGTCTCCACGGCGCGAATGCGTGTATCGGCAGAAAATGGAGCTTGCGCCAGATAGGAAAAAGCGGCAGTAAGCAGTGCATCCCCGGAAAGGACAGCAATGGCTTCCCCGTAGACTTTGTGGTTGGTCAGCCGGCCACGGCGATAATCATCATTATCCATGCAGGGCAGATCATCATGGATGAGACTGTAAGTATGGATCATCTCCACAGCGGCTGCAAAGGGCGCTGCCTTTTGCCAGTCTCCTCCGCACATCCGGCAGAAGTCAAATACGAAAATAGGTCGCAGTCGCTTTCCTCCGGCCAGCAGACTGTAGCGCATTGCGGAAAATAGAGTCTTCTGGGGCTGGGAGTCATGGTGAAAACACATGTTATCCATGTAATTTTCAATATATTCCCGATATGCAGCATTTTGTTCCTTAAAGTTCAGCATTGAATTCTTCCTCCACAGGGCTGCCGTCGGCGGATGTAGCGATCTTTTTTACCTGCAGCTCAGCTTCGTCAAGGAGCTTTCCGCAGCTGCGAACCAGCTCAGTGCCCTCTTGAAACAGCTTAAGAGATTCTTCCAATTTTACATCGCCCCGCTCCATGGCTCTGATGATCTGCTCCAACCGCTGCATATTTTCTTCAAAGCTCTTTGATTTGCTCATATTCCATTCTCCTTTACACCGCACACCCGGGCTTCAATTTCGCCATCGCTTATTTTCACGGATATATTATCATCCACTGCAATCTGCTTGACAGAGCGCAGGACATTCCCCTCCCCTGTCTGCACCATTGCGTAACCTCTGGTAAGAACCTTCAGAGGACTTAATGCATCAAGCTTTGCTGTGCTGGTTAAAAACCGCTGCTTTTGTGTATGAATATTACCCTTTTGTGCCGCAGTCAGCCGGCTTTCCAGCAGCTCCAAAGCCTTTTTTCGTTGCTGAAGATATCCAACAGGGCTTTTCAGTGCCGGCGACGCGCAGAGTATTTCCAACTGGCGTCTGGAGGCTTTGAGCTGGCGGCTGAGCACAGTTTCCATGGAAGACATCACAGAATCCAATGTTTGACGCAGGGCGTCCTGGTCGGGCACAACCAGCTCTGCGGCATTGGACGGGGTGGCGGCCCGCAGGTCAGCCACATAATCGGAAATTGTCACATCCGGCTCGTGGCCCACAGCAGAGATCACAGGGATCTGGGATGCGTAAATTGCGTGTGCAACCCGCTCATCATTAAATGCCCACAGGTCTTCAATGGAGCCACCGCCTCTGCCGACAATCAGCACATCCGCCAATCGGTGTTGGTTGGCATAAGCGATGGCAGCTGCGATTTCGCCCGGCGCTTCCACACCTTGTACCCGTACCGGCAGAAGTCGGACCTTGGCAAGGGGGTAACGCTTGTTTAGGATCCGCAGTATATCGTGTACGGCAGCACCGGCAGAGCTTGTTACGATTCCGATGGTTCTTGGGTACTGGGGAATGGGTTTTTTATGGGCAGGATCAAATAAGCCTTCCGTTGCCAGCTTGGTTTTCAGCTGTTCAAAGGCTGCGTACAGATCGCCAACGCCATCCATTACCAGATTACTGCAATACAACTGATAGGCGCCGTCTCTTGGGAAAACGGAAATTTTACCCATGGCAATGACCTTCATACCATTGTCTGGACGGAATTTAAGCCTTGTTGCGTTTCCTCGGAACATCACACATCGCAAAGCAGAACCGTCCTCTTTCAGGGTAAAATAGTGGTGCCCGGAGGGATACACCTTATAGTTGCTGATCTCACCCCGAACTGCCAGACCTGAAAGCAATGGATTTGCGTCCATCATGGCGCGGATATATTCGTTGACCTGCAGGACAGACAGAATCTCTTGGGCCATTTTTATGCCTCCTGGGTAAGATAAGTGAGAACGGCAACGCCCATGGCGTTATCGGTAGAATACTGGGGTTGTGCAAAAATCGGATCCATTGGCGACATGACCTGCCGGAGCATACTGTTGGAGGCGACTCCACCGGAGAACACCACAGGTAAGCCGGGATATGCTTTTTGTGCGTTCTTGGTCGCTGCAAAAACCGCCTGGCAGACACACCGCAGAGCGAAAGCTGCGGTTTCCGTCCGGTCTTGGCAAGAGTCGAAATACTGCGCTACTTTGTTCTGGACGCCTGACAGGGAGAAGGAAAACTCCGGGCACTTAACTTTGAACACATCGCCGTTTTTTGCCTGCTGCCAAAGTTCGTCCAGATGCTTGCCTGCAGGAAACGGAAGATCTAAAAGCTGTCCGGTTCTATCAATCAGTTGGCCTGCGGATATATCGGTAGTACCACCGATTTTTCTGCAGCAGACACTTTTTCCGTCAGGCTCCACAAGAAGTAGCTCGGTCGTACCGCCGGAAAGGTGCCAGGCAAGATGTGGCTGCCCCATAAGATCCAGCCTGCCGGCACTCCAAAGGGAAGCTGCCACATGGCCCTGCTGATGGGAACACTCCACAAGAGGAACTTGCAAGGCATCTGCCAGGAGTTTTGCATGGGAATATCCAACCATAAAGCAAGGCATATAACTGCCTTCTACCGCCCTTGGGCGGGTGCTGACACCAACCGCGGTGATTTCCTCCGGCTTTATATTGGAAAACAGCCTGCCGGATAGCTCCGGCAGGCTCTTTGTATGTTGGAAGACAGCATCGCTTTGGCGTAATCCCAGCTCCCCTATCTTTACAGGCAGGAGTTTAGAACAGTTCACACCGTCGTTACCATCGAAGAAAGCAACAGAGGTGGTATAGTTGCTGGTATCAAACCCAATGACACTCATGCCTCTACCTCAGCAGTCAGGCTTCTGGCAAAAGAACCCAGAATTCCGTTGACAAAAGCACCTGCTTCGCTGCCATCGTACATTTTTACAATACGGACAGCTTCAGAGATTGCCACACCGGTAGGAACATCCTCTAGATATTGAATTTCGAAAATTGCAAGTTGCATCACTGTACGGGCAAGCTTAGAGATCCGGGAGATATCCCAACCGATGGAGAACTTCTGAATGATTTCGTTAATTTCATCCATGCGGCTTGCCACCCCTGACACCACTGTGTCAATATAGGCCCGCTGGGCATTGCTGGGCCGTTCTTCATAAACATGATTTTCGGAAGAAAGCTGGCCGTAGTATTCCTTTTCCAACCGGGTTGCAATCAGCTGTTCCGGTTCTTCATCAGTAAACGCGCGGGCATAAATCAAATGTACTGCCAGTTCTCTGGCATTGGCTCTTGTCATTGAGTTACCTCACTGGCGGTTGATCCCGCAAACATTTACATTCACAGCAGAGATCGTAACACCAGCCATGGTTTCCAATGCGCCGGTCACTGCTTCCTGAACTGCTTTGGCAACATTTACAACACTCTGTCCATAGCTTACAGTCACATTACAATCAACAGAAACAGAACTATCATCCGCAACAAAAATCTTTAGACCCTTGGCCCAACTCTTTTTACCAATCAGGTCCGCGATGTCCGCGCCGGGCTTTGTGCTCAAACCAACAACACCCTCAACCTCGCTCGCTGCGTGGGCAACAATTTCCGCAATTACATCCTCAGAAATCATTATAGTGCCGTTTTCCTGAGTTTGTGTAATATACTGTTTATTCTCAGCCATGGGAATACCTCCTAAACAATCATCATGGGTTACATGACATACTTTTGTTTATTGTACCACAGATCCCGAAAAAAACAATACTTTTCTTTTATGACAGAAAAACCCCCAGAGGAAGACTCTGGGGGATCACTTATTGCACCTCTACCACGTGGATCTGATCCATAGTATAGTCTGATTGTGTCATAACAATATCTGCTATAACTGCAACATCTGCTTGCTGAAGGCCACCCTCTGGAGTTGCAACTGCCACGGATACAGCTCCATCAGAAATATAAGCAACACAATCAGCATACCCCTTGGCAATTACAAGACTTTCGATCTGCGCTTCACACAGAGCAACTTCCACCAACGCCTCTAATTGCGCGCTGGATGCTGCTGCCTCTGCTTCCTCACTATATGCCATTGCTTCCTGTAGCAAGGATACAGCGCTGTCACGTGCCTCCTGACGGGACAACCGCACGGCCGCAAAGTAATCCGTCATGGTATCGGTATCCGTCGTACCGCTTAAGCTGCTGCCGTCTGCCATGACCAATGTATCGGATGAGAGTATCTTATCCTCATTCAGCGTGTCGGTCAGATCGGCCGCTGCCTGTTCACTACTGTACACCCAGTTTGCGTAGATACCGCCGCAAACAGTGACAAGTACTGCCACAGCTACCAAATTCTTCTTCCAGGTTTTCATAATTATATGCCTCCAATTCATTTCATTTTTAATACAACGATACTGTCCGCACCAAGTCCTGTAATTTTAGAAACAGCTTCTGTGATTGCCAGCTTGACAGATGCGTTTTCCCCTCCCTGGCACACCACAACAGCGCCTAAATATACTGGAGGTTTTACCTGCCGCACAAGACCGGTTTCCTCTCTGTCGCTGCCGGATATAATGACCGTATCCACACGACTTGACTCCGGAGAGTCCGTCTGTATATCCGTCTGGTATAGCGTTTCCTCCCCTGTCCTTACAGACAGCATCACCTGCACCTTCCCTGCCCCTTGAATTTGTGCCAGAATTTCAGCAAGCTGCTCCGCTTCCGTCTCAACAGTTGCCGGTTGTGTAACAGCTTGGGATAGTTCCGTTTTTGTTTCCTTTTTCTCCGGCAGCAGCATTAAACCGATTCCAATTAAAAGGATCAAGGCGGCATATCGATACTTGGTGAAAAATGTTTTCATTGTGTCTAAACTTAGTTTATGCTCCATGTCTGCTTTTCCTCCGGTATTCCCAGGGTTTCCGTAATATATGCCCCTAGAACCGATTTTGCGTAGGGAGATGCCGCTCCCCGCAGGGTTATGCTTTCCGGACGCAGAGAATCGTCCTCAGCAAGTTGCACCTGCACCTGAATTGTCAGGTCCAAACTATCCGCCTTGTCCAGAATATATGCTTCACATTGCTGTGTTATGATATGTGAGCGTTCCCTTTGTCCAACTTGTTCCCCATCCGACACAATTGCGTCGGCATCTGCCTGTAGACCGCTTAGGTAACCGGTATAATCTTCCATCTGCAGATCAACCGCCGGCGAGAGAACTGTTATAGCCAGAAGTAAGCCTGTCACTATGCGGACGATCGCCCCTGTTGCGCTCTTACCATTGGAAAAAGATTGACTTATTCCACACAAAAGCGCCGCAGCAATGATGCGTAGAATATAGGTTCTGATAGAATCCATCAACTGATCCCTCTCATAAAACACACCACACTGATCAGCAGCAGCAGACAGACAGTCCCAGTCATGGCCAAAACAAGTCGGAGGCCAAGCGGTC
>JAZNRW010000047.1:0-6894 GCA_045590835.1 Faecousia sp.
AAAGCCAAACAGCTTGCTACTTTCCGTGTAACAGATTATACCCCGGAATACCGCGAAACCAGTGGCGTTGGCAAACGCCCGGTGCTTACCCCGGATGAAGTGCTTCGTCTTCCCATAGACGAGGCACTTATTATTGTCAGAGGTATGAAGCCGCTGAAAGTCAGCAAGTACGACTATTCCCTGCATCCGGAGTATGGCAAGCTAAAAAACTGCAAGGCATCCAATTACGTACCAGCGTGGAGACAGAAAGAACTGGAAGATGAAGCTGCCGCCGCGCTTGATAGTCATTCTGCATCTTGCTCAAAAGCATCCAGCCAAAAAGGCAACAAAAACAAGGGTAATAACAGGTCAAAAAACACATCGAATTCCAAAGGGCCACGATCCTCAGGTTCGATGCCAGACCATAAACCCAATCAAGATAGTCAGCCAGCACCCCCTGTATCATCTCCTGCTCAAAAACAAGAAGCCAAACAAGGCCATATTGTAACTACCAAAGATGCACTTATGGTCGATCCCTATTAGGAGGTCTGATACTTTTATGCCCAACACCAAAAAATCTGAAACTGGTATTCAACCCAATGAAAATGAATTACAACTCCAATCAACAACTGCCGCCGAAAACGGCGAGACAATACCCCCGGCTCCCACACAGGAGACCGAAAAACCGAAGCGCACAAGCCGAAAAAAGAAGGCTGAAGCGGAGCCGGCGAATGGCGCTGAAAATACAGCTGCAGAGAAAGCAGCGAAGGTTGCGGACAGTCCGCTGGCGCAAGTGGTAGACAAACCGTATAAAGCCGATAATTCCACCTTTTTACAGAGCAGATCTGTCCTTACCATTGATGCTTATGCTGATGTGCAAACACAAAAAGATGTGGATGATACCATATGGCATGAGATTCAAAACGCCTATTACAGAAAAAGGATTTTGACAGGTATTCTTGGCGGTATTGAAAAAATGGAAAACGGCGCAGATATAGCCGTCGTTCATTATAAAGGATTCCGCATTGCTATTCCGCTCAAAGAAATGTCTGTCCCGACAGCCACAGACCAGCGTAACTTTGACGAGTACTTAGTGAATCACCAAAAGCTTCTCAACAAAATGCTGGGTTCTGAAATTGATTTTCTCGTCTGTGGAATCGATGCCAAATCCCGTTCTATTGTGGGAAGCCGTAAAGAGGCTATGCTGAAAAAGCGGCAAACCTTTTATTACGATCCGGATGAGAACGGCAAGCCCCTCATATATGAAGGGCGAGTTGTTCAAGCCCGAATTATCAGTGTTACAGAAAAAGCCATCCATGTGGAAATCTTCGGCGTTGAAACCTCTATTTTCGTCCGTGACCTTGCGTGGCACTGGATCGGTGATGCCAGAGAACATTATGCAATCGGAGACACCATTCTTTTGCAGGTTCTCAGTGTCACCCGAAAAAAACTGGAAGATATCACCGTAACCGCAGACGCCAAGAGCTTGCATCCGAATTTGAGCAGCGAAAACCTCTTGAAGTGCCGAATTCAAAGCAAGTACGCAGGTAAGGTTACGGATATCAGAAGGGGTGTCATATTCATTCGCCTGTCCAACGGTGTCAATGCTGTGGCACACACCTGCTACGATCACCGCATGCCCGGAAAAAAGGATGATGTTATCTTTGTGGTAACGAGATTAGACAGAGAACGGCGCGTAGCTGTTGGCATTGTAACCCGCATCATCCGCCAAAATCTGTAATCCTCTCATTTCCTTTCTTTTGAATTTTGAAAATAATTTTACGATTTGTTGAAAAACTGTGCATTACATCGTAGAATTATATAAGACCGTTCAAAAGAAAGGAGATAGAAAATTATGAGAAAAGGTCTTGTTTCTTTTATTATCATACTGTGTATGCTAATCCCATTGGCAGTCGGCTGTCAAAACAATACTGCAGCGCCCACCTTGCCCTCCATTACAGGGGAAGGAACAACCTCTCCTGACAAGATGGATGCACAGACAACTGCACCGCTGCCAGGGCTTACGGAACCGGGCACAGAAGACGGCGAAATGACTGAACCTCAGGAAGCTGAATCGTCAACACCCACCGTCACGCCGGATTCCACGGCACCGCAGACAACAGAGCCGGTCATTCAGGAAACAGCGCCCGATGCAACGGATGCTCCCACTGAGCCTCCCCGGGAAACCGACCCTCCGGCAACAGAGGAACCTGAACACACCGAGCCAAAGCCGAGGCCGACAGAACCGACTCCCACAACTCCGGCACCAACCGAGCCCAAGCCCACAGATCCCCCGGCAACTGAGCCTCCTGCCACCGAGCCTGCAGAGGTCATCGATCTGGATGCACTGGTACAGTACGGTCTCAACTATGCAGCCAATACCCACGGATATGAAATATCTCCCGGTCTCCGGGATGGCTACTATCCCGCCTACACCTGTGTAATCAGCACAATGGAGGAAGGCCGAGCCGCCGTCAGAGGTTGCATAGATGATACTACGCGAGCACTGCTTGCCCGTCCTGGTAATCATATTGTGGTTGAAATTGATGGGGTAATCTGCAGGGCCCGAATAGACATAGCGATCGTACCGAAGGATGAAGGAACATACCTTATATCCGTATATTACGGCTAATTGAATATTCCAATCAGCCCCGTCTTGAAAAAGGCGGGGCTATTCTTATAGAAAGGAGAAACCCCATTTGAAAAAACTTTCACGAATTCTATGCTTACTTATGACATTCGTTATGGTGTTCTGTATGATTGGCGGTCTACCTGCATGGGCAGCGGAAGATGATCCCTCTGCCACTGCTCCGGTAACTGAACCGCCGTTAGAAAGTGAGCCGGTTACCGCAGGCGAAATAGAACCTCCACCGGAAACGGAGCCTATACTGGAAACGCTGCCCATATCTGCCGAAGAAACACTCACGGAAGATATGGGCTTATTTTCTACCCGTGCCACATATCAGGAGGGTAAATACCGGCAACGAGCTGTTATCTGGAATACCGTTGGTGAGAAAGTCAATTACACCTATAACGGCAAAGTAAATAGCTACAACACTTTGCTTATGCATACCCTATGGTATAACGAACAGTGGAATGCTGCTTATTGTATTGAGCCCGGCAAAACTTTGTATGTCAACAGCGATTACGACGAAGTGGAAAACACCGGTGTAGATCCCTGGGGCAAGCTGGATTATAACAAGCAGCGCGGCGTTGGTTTGGCACTGTTATATGGTTATCCAAACGGAATCGACAGTTCTGATCTAAAAACACAGATTGCATATCAACTGGCTACCTATCTTATTGTCCACGAAATTATTCTAGGGTGGCGAGAAGATACCCATCCCTTTACCCGCACCAATGATCACTACTTTGATGTCTTCGGCGGCGGTACACCGGAAAAAATTGAAAAGCTGGAAATTACCAGCGAGTATCATTCTTCCATCCACACCAAACACCTGAACAACGAGGATGTTTGGTTTGCCTATAACCATATCAGCAATGCCCTGGCAACCCATGATCTTATTCCCAGTTTTGCAGCGTCTCATAAAAACATGGCACCCACGCACACAATGGTATCAAATGGTGACGGCACTTATTCCATCACCTTAACAGACAGCAACAACATCTTGTCTGCATACAACTTTACCAACACCGCAGAGCTGACTTTTACCAAAAGTACAGATGGTAAATCGCTGACCATCACAACAAAGGGTTCCGAACTTTCGGAAACAGTTATTGCTCCCACAAGAATCGTTCCCAGTATTGAAAAGAGTGCTTACTTGATCTGGAACGCATCCACCGGCAGCCAAGAGCTGTGTACTTTGAAGGGTGCTCAAAGCGATCCGGTTCCCGCATACTTCAAGCTGAAGCTTCCCTTAGGCGGCATCAAAGTTGATAAACTGGCCAGTGACGGCAATGTGGAAGGATGGCAATTCGGTGTTTACTCGGATGAAGCTTGTACCTCGCTCGTATCAGGTCCTTTGACCACCCCAGCCAGCGGTTCAATTACAATCGGCAATCTGCCTGTAGGCACTTATTGGGTCAAGGAATTGGGGCATGTTACGGAAGGCGTCGCAGACAACTATATCTGTGCCAGCAACAATCCGGAATGCGTCACAGTAACAGCCGGCGAAACAACCACGGTTCGTTTTTTGAACACCCTGATTCCCAAAGGCCATTTGGCAGTTATTAAGACAACAGACAGCGGAATCGACACTATGGGTTGGCAATTTGCCCTGTATTCCGATGAAGCCTGTCAAAACCTTGTATATGGACCTGTGGCAACAGATCCTTACGGAATTGCCCGTTTCGAGAGCATCAAGATCGGAACCTACTGGCTGAAGGAAATCGGCAATACCAATCCGGAGATGTGCAATTACTACACCTGTATGAGCAAAAATCCGCAGCAGGTTACGGTTATTGCGGACGATACCGTCAATGTGTATTTTGAGAACAAAATGAATACCGGTGCCATTACCATTCAGAAAACGGATCCCTATCACAATGCTCTTGCAGGCGCCCATTTTCTGCTGGAATGGAGTGTATCCGGCTCTATCTGGACACCTGTGGAATACTCTCCAATTCCCGGCTGGGGTAAATGCACTACACCGGGAATTCAAAATGGAATTCTGGTCACAGGCAGTTCCGGAACGATTTCCTTCCAAGGCTTAGCCGTTGGTTTGTATTACCGCATAACCGAGGTGAAAGCTCCCAATGGCTTCCAGCTGTTGGGCGACTACGCCTATGAAGGAATGCTTACCGCCAATGGTGAAGTGATCACCCTCAATGTGGTGAATGCTCCGGTATTCACATTACCCCATACCGGCTCCCGTTCCATGATCGGAATGAGTGCCGGTCTTGGCTTATGTCTGCTAACCTGCGTTGGTGCAGTAATCTATCTTAAGAAAAAGGAGTTCTAAGATGCATATTGTTTGCTGTCGTGCCAGGGATCGTCCCTGGCCTTTTTATTTCCCTAATTCATTTCAAATCAATTCAAATTCTCAAACAACGAAAGGATTTTATCAAAATGAAACATATTAAGAAGATCTTTGCTATCGCCCTTGCAGCCGTTATGCTGCTTTCCTGCGTCCCCTCTGCTTTCGCGGCTACATCCGAAACTGCAGGCATTGATTATGATGCCGACTGCTCTTTGACAATCTATAAATACGACTGGACAAACGCCCTCAAGGACGGCATTGTTCAGGAAGACACCTTTGTTTCCAGCGGCTGGAAGGATACTGCCGTGGAAAACACCTATGGCCAGACTCCTGAACAGATTTTGGGGAACGGCCAGACCAGCAACGGTTATGCTATTTCCGGTGTAGAGTTTACCATTGCCAATGTTGCGATTCCTGTGACCTATTCCGATCATGCAGGTGGTGGTAACCATGGTGTTTTAAACCTGTATGCCTTTCACAAAGTGATGGCTGCAGATTTACTGTCTGCAATCGGTCTGCCTGACGGCCAGAATGCATTTGACCTCCATGAGTTTAAAGAAGATGTAGATGAGGGCTTGGATCAGTTTTGGTTCTATGGATCCAATCAGATCGTAGATGCTCTGGCTGCTGCTTTGGAAAACAACGCTACCGATGTAAAGAATGCATTGGAAGCCTATGTTAAGAACAACGGTGGTATTGCACTGGCAAAGACAGATGCAGACGGCCGTACATCCATTGATGGTTTAGGCGTTGGTTTGTATATTGTTGTTGAAACTGCAGTACCTGAAATGGTCACCAGCACTACTAACCCCTTCTTTATCTCCCTGCCTATGACCACTGTGAACAACGTGACCGACGGTTCTGCACCGGAAGGCGGCAGTGAGTGGAATTACGATGTTACTGTGTACCCCAAGAACGAAACCGGTATTCCCACTCTGGAGAAGACAGTCCGTGAATCTTCCAGCGATACCGGTAAAAACGGCGGCACAGGTGCTCTCGTTGATTACTGGTCGCATACCGCAACCGGCTCTGCTGGCGATACGATGGAATATCAGATTATCTCCTCTCTGCCCACAATTACCTCTCAGGCAACTGCATTGAGCACCTACAATTTCTTCGACAATATTGCTCCGGGTATGACCTACAACAAAGATGTCAAGATCGAATTCTACACAGATAAACTCTGCACCGACAAAGTCGCTGCCTGGACTCAGGATGATGGCAAGTTCACTGTCAGCTATAGTGAGGATGGTCAGTCTATGACCATTGATGTAACTGCTGCCGGTCTTGCTGAGATCAACGGCGATACTGAGAATGTCAACGGCAGTCTGTATGCCGGTTATTCCAACTATACCGCCAAAGTTACTTATTCTGCAGAGATCGACTCCGACACCTCCTTTGTCTACGGCGAGGAAGGCAACTGCAACAAGGTCGTCCTGACCTGGAAGCGTACCTCAGGCGATTACTATGACACTCTGATCGATGATTGCCATATTTATAGCTTCGGCATCAATCTGACCAAGGAATTTGTCGATAAGAGCTCTCAGAATGCCGAGGCAGACGGTATGTATGACTATGTCAAGTTTGTGATCCAAAACACCAGTGATAACTACTGGGTTACTGCCGAGCTGAACGAAGAGGAAAGCATTTACTATGTCACCGGCCATGTAGAGAATGAAGAAGATGCAACTGTTTTCACCCCTGTCACCAGTGGTGAAAAGCATGGCCAGATCATCGTTAGAGGTCTGGAAGATGACCATTATGAGGTTTTTGAAATTCAAACCGCTGACGGCTATACACTTTTGACTGCACCCATTAGTGTCAATCTTCGCACGACTACTGACCACTCCAAGGTGTGTGACATTTATTCTGAAGATGTCCTTGGTTTGCTGCAAAACGATCCCCGTTACAGCTACAGCGGCGATATGGATCTGAGCCTTGCAAACATTCCCCAGAAGAATCTGCAGCACTGCGG
>JAZNRW010000048.1:0-48444 GCA_045590835.1 Faecousia sp.
AGGGCAAGGTCACCACCAAAGAGCCAAAGCCGGAACGCAAAGGCGTGTCGCTGCTGATTGACATTGAAAACAGCATCAAAGCCCAGCAGTCGGCGGGTTATGAGCGTTGGGCAAAGATTGAAAATCTGAAACGCGCCGCCCGCACAATGGTATTCCTCGATCAGAATGGCATAGCCAGATATGCAGACTTGGAACAGAAAATAGCTGCCCTGCAGGGCGAGAATGAGCAGACTGCGGCGACGCTCAAAGATGTGGAACGCCGCTTGTCTGATATGGCATTGCTCATTAAAAACATCACCACCTACAAAGAGTTAAAGCCGCTGTATGACGAATACAAGAAATCCCGTGATAAAGAAAAATATCTGCGCGGGCATGAAAGTGAAATCATCCTCTTTGAAGCTGCTGCAAAGGCATTGAAAGCGTCCGGCGTGTCCGGCAAGCTCCCCGATCCGGCAAAGCTCAAAGCCGATTACAAACGCCTTACCGCAGAAAAGGACGCGCTGTATACCGAGTATGGCAAGCTCAAAAAGCAACTCCGTGAGTACGATGCAGTCAAGCAGAACATTGACAGCATTTTGCACCCTGCCCGTGGGCGCGAACAGGAAAAGGCGTTGTAGCCGCGCCGACAGTCACACATTATTTTTCTGAAAAATGATGTGCTGCGGCATACAAATCCATATTGCGAAAGTGAGGTGAAGCTATGGGAAGTCTATTGTTTTTTGGTATCTATTTTGCATTGAGCATTGTACTGACAGTCATTGGCTTGTTTTTCGGGAATATCATTCTGTTTGACAGCATTTTACTTGCAGCTCTGTCCGGGCTGCTCTGCAATACGGTATGGTCGGTGCATCCGGCGTTCTGCCTGCTGATCGGTATTGCGGTGTTCCTGCTGCTCCTATGGTTGCAGCATACCAGCATCGGCTTCTGGCTGATCGGCGGGCTGCTGTGCCTGTTGTGGTCTGCCGTGTTCGGAATCGTTGCCTATTTCCTATCTGCCAATGATCCGATATGGGGCTGGGTTGTGTTTGGTCTTGCCCTTGCCATTACAGGCGGGCTACATATCCATGCCCGAAGTCAAAGCGTTTGAGGTGGGGACGATTTGCACCCTTTCTGAAAATGCCAGTCGGTGACTGGCATTTTTGAAAAAAGCAGAATATGTAGATTTTTTCATATTTTTAGTGGTATAATTATTATGGACAGTCAAACCAACGGGGGACGAAAACGATGAATGAAATTGCAAATTATAGCGAAATTATAAGCGAAATCAAAGAAGTGTTGCAGGCGTCGCGTCTGAATGTGGCGCAGCAAGTGAACAATGAGCTTTTAACTGCATATTGGAATATTGGGCGTATTATCGTAGAGCATGAGCAGAACAGCCATGAACGCGCAGGGTACGGACAGCAGACATTAAAGGAGCTGTCTAAAACGCTGACAAAAGAATTTGGCAAAGGTTTTTCCAGATCGAATCTGCAAAACATGAGAGCCTTTTATCTGACCTATCCAATTTGCCAGTCGGTGACTGGCAAATTGACATGGACGCATTACTGTGAGTTGCTTTCGATCTCCGATGCAGACAAGCGCAGCTTTTATGAAAAGGAAGCAATCAACTCCGGCTGGTCTGTGCGCGAAATGAAGCGGCAAATGGCAACCTCTCTGTATGAACGCCTGCTGCTTTCAGACGGCAAGACGAACAAGGAAACTGTGCTTGCTCTCGCGCAGCACGGCATTGAAATGAGCAGCCCCACGGATATTATTAAAGATCCGTATGTGTTTGAGTTTTTGGGGATTCCAGAGAATAAGCCCGTTATGGAAAGTGAGCTGGAAAAGGCACTTGTCCAGCAGATCGAAAAATTCCTTTTGGAGCTGGGGCGCGGCTTTATGTTTGTCGGCACACAGCAGCGCGTCACGCTGAACAATACGCACTACTATGTGGATATGGTCTTTTATAATAAACCTCTACGCGCTTATGTGCTGATCGAGCTGAAAACGGTAAAGCTCCTGCCGGAAGCTGTCGGGCAGCTCAATATGTACTTAAACTATTACGCAGCAGAGGTAAACGATCCCGACGATAACCCGCCCATTGGCATTATCCTTTGCACCGACAAGGACAGCGTAGGCGCGGAATATGCGTTAGGCGGTCTGTCAAACAATATCTTTGCATCCCGCTATACCTATGTGATCCCGAACAAGGAAGAATTGATAGCACAGGTGGAAGCAGTTTTGAGAGAATGGCATGAGCCGCAAAATGAGGATTGATGTCACCGTTTAGAGTGCCATTTTCCGGCTTGTAGCAAGGCTTCCCGGCGCGGGAAACGGCTTGCCCGTATGTTTTCCTTGCCGGGGTGAAATAGCGAGGTTAAAAGCGTGACATATAGTGAAAAGGCAGCGGACGAGCCGCTGCCTTTCCTTTATAGTTAAGGTTTATATTTAGTGTTGCTGCCGAAAATACTACCCGTTGCTCCGCAAACATGAACATCGGTATAATCATTACCATCATAATCCCAACCATAATGGCACCTATAAGTGTAATAGCCTGGATTCTCATATTCATTATACCCATATACCACAACGGCATGATTACCGCCATCATAGTTTTCGAGATTACCGAACAGAATCACAGGGCGTTTATTAGTGCCAATTTCGGATGTTATGCCAATAACACCAACAGCCCAGCTTGCTTCTTCTGGAAGCGAATGGTTTTCACAATATGTATTGATGATCGAGGAAATATTTGCAGCCCATGTGCTGCTGCCGTAGTCATCTTCGCCAATGGCAATGAGTGCATTAGTTAATCCTGTGTGAGTAGAATAATAGGGCAGGTCGATAGTACCACGATAATCCCAATACTTCAAAATGAGGTTCGCAGCGATATAGCCACAATAACCACCACCCATATAACCAAAACCGGATGTTTTAGTAGTAAAAAACGATTTAGAAGTCACCCAATAATCGGTATTATCTGCACTTGCAAGAGCAGGAACGGTGTTGCTTTTGCCTTGGATATAATTAGCAGTTGCGACATCTTTGCAAGTAAGAAGTTCAGTATTCCAATCGCCGCATTGTTTCGTCAAGTCCGCAACAGCTACGGTGTCCAGCGTAGAATCAAGCACCGTGTGGGTATATACGCTGCTATTTTTCTCGTAATAGTAAGTCGGACCGCCGTACAATGCTTCGCCAGTTACATTGATAAATGGGGACTGCGCGTTAAGGTTATATTCAACACAGATCCCAGAATCAATGTGATAAATAAAATATCCTTTCGGAACGCACTCGACAAGCGCGTATTCATTTCCATTAAAGTCGTTGATAGTTTTAACCTTGTCAACAACGAGCTTTACGCCGAGAGAGCTAATTTTCTGTTCGGTGAGCAATTCAATCCGCGCAGCCGCGAGGTCAACTTCTTCTGTTGAAATATCAGCAGCAAACGCGGTCACGCTAAATGACAACACAAGCGCGATCATCAAAAACAGGGAGATGATTCGTTTTTTCATAAAAGTAGTTCCTTTCGTAATTATGCGGTGGATCGGATAAGCGGACTAAATGCCAAAAGGCAATCAAAACAAACCATTGGAATCACATCCTTTCAACTATTTTTGTTCATCTGAGCATTTGCTCCAAAGTCAATTCAAAGAAGTCTGGGTTATCAGAATGAGTAGCAATATAGTATGCGTACCCATTATGAGTGAATTTCGCCCAGCCGTGATAATCAAGTTTGCTTCCCAAAGTTAATCCATCTGCTGCGGCCTCGTCTGAACTCATTTCGTTGTATTCTACGGTATATCCGCTTATTTCCACGGTAAGAGCTTCGTTTAGTAAATCCATGATATAGATACCATCCGTAGAGCCGTCAAAGGAAATGAAGCAGAAAATATTATCATTATCTGGGTCAATAATCGCATTGCCGTAGTTCAAATCAACCGACAAAGATTTCCAATCTTTCGGTTTCTCAAAAGAGCCGTTTTCAACGATTTCAAGGTGGTAGTTACTGAAATAATTATCGGACAGAGCCATCTTGTCTAAAAGTAGATCCGTACCACACACAGTTTCGATGTCTGCAAGAGAAGCAGTTTCATAATGTGTCTTTCCCCAATTCGGAGCTTCTGCATGGTGTTCAAACCAATTTTCATAAGGCAAAACGCTGAATACACCAACAACTACAAGGCACAGGCAAGCAGCTACTATTGCGTGGCGAAACCATGAGATGGTTGCTTTTTTCGGAGTAGGCTTATAATCAATCGCCCCGGAAATAAGTTCATCGTCAATATAATTCATTGCAATAGCCAGTTTGGGCGTGTTTACTGCGTTCATACTTCTATACCTTCTTTCTTCAAACATTCTCTCAACTTGTTACGGGAGTGATACAGCATATTCTTGACTTTGCTTTCGGTAAATGAGTATCGTTCTGCAATGTCGCTGATAGAATCAAAGAAATAGTATTTACGGATGAATACATTGCGGGCGTCCTCTTTTTCGTGTTGCAGGAAGTCACTTATGATCTTGCCGAGATTTTCATATTCCCATTCCGGGGCGGTACGGGTGTCTGGCAGTATTTCTTCCAGCTCTGTATATGATACAGTCACATTCTGGGTACGCTTCAATGCGCGGTTAAATTCCAGCTTCTTCATAGACAGGTTTCGGACTATCTTACAGATAAAAGCCCTAAAGTTATTGGGGCGAGTGGGCGGTATCTTGTTCCACACACTCAAATATGTATCGTTTACACATTCCTCTGAATCCTCGTCATTGAATAAAATATTGTTCGCCATACTAAAACACAGCTTTCCGTATTTTATATCCGTTTCTTTGATCGCTTGCTCATTACGCGCAAAATACAATTCGATAATCATTAAGTCATCCATGCGTTCACCTCCCTTTTTTGAATCTCAAAGGCCTTTCATCCCATAAGTACGGTTTTATCGCCGTTGGTCGCAAGATTTTTGAAAAAAGATAAATTATTTTTCTGTGCCGGAAAAACTGACGCTGAAATTATCCGGGTCGATTGCCACAACGGGCTTTTTCTGCGACTGCGCGTAGTGGACGGTATAGCCCGTTCCGCTGCGCTTGTTCGCCTGCATATCATAAACGGCAAGCAGCACTCCGGTGTGATCTACAAGATAACGATTGCGGGTGAAATAGCACTCCTTGTCGTATTTCTTCTGTACTATGACGGTTTCGCTGCTCCGGCGCAGCATTGCATGATAACGCGCCTGCTGCTCGTCTGTCCATTTCCTTTCCTGTCCGGCAAAGGGGACAATACAATGCAGCTTTACTTCTGGATGAAGCTCCATGAGCGTTAGGACGGCTTCACCAGCCCACATATCCACGCCCAGCGCACAGCCGGTATAGAAGTCTGTCACGCCATGACGATAGAGGAAGTCGATCTGCTTTGCCAGCACACCTTTCAGCTCTATGCAGTCCGGGTGTGCTTCATCATATTTGAAAGTAAATCGGGTGGGTCTATGCCCGGTAAAAGCGCAAGCTGTCACTTGCGCATACTGCTGTTCTTCGGTTGTTTCCATTTCTGATCTCCTTTATCTGCGATAGATTTCAAGACACGCAGAGATATTATTATACACCATAATTGTGAATATTTCTGCATTTTTAGTTCATTTAATATGATTTGTGTATTCATATAGAAGCGCAAAGAAATACCCGTACCGCCGTTTCCGACGGTACGGGTATTTTGGTTATTTAACTATGAATTTGTTTACAATAGGGAAATTCATTCTATGGCATAGAGTTTATTACAAGGCTGATAACACGGACATTATTTCCGTCGATTGTCCCTTTGAGATAGTTTCCGTGTATTTTGTCGCCAACTTTCAAACCCGTTTCTCCTGAATCATTGGCATCGAAAACGATCTTATCAGGCAGCTTGGTGGAGAAAAATGAAGCTCTTTCATATGTGACTTCGGCAGTAATTATATTACCCTCAACAGACAAAATAACGGCATCGAACTCTTGTTCTCCACCTGCTCGCCCAACAGACAGAAATGCTATAAATGAAATAGCAAGACATACGATAAGCATAGACACAATAATGATGATGCGCTTCTTTTTCATAAAACCCACCTCTACTTTTAATAATTCACTTCCCAATACTCATCGCCATCAACCGAAGCAAGGTCAATATATCTTGGAGAATTAGCCCATCCATCCGCTACTTTCAAATATGTCACATAACTTCCGTCTGTGCTGCTTACAAGGCGAGTATATGCGTAGCACACAACATGATGATCTCCGTATCTGTCATGATTATTAAGAAGCAGATACAACAGCCGGTCATTTCTCAAAGAAATCTCGATATTAGTATAGTTTATATTGAATCTACCGTCAATCGTAATTCCAGAAACATCATAAGCATCAAAGGCATCCAGAATATAATTGTCAGCAAGCGCGTTCGCGGTTCCTCCGATTATATTAAAGAGATCAGAGTTGATATAGTATAGATTAGAGATTCCAATTTGTACCACTGTTGAGAAAATAGATGTATGCGATTGACTTGTGATGCTGTCAATACCAAAGCGGTTTCCGTAGATAATCAACATATTTGTGACTGCGGTAGGGCCACAATGGTTTTCGTACCCACTATATTCACCGGTTCTGTGACATTCAACGCTTGTCCCATCTTCTTCCCAATGATTCTGATAATCATTGCAGCTATATGGGCCGTTGTACCACTGATTTGCATGAGCGATTGGATCAGTTATTTCGCCGGAAGAACCGGGAGTTGTTGTCATTACGCTTGCACTGTTATCATCTACTAATGTAGATAGAATAGTTTCAGGTACATTCGCAATATCATATTTTGTTTCAAGAACATTGATGACTTCACTTCTTTCAACTGTCAAGCCTGTCAGAGTTTCCAGATTCCCATTTCCGCCGTCTTTGTAGTAGTAGAGTGAGCCTCCATATACAATCTCATCGGTTTCATCTAAATCGAATTCCTTATACAAAGGCGTAGCTTCATCAGACCACTCAAGGACAACATTGGGAACATCTACATAGGCAGAGACAACAACATAACCTTTATCAAGCTCTATCGTATAAGCAGTGATGTTATGCTCGTTTGTGCCGTCATACATGGTAATTACCTCAACAATGTCAGTTGAAGTGTCCCAAGTGACATCCCCCATGTTAATCATATCGACCACAAAAAGAGCTGCTATTTCTTGAGCAAGATCAGAAGAAATAAATAAATCCTCTCTGTCAACATTATCTCCGCTGATTACGATGTTTCCACTTTCGACAATTTCAGCAGCATATGCAGAGGATGCAAAAGCGGAGAGCATCACCGAAAGAACCAGCATACTTGTAATAAGTTTTTTGAAAAAATTCTTCATTTTGCAATCTCCTTTACTCAGATTTATAATTGTTGAAACCCAATCGCGCATAGCCCAGTTAATTGCTGTATGGACTATGCGCCGATCCTGCTAACTTTTAATCGTAACCTCCACATACAGAGGGAGAAGTAAGCAGACCAGCGCGTAAACCCATACAGAGTGTTAAACACCATCATAGCCAATTCCACCTCCTGTATCGGTATTTTGAAGCTCATGCAGCCCTCCGGCGCAGCCGCAGGGGGCGTACATTCCCTTTCACCCCATAAGTACGGTTTTATCGCCGTTGGTCGCAAAATTTTTTGAAAAAATTTATTTATTTTTTCTTTTTCAGCCCGCAGACAAAAGAAAAAGCGCGGGACGCAGCAGCCGGAAGATGGCCACCGCGTCCCGCGTTGCTGTTACTCTGCATCGGAGAGCGTCATATTAAACTTCGCTTCCTCAAATGCTGCATCGGTCATGTTGTGCAGCTTATGGATCGTCTGCTCGGCAAGCTGGCGCATATCCTCGTCCATGTCCTGCAGGGCGTCGGAGATCCCGGCAAGCGTCCTGCGCCTGTCGGTATTGTGGTACATACAGATCAGATTTTCTTCCTCTACGGTAAATACAATACGGCTCATGCTCATACCTCCAAATCGTTGTTTTTCTTCTTTGCTGCTGCCTTTTTTGGTGCAGCGGCTTTTTCCTGCCCGTCTTTGAGCTGGCTGCGCACGGATCGGCGCGGCTGGCGCAGGGGCAGACTGCGGTTTTCGTCCTTGCTTATCAGCGCATAGATCCCGCGCTTGTCTTTCATGCCGGATAGGTACAGGGATTTATAGGGCAGCATAGCTTGCAAGCGTTCCTGCTCCTTGCTGGATGCCAGGAACAAAAACGCCTGCGATACCTCCACCATGAAATGCGTCTTGTTGGGGCTGTTGGGTGCGGGCAGCTTTTGAAAAGCGTCCGCGATCCGCTGGGCTTCGTCCATAACCTTTCTGTCGGACAGCTCCGCAACATGGCTACGGACATCCCCCGACACAAGCTGCTCCCGCGCTTTTCTTTCGCTGCGCAAAAGGTCTTGCAGCGCGTCCGGGTCATTGGGCAGGGCTTCAAACCGTTCAAACTTCCCGAAATCCTTGTCCGGCTGGGCGTCGAATCGGTAATTTGCGGGCTGGTGTCGTGTGCCGTTCTCATAGATCAGAGCGTGGGTATCAGCGGGCAGGGCTTCCCGAAATACCTTTTGTGCCTGTTCCCGGTAGTCCAGCTCATAGACATTGCCCATAATTTTGCCGTCCTTTATGCCCGTTATCGCAACGGCATAGGCAAGCACTTTGTCGCTGGTCTGCTCGGCATAGAAGCGGAAAGTGTTGTACTCCCGCGTATCTTTGAGAAATACATCCCGTTCCCGCAAGCAATGCGTCCCGGCTGGGCGGGACATCCAGAAAAAGGCTTTGTCCTCCGGGCTGCTGCTTTGCGCCGCCCGTGTCAGAATCCTTTTGTCAATATCAAAATCATTCCGATAGTACGCCGTGTTGTGCCGCATAATCTGTTGCAGCGTATCTATCACATCCACATTTTCAAACTTTTTCATTGGCTCACTCCATTTCTAAATCCTTTTTGATGCTGCGCTTTTTCTCCTTGTCCTGCTTCTGCGTCTTTGCCGCCTGCTGCTGGTCGGCTTTGAGCTGGGCGCGGATAGAGGGCTTTTTACCGTCCCCGCCGCGCTGTGGCGTTCTGCCGTCCTCGGCTTTGACTGCTGCGGCAAGGGCAGACAGGGAAACAAGCTCACCGCGCTTTGCCTTTTCTTCCAGCTCGTCAACGGACGGGGTGTTGTTGATCTGCTGGTCGATCATGTTGTAATTCTGCTCGGTGGACATTTCAGCGGCTTTCAGATAGTTTTCCGGCTGCTCCACGGCGACGGCAAATGCCTGTGTGCCGTTACCCATGATGTGATACTTGCCATCCTCGGAAATGTGGTGAATACCGTACCCGGCTTCCCGCATCTGCTCCACGCTCATAGAAGTCAAGTGGAAGCTGCCACGGGGCGTTGTGATCTGCTCCCCGGTCAAAAGATTGTCGGGGGTAGATGCTGCCTGCTGGTGCTGGGCTTTTCGCTGCAAGTCAATGGGCTTTTCCCCGGTGACGGGCTGAATACAGGAAACATACCCTGCGGCGTAGTAGGCATTGTTGTTAAGCTGCCGCTGCCATGCGCCCGCGCTGGGTGCCCACTTAAAGCCGTTTGCTTTCAGCTCGGCGCGGGCTGCATCGTCGGGCTTTTCATCAAAGAAGATTTGCAGTCGGTTGTCGGTCTTGTTGGCTTCCACGCGCCCGCCGTCAAACTCCCAGCCTACAAAAGACTTTTCCTCATGCTGCTTTAGCTGCTCAATGCGTCCCCGGATGCGCCGGATCTCCGCATTGTTGTTGGACAGCTCAAAGCTCTGGAAAGGCTTGTTTTTCTCCAAATGCCAGCTCTGCGCCATGCCCTCCTGCAATTCTTTGATCTGTTCCGGCTTTAGGAGCGTACAGCTCTCCAGCGTACCATGCTTGCGGTAATAGGCATTTACGCCTTTCATGGTTTCCTGCGCCGCTTCCAGCTTCGCCAGCTTTGCTTCCAGCTTGGCGACAGCCTGCGGATCGTCCGCGCTGATACCGCCCATGCCTGTGCTGCGGATTTTATCAAGAATACCCTGCACATCCTGCCAGTCCTCCATATTGCGGTCGCGGGCTGCGTTCTGCTTTTCCTTTTTGCGGACAGGGAAATTGCTGCCGCCAGCGATAAGGATAGACGGTACACGGGCTTCAATGGCATAGCTGTTGTTCATATTCTCCGCAAGGCGGCGGGCGTAGGTGTCAAGGAGCTGGTCGATTCTCTCATGGTGCATGGGATCGACGCGGCTTTTCTGCTGCTGCGCAAGCTCGGCGGCTTGGTCTACCATCTGTCTGTATGCAGCGGTTGCGCTGCCCGGTGTATAGTCCCGGAAGCTGTTTGCGTCGTTGGCGCGTCTGGCTGCGCCCTCGTTGATCGGATAATACTTGACGGCTGCTGCTTCCGGCTGCGCCGTGGTGGATTCTTCGGGTACGGCGGCTTCCGGCTGCTCCGGCGCGTCGATGGGCTGCTCCCTCGGCTCGTAGCCGTTGGCGGCGTATTCCTCAACGGTCATGCCCGCTGCGGCGGCTTCCTGCGCGATTTCCTCCCGCACATGGTCTTTGTAGGCTTCCATTTCTGCGGCTTCCTGTGAAAAGTCGGAGAGCTGGGGCGGGTCGGGCAAATCATAGTCGCCTGCATTGAGCTTTTCCCGGCAAGCGTCCACATGGGACAGCACGGCATTGAAATAGGCAGTCTGCTCCGGCGTCAGCTCCGCGCCGGATTCCAGCATATCCGCTGCGGTGCGCTCCTGCTCATAGAGATTGCAATGCAGACGCATATATGGCACGAACTCGGAGAGGATCATTTCGCGCTCTGCCTGTTCCTGCGCCCACGCTTCCGCGCCCTCATTACGGATCACGCTGTTTTTGTAGCTTTCATCCCGCGAATAGTATTCGTGGTGGGCTTGGATATGGTCGATCAGAGAGCCGTCCCCGTCGCCAAAGTCCTGCCGCCCCTCGTAGTTGTCGGCTTCCCCGTGGAAAGTAAAGTCAATACGGAACTTGGTTTTGTCGTACCAGCTCCCGTCATATCCCGGCTGCTCCCGTTCCGTGCGGCGGGTTTCGTCCAGAGATTTGAAAAGGGCGTCGGCACGGGCAAGAGGTATCTGCTCACCCTCGCGCAGCTTGTCGCTTTCGCTCCAAATGACCGTCACGACGGGCTGCACAGCCGGGTCAAGGGACGGCGGCAAAGGCTCGGTCTGCTGGCGTTCCTGCACGGCTGCGGTGATCTCCGCGTCCACGCGCTGCTTCACAAGGTAGTCCAAATGCCCGTGCTGCTGCTCAAAGCCTTTTTCGCACAGCTCATTGACAAGGGCAATAGTTTTCGGAAGATCCTGTACCTGTTCATGGTACTGCACAATCAAGCCGCGCTCGGCGTTGCCCAAACGCTGCCCGTCCTGCTCGGCAAGGTCGATCAGCGCGTTTGCCTGTTCGGTGAGCGTCGCGTCCGGCATGAAAGGCTTGTCATTCAAAAGCCCGTCAATGCCGTTCCATTTCTGCGCTGTCTGTTCCTGCTGCTGCAAGAACTCCGGCACTTCCGTAAAGCCGAAGCTGTCACAGTAATGGGCGGTTTCGGTGTCCCCGTTGCGCAGCACAACGATGTCGGAAACGGAAAGGGAATGTCCCGAAAAGTCTGCCGGGTGGTCGATGTTGAAGCGTCGGTAAATATCTTCCAGAGATTCCCCGTCAGCCAGCGGCGCGGAATATACAAGCTCGTAATTGTCCCGCTGCACATCCAGCCCCACAGCCCGCAGACGATCCAGCGGCTCAAAGCGGTAGTCCCGCGTTTCCTCACCGTCTTTGAGCTGGTAAATGGCAAAGGTGCTTTCCGGCTGGGGCGCGGTCTGCTCGGCGGCTTCCTGTTCCGGCTGGGGTTTCTCCAAATGACGCTGCCATGCTTCTTTTTCCACGCCGAAAATGCCGCCCTGTGCGGCGTGTTCGCTGATCTCGTCGGCGTTCAAAACTGCGCCCTCGGTGTTGTCCTCATAGATTCGGTAGATCTCCACGCCCTCATTTTCAAAGAGCCGGCGGGCGGCTTCCTCCTGCAAGGGCAGCATCCCGTCCCATTTATAGCCGTATTCGTTCATTTCCTGTACGGTGATTGTGGGGTCGGGCATGGGCAGCTCGGCTTGCTGCATACGCTGCACAACGCCGTCCTGCAGGACATATCCCTGCGCCGCCAGCGCGTCAAGCGTTCCCTGTGATACCTCGCCGGAAATCTGCATATCGGCGTTCACCAGCATTTGCAGGGTGGCTTGCACCTCGTCGCGGATCGCCTGCTGCTGTTCGGGGTCAAGGCTTTCCAAAACGGGGCGTTCTTCCTGCGCCGCTTCCCGCTGCTGTTGAAGCTCACGGAAATGCCCGTCAATCTCGGTAATCAGTTCGCTTGCGGTGGCGCGGATGGTTTCAAGGGAAGCCTTTAATTCTTTGATGTCCTTGTCGCTGCTCCATCCGGCAACATAGCCGAAAGAGTAGTCAGAGGTATCAAGCCCGAAGTGCTGGCATACGGTGTAGGCAATGCTTTCCGCTTCCACCTCACGGGTGCGGCGGCTGGGGCGTTCCTGCTGCTGCTCCGGGGGCGCGTTCAGATCAATGTCATGCAGCTTGGCGTGGGCAATCTCATGGATAAGGGTCTTGACCGTTTGCAGCTCGCTTTCGCCCTCGTTAAGTGCAATGCGCTTTTCGGCATTGTGGTAATAGCCGTGTGCGCCGCTTTCAATCCGTTCAAAACCAACGGGAACAGGGGAAGTCTGCTCCAAAGCCTTGAAAAAGTCCTCATACTGCTCGACGCTGCCCGTCAGAGAATCCACGGCAATGTCTGGGATCTCCTTGCCGTCGGTCTGGCTCACATCAAAGACGCTTACCACCTTAAAGGCAGGGACGGTGATTTCTTTCTGCTCGGTGACGGGCTTGCCGTCCTCACCGATAATGGGCTTGCCGTCCGGGTCAAGTTTTTCCAGCTCTTTTTTGATTTTATAAGGCGCGGGGGCAAGGATTTTAATGCCTTTTTCGCCGCGCTTTACATGGCGTTCAAACTCGTCACGCCATTTGTTAAAGCCAGCCACAAGGGAAGCGTCGGGCTTTTGCATCACGATCAGCAGCGTATTGTTAAGGCTGTAATCGTGGAACTTGGACATGGCTTTCAAGTAGTCCTGGTATCGCTCACTATGGAACAGGTCTTTTACGCCAGCTTCAAGCTGCGCCGTGATCTCTTTGACCTTTCCCGCCGTGTCGGTGGCAGTCAGCTCAATGGGGCGAATGGGAATCGGCTGCTGCGGCTCGGTGACGGCTGCGGCCTGCTGGGGAACAGCGGCAGCGTCCATAAAAACCGTGTCCGGCTGGTCGGGGGTAATGCGGTGTTCTTTCGGAATATCGTGGTCTGCGTACCATACGGCAAAGTCGTTTTTGTTGTTGTAGATATAGCCGTAGTCGGTGAAAGTGCCGCCGTCCTCCCGTACCGCGTCGCGCCCAAAGGCTTTGTAATCAAAATACTTCTTGGCGGCTTCCGGCAATTCCAGCTCGTCCAGCTCGTCAACCACATAATGCCCGTAGTCCTCGGAATTGCGGACAGTAGGATAAAGCCAGTAGCAGTCAAGATTGTGGGTAAGGTTGATCGCGTCGGCAATGCTTGCCGCGTGGTCGCCGTGGATCATGGCTGCGGCAAATTTCTCCCGTTCCTCTTGGCTGCGCTGGGCAAGCAGGGCGGCAAGGTAGTTCAGCTCGTCCAGACTTTCGCCGGGACGGAAACGGTCAGTCAAGCCGTCAATGGGCGATTCGTAGGCGGCAACCTCGTATTCAGACGGGTCAATGCCGTCAACGCCGATCCGGGCAAAGACTTCTTTCATTTTCTCCGCGTCAGTCGGTAGCTGTACCAATTCTGCGACGGGGTTTTGCTCGGTATGACGGGCTTTGTTTATGAGATACACTTCAAAAATGTGTTCGTCCATGTATGCGCTCCTTTCTAAATTGGTATAAGGGTTTGGGACTATCCCAACAAGCAAAAAATCCCCGCCGAACTCCAAAGAGGACGGCGGGGATATGCGGGTGTGTGGCTACACTCCCTATGCTTGCTCCGTAACTCCCCGTACTCCGGCAGAGCCGGAAACTTCTGTGTCACGCTTTCAAAACGGTTTTTCGGGGTATCAAGGGAAATATCCCTCGGCAGTAGGAAACGCGGCTGCAAGGTGGCTTAAATCAAGGCATTTTCAGCCCCTAAACCGTGATTTGCAGCCGTACTTTTACCGTTTCCCGCTGGCGGCGTTTTCGCTCGGCAGCTTTACGCCGTGCCGCTATGGGTGCGCAGGCGTCGCAATACTTGGCACGGTTGCTGCGGGCGTGGTAGGGTTTGCCGCACATTTCGCATTTCTTCCGGGTATCATACTCACGCATAATATCCGCGCACAGCTCCCGGTCTGCGGGCAGTACCGCTTCCCGGAAGTATCTGCACAGCAGCGAATAGCTGATTGCCTGCACACATACGCAAGGGTCGCCGTCATCCAGCACAAGGCAGCACCCGCCGTCGTTGTTGGCACAAAGGCAGCGGGTCAGCTTTTTCACCTTGCGATACTGCGCTTCGTTCAGCCGGATCATTTGGTCTGCTCGATACGGTAATTCACATACTTGTCGCCTGTGTCGCAGAGAAGCACCGTACCGTCGTAGGTTTTGCCCGTGCGCTCGGAATACAGCCCCTTGACCTTTGCCTTGCCGTCCTTTAACAGCGCAGCGGCGATTTTCTTTGTAAAGGTGGTTTTCCTGCTTTCAAAAAACTTGTCGTTCTTCCACATCACAAAGCGGCAGGATCGGTCAGAGCAGTAATAGTTTTTCTTGCCCTCATAGACAGGGCTTTTGCAGCGTGGGCAGATGCCGATTGCTTCCTTTTCCGGCGCAAACAGCTTTTTGCCGTCCTCGGTGATATGGGAGTAGGCTTTTACCAGCTCCCGCGTCAGATCGGCAATGCCGTCCATAAACTCGTCCGGGTCTGCGCTGCCCTTGGCAATCTCGGTCAGCCTGCTTTCCCATTCAGCCGTAAGCTGCGGGGATTTGAGCATATCCGGCAGGATCACAGCCAGATTCACGCCGTCCTTGGTCGGAACAAGGCTTTTACCCTTGCGCTCCACAAATCCGGCAGACAGCAGCTTTTCGATCATGGCGGCGCGGGTCGCGGGCGTTCCCAGCCCCTTGCGCTCGGCTTCATCGGGCATATCCTCTTTGCCCGCGCTTTCCATAGCGGACAGCAGCGTATCTTCGGTGTAGGGCTTCGGGGGTGTGGTGTAATGCTCGGAAACGGATGCGGCAGGGTTGTCAAAGGTCTGCCCCTCGGTCAGCTCCGGCAGCGTCGCTTCGTCCTCGGCTTCCTCGTCGGGCTTTCCTTTCAGCGTAAGACGGAAACGGGCGTCAATGCCTTTCCAGCCCGCAGTCAGAATTGTTTTGCCTTTTGCGGTGAACTGTTCGCCGCCGCACTCCAATACAGCGGTGACAGCTTCATACACATGGGGCGGCGCAACGGCGCAAAGCAGCTTGCAGCAGATAAGGGACAGCAGTTTCTTTTCGCTTTCTGCAAGCCCGGTAAATCCAGACTTCGCAAACTCCGCTGTGGGCAGGATCGCATGGTGGTCTGTCACCTTGGCATTGTTGACAACGCGCCCGATCTCCGGGGAGAACTCCACGCCCTGCATAAAGGGCAGCATGGGCAGAAGTGCCGCAACAAGGTCAGCCGCCGTCTGCTCCATGTCGGAAGTGATATAATTGCTGTCCGTTCTCGGATAGGTCAAAAGACGCTTTTCATACAGGGCTTGGGCATAGTCAAGGGTCTGCTTGGCAGTAAAGCCGTAGGTGCGGTTGGCTTCCCGCTGCAAGGAAGTAAGGTCATAGAGCTTCGGGGGCTGGGCAGTCTTTTTCTCCTTTGTCAGAGAAACGCAAACGGCCTGCGATTTCTCGCAAGCCGCTTTCAGCCCATTGGCGGCGGCAGCGTCGGTGATCCGCTTGCTCTGGGCGTCCGCGCCGCCGCAGCCGATATGCACGATATGGTATTTCTCTTTCTTGAAAGTGAAGATTTTGCCCTCACGCTCCACCAGCAGATTCAGCGTCGGGGAGAGGACGCGCCCCACATTCAGCGTCTTATGGTACAGGACAGAGAAAAGGCGGGTGGCATTGATGCCCACAAGCCAGTCTGCCCGCGCCCGGCAGAGTGCCGATTGATACAGCGGGTCATATTCGCGTCCGTCTTTGAGCGCGTCCATGCCTTCGCGGATCGCGCTGTCCTCCATAGAGGAAATCCAAAGACGCTTAAAGGGCTTGCGGCAATCAGCCTGTTCATAGATAAAGCGGAAGATCAGCTCACCCTCACGCCCTGCGTCACAGGCATTTACCAGCTCGGAAACATCGGCGCGGTGCATAAGCTCTTTGAGAATCGCAAACTGCTTTTCCTTGCCGGGTGTCAGCGTGTACTTCCAGTCCTGCGGCAGAATCGGAAGATCCTCATAACGCCATTTTTTATAACGCTCGTCGTAGCTGCCCGCGTCGCTCATGCTCACCAGATGTCCCACACACCACGATACCACAATATCGTTTCCGGCAATGTGTCCGTCCTTTTGTTCCTTTGCACCCAGAGCCGCAGCAATGGTCTTTGCCACAGAGGGCTTTTCACAGATAATCAGCTTCATTCTTCGGTGTCCTCCTTATCGTCGGGATCGTCCAGCCCGTAGCCGTCATCCCCATAGCTTTCTTCGTCCTCGTCATCGTCAAAATCGAACTCGTCAAGCTCGGTGCTGCCTTTGGTGGATTCTTTCGGCTTGCGGAACTTGAAGTACCACACAGCAGCCCCGCCGCCCAGCGCAAGGATCAGCACGACGGCAAGGATGCCGCCCATGTTGCTTTCTTCGGGTTCTTCGGGCTGTTCGGGTTCCTCCGGCTGTTCCGGCTCGGCTTCCTTGCCCGCACAGTTCGTCATATCCTTACTGCAAAGCTGGCAGTTTGTGTTGACTGCGCCAGCTACGCATTTATCGGTGCAGGAACAGACAATCGGGCTGTTTCCGTTCTCGTCCTCCAAAAGTGCCAGCAGATCGGCTTCGTCCACAGGGTTAAGGAAGTATGTCTGATAGCGTTCTTCTTCCTCGTCAAGCTGCTTGTCGTAGTCAATGACGATATAGAAAGTGTTGCCGTTTCGGGTTTCAATGGTGATGTACTGCTTGTTGGTATGCTTGTCATAGAGCAGATCGCGGGTCGCCGCTATGCCGTCCTCGGTGAACGGCGTACCGGGGGTGATCGTCACAGGCTCGGTTTCGTCCTCTGGGGGCGTGGTTTCCTCCGGCTCGGTATTCTCTGCCGGGGGCAGCTCGGAATCGTGGTAATCCCCGCCGCCTGCGTATGCCACAGTCGAAAAGGTTGTCACAGACAGCACAAGGGCGAATACCACAGCCAGCAGCCGCAGGGGTCGCTTATTCTTCATCGTCGTTTACCTCCTGTCCGTCATAGTCGGCTTCTGCCTGTTCATGGTAGGCAGTTTCCACAGGCGGCGCGTCGTTGCCGCCGCCGCGCAGGAAGTTCATCAGCTCGTCACGGGTCATGCACATGGAACGGACAAGGTTGACGATTTCAAAGTTTTCCTGCTCGGTGCGCTGGGCTTCCAGCTCTTTGAGCTTGTTTTGGAACTCGGTAATTTTGCCGCGTGTCTTTTCGATCTCACGGTCAATACGGTCAATTTTGCTCATAGCCATAGGTTAAAATCTCCTTTCGTTTTTGGGATCAGTTATAGGGCGGTCTGCCGTAGGCGTAGAAGTGCGCCTGCCAATAGGAGCTGTTAAGGTTGGAATAGGAAATGGGATCTCCGCAATGGATCATCATGGAATTGCCCACATAGATTCCTACATGGGAAACGCCGGGAGTGTCGTATGTCCCCGTGAAAAACACAAGGTCGCCGGGTTGGACATTCGCGCTCGATACGGGGGTGGAAATGTTGTAAAGCCCCTGCGCTCCCAATCGTCCCGTATTGCATACGCCGCTGTTTGTCAGTACATAGCTTACAAAGCCGCTGCAATCAAAGGAAGTGCTGGGAGAGCTGCCGCCCCACACATAGGGGAAGCCCAGATATTTTTCCGCTTCCTCAATCATGGTGGCAAAGGTTTCATCAGCAAGTGCCGACGCGGGGATATCGTAGTCGGTATAGCTGTTGTTGATGTACTTGTCCACATATTCAGAGCTGCCGAACAAGTCCGGGCGGTTGCCCAGCGTGGACATATACAGCGCATACTTGCTCAAATCTTCCTCGCCCATGATATATACGGGGACATGGGACAGGTTGAAGTTTTCAAGGGACACATTGCAGATGTAGTAGGTGTACGATACCGTAACCTCGTATTCGTATTCCTCGGTGCTGGTTTCGCCCGTGTCCGGGTCGGTGACGGTGCGCGTCCCCGTGCGGGTTTCCGTCCTGTACCGGGTTTCCGTTTCTATGGTTTCGGTTAGGATATACTGCTTGTCAAAGAGCATTTGCAGCGTCCCCTGTACCTCGTCAGCCGTCCATGCGCCCTCATGGAGCGCGGAGAGAATCGAAATCAGCACATAGGGGTCATGCTCGATCTCGTCAAGGTCAAAGCGGTACTCGTCATAGCCGGGGTGGTAACTTTCGTAATTGTCCAGCTCGTCTTGCAGCGCGGCTTCCAGATCACAGTAGGCGGCTTCTGCGGCAAGAATGTCCGCGTCCTCCGATTGGTAGGTGGAAGCAGCCACGCCGCCGCCCGCGCCGGAAAACAGGATGGAACAGGATTGCAGCCCGCCGATCAGCAGCACGACAAGCAGGAAACAGGCAAGCACGATCAGACAGCCTTTCCAATGCCGCGCTATAAACGCCGCTGTTTTCTTGGCTTCCTCGGCAACGCGCTTCGCCGCCTTTGCGCTGGCTTCTGCGGTTTTCTTGGTGGTCTGCGCCGTGGTCTGTGCTGCGCCGCCTGCGCCTTTCGCTGCCCGCGCCGCTTTCGCATACTGCTGTTTCAGCTTTTGCTTCTGGAAAAAGCGGGACATGGGGTTGCTTCCGGCAAGCTGGGGGTTATCGTGCAACGCCTTGTGGTACAGATATTCCGTGTTCGCCTTTGCCGCCGCCCGTTCTGCCTTTTCCACGGCACGGTAGGGCTTCATTTTGTGGTGACGGTACGCGCTGCGCATACCGCGCCCGATCCCGCGCTCCGCAAGTTCCTCTGCCTTGTGTCCGCTTTCCACGCCTACATTGTCGCTTTCAACCTCATGGATCTTGCCGTGCGCCATAGCTGCCACTTCGTTTACAGGTCGATTCAGCGGATTATGTTTGAGCTTGGACGGCTGCTTATCCACCTTGTCAAAGCGCAGACGGGTATGCCCTTTGCCGGATGCTTCGTCAAAGATGCGCTCCTTGGTGATAACGGTCTTTTTCGGCACGGCTGCCCGCGCCGCATCCAGCTTGTCGGCTTTCTTGTCAGAATTGCGGATATACCTTTGCAGCTCCGGGGTGCTGCGTTCCTCGTCGGTAAATTGCAGACGGGATGACGGACGCTGCCTTGCGGCGTCGCCCTCCCGGATTGTGCTGTTGCCCTGCCGCGTCGCCCTGCGTTCCGTGTGGGCGTCATGCTCGGCGGCTACGCGGTCATACACCTTGCCAGCCATACCGCCGGAATGGACGAGAGCGGCTTCCTGCACAACGGAAGATACAGGGGGATCGCTGCCATTTTGGAATGGGGCGGGATCATGCTGCGGCTGCATATCCTGCTGGGGCTGTTGCTGCCGCTGCCGATTCTGCGCTGCGTCCGCATTTTCCGCTTCCTCCCGGCGCAAAAACTCCGGCTGCTCCTTTGGGGTTAGGTTTTGTTCTGCGTCGCGCCCGGAAACGCTCTGGGTTTCGCCCGTGGTCTGGTTGTCCTGTACCAGCCCGTCGCGGGTCATGCGCTGCGTTACCTTGTCGCGGGGTTTCAATTCTTTCAAGGGGTATCACCTCCAATCCGTTCCCACAGCGGGGAACAAAGTCAGATTTCAGTTTCTTCCACGGTATCGGGCAGGGGCGTCAGATACTTTTTTGTAAGTGCTTTTTGCAGGGTTTCGGTGGCAAATCTCTCACAGTCCTTGGGGATTCCCCAGCCGCGCATTTTCCTGTACGCCCTTTTTTCGTAGCGTTCAGCCTGTTTTTGCAGCCGAACAAAATCCTTTTGGCTTTTGGCTGCTGACAGCTTCCTTGCCATACTGACATTCTCCACAAAGAGAAGATACAAGTCCAAAACCAGCATACGGTAGTGCCAGCCCTCGATTATATACCGTTCATCATTTTTCATGGTGTTTGCTCCTTTCACCGTCTTTCGTTGGTGTCGCTTCCGATCCGTTCCCGTGCAAGGGAACAAAATGTAGTGTTCAGCTCAATGCCGATGTAGTGCCTGCCGTGCTGCTTGGCGGCAAGCCCCGTCGTGCCGCTGCCCATGAACGGGTCAAGGACAACGCCGCCTGCAGGACAGCCCGCCAGTATACAGGTTTCAGCCAGCTTCGGGGGATAGGCGGCAAAATGCCCGCCCTTGTATGGCACGGTGTTGATAAACCACACATCGCGCTTGCTTCGGACGGGTGAGATCATTTCGTCGGTTATGCTGCCTTTTGCCCTCGGCTTGTTGATGTTCTGCGTCTGGGGCTGTCCGGGAACAGGGACGGAGTATTTGCCAAAACCGCGCCCCGCTTTCTTTCGCAGGGCAGTTGTGGGTGCTATCGGCTCGGCTATGGCAAGGGTGTCAAAATGGTACTTCTTGCTCTTGGTAAACAGAAAAATATGCTCATGGCTGCGGGTGCAGCGGTCTTTGGTGCTTTCCGGCATCGGGTTTCCCTTTGCCCAGATAATGTCATTGCGCAGATACCAGCCCTCGCCGCGCAGCGAAAATGCCAGCATCCACGGTATGCCGATCAAATCCTTTGGTTTACAGTTCTTTACCGTGCGGGAGAGCGAAACGCTCTGCCCGTTGCGTCCCTGCGGGTACTTGGGGTCGCGGGTGCTGCCCTTACTGTTCGTGCCGCAATAGCTGTCCGCGATATTTACCCAGAGTGTCCCATCCGGGCGCAGCACACGCCATACCTCACGGAAAACTGCCGTCAGCCGCGCTATGTATTCCTCCGGGGAATCCTCGCGCCCGATCTGCGCGTCCATGCCGTAATCCCGCAAGCCGTAATACGGTGGAGATGTCACGCAGCAATGTACGCTTTCGTCGGGCAGGGTTTTCAGCACAGCCAGACAGTCGCCGCAAAGGATGGTGTCAAGGGGCAGCGTCATACGCCGTTTACCTCGCTTGGCTTGGTGGACATGATTCGGTAAAGCTCGGTATCACGCGGGAAGTGATCGACAAAGGGCAGGATGATATTCTCAAAGAACAGCAGTCCTTCGCCCGGTGCGGAGTTGGTGACATACTTTAGCTGCTCCTGCGAAATGTTAAGGCGTTCCGCAAGGATCTTTCTGTCGCCCGCCGCTTGGTTGAGCATACAAATGAAGTCAGAGTTTTCAAGGATATTTTCGATCTCCGGGGAAGATAGCAAGTCCTTGACATTCTGGGTCGCGCCCGTCGGTACGCCGCCCCATTTTCTAAAACGCTTCCAGATTTCCGCGCTGTACGCTGCGGTCTGCGGCTCTTTTAACAGCAAGTGGAACTCGTCTGCGTAGTACCATGTGGAAACGCCTGCATTTCTGTTGACGGTGACGCGATTCCACACTTGGTCTTGGATAATCAGCATGGCGGGTTTTTTGAGGTTTTTGCCCAGCTCCTTAATGTCGTAGCACACAAAACGGTTGTCGATGTCCACCGTCGTTCTGTGGTTAAAGAAATTCAGAGAGCCGGACACATACAAATCAAGTGCCTGTGCCACGCGGTCAGCTTCCGGCAAGTGCTGCGCCACAAGCGCATCGTGCAAGTCGGACAGGATCGGCATATTCTCCGGGCGCGGGTCTGCAAAGTAGTTCTGATAGATACGCTGCACGGCGCGGTCAATGACTGTCCTTTCAATGGCTTCCAGCCCGGTTTTGCCGCCCATGATAAGCTCACACAGCGACAGCACAAAGTCGGATTTGAGTGCCAGCGGGTTTTCGTCCTCCGAATAGTTCAGATTGATGTCCAGAGGATTTACATAGTCCGTGCTGGTCGGGGACAGCCGGATAATCTGCCCATGCAGACGCTTCACCAAAGGCCAGTATTCGCCCTCCGGGTCGCAGACGATCACATGGTCGCCCGTTTTCAGCAGCACATTTACCATTTCGCGCTTGCACGAAAAGGATTTGCCGCCGCCCGGTGTTCCGAATACCAGCCCGTTAGGGGATCGGGCGTTTTTGCGGTCAAGCATAATCATGTTGTTGCTTTTGGCGTTCAGCCCGTAGTACAGGGCGTCGCCGCCCTCAAACAATTCCTGCGTCACGAACGGGACGAAAATTGCCACGCTGGAAGTAGTCAACGCCCGCTGGATTTCGATTTGATTCAGTCCCAGCGGCAGACAGCTCATAACGCCCTTTTCCTGCTGGAAGTCAAGGCGGGTCAGCGTACAGTTGTATTTCTGCGCCACGCCAGCGGCACGGAAAATATCGTTGTTCAGCTTCCTTGTGGTGTCCCCGTAGTTGAGTACAAGGAATGTGGCAAGGAAAAGACGCTCATTGCGGTTTTGCAGCTCGTTTAACAGCTTCTTTGCTTCGCCGCCGTAGGTGGCAAGGTCAGAGGGCAGGATGTCCATATCGTAGCCGTCGCGGACAGCCTTTTTCTGCTCTTGGATTTTCATTGCGTCAAGGTCGGTGATCTTGCGCTTTACCATCTTGACGGCTTCGGTCTGCTCCACCGCCTGCACATGGAAGCTCACCACAATGCCGGAATCGGTATCAAGGAAGTCTGTAAGCATCGTGTCGCTGATCTCCGGCGCGAGGATTTGCAGGAATGATACGGCGCAGATTTTATTGCCCATCTGGAAATTGCGGCTTTTCTTGAACGCGAAAGAGGACGGGGCGATAAAGTCCTTGGTGGACAGCCCGCTTGGGGCAAGCCATTTCCAGTCAAAGTGAAAACGATCCCCGTCCGGGTGCATGATGCCATGCAGCACTTCCAGCCGTTCCTTGCCGTCCAGTACACGCGCCCTTGCGCCCATTACCTTGAAATAGTTGAGCAAATCCGTTTCAATGCGGATCAGCCGCGCCCGCGCTGTTTTGTAGTTGTCTGCTTCCACGGTAAAGGTCAGATACTTGGTCTTTACATTGCCGTTGTTGCCCCGTTCAAGCTGCCGTTTCAGAATCCCCGAATTTTCTTCGCGGATAGGGTCTAAATCGTCGCCGCAGGGCGCGATCTCAAAGCTCCGTGCAATCTGCTCCTGGTCGCTCTTTCGGTTGACAAAGTTGAGCTGCACATGGATAGAAGCGTCGAGATAGTTATACAGGTCGCACAGATATTCAAAAATTGCCGTCTGCGTATCGGGCTGGGCAAGCTGGTAGTTCACATCGTAAAATTCAATGCTTTTGGAATAGCTCTTACCGCCCAGATAGCAGATGCCGTCTTGGTGCATGGTGTGGTAGGGTATGCTTTCCTGCGCCGTATGGGGCTTGCCGTCGCCCTTATATTTTCGGATCACCGCGTCAATCTGCTTTTTTTCTGCGCGGGTCAGCTTTTGCTTTGCCGCTGCGGTCTGCTCCGCTGCGGGCTTTGCTGCCTTGGACAATCGCCTTTACCTCCTTTTCCATTTGATGCTGCCGCACAAGGGCGGCGTATGCGTTGTTGGTCTGATAGGGTCGCTCCTTTGGTCGCAGGAAACAGGTTTCGATCATCTGCCGCCCGATCACTTCAAGGGGCTGTCCGTTGCGCTCATATACGCCGAACATAAACCCGGGCATCATGGCAAAGATCATCACCAGAGCCGCAGCGGTTGTCCCCGCGCTGTCTTTGAGTAAAAAGAAAAGTGGCAAGCCGATTGCTGCCGCGATCCCGAAACACAAAAGCTGCCTTTTGGTTAGATTGAAAAGCACCTTGGATTTAACTTTCGTCAAGTCCTTGGGTACGCTCACATAAGCCATCGTTTCTCCTTTCCGCAAGCGACAAATCGCTTGCAACTTCATTGCCCCACACATCCCATCCCGGCGTTTTCTGCCGTGCGAACAGCTCCACGCGGGGCAGGTCGCCCACAAGGTCAAGGATTTTCTGCCTTGCTTCGTCGGGCTTTTTGCTGTGCTGCTCTATGGGAGAGATAATAAACTGATGTACGCCTGCTGACTTCCGTTTGGGCTTGCCCTTGGTCGCCAGCAGACAGATTTCAGCGTTTCCCCGCGTCCAGTAGCCCAGCCCGTAAAACCATGACGGGCTTTTCCGATTCCGTTTCAGCCATACAAAAGCGACGGTCTTATAGCGGAAGCCCCACGCCTTGATAAGCTGCAAGGCTTCGGGAAGCTGGGGAAAGGTCGCCCACAAAAACAGCACACAGTCCTTTGCTGCCAGCTCTGCCACGGGCAGGGCGCACAGCTCGTCTATGCTCATAGTGGGGTAGTGGTTTTCTGCCGCGCCTTGAACTTTGCTCCGTTCATATCGCCACGGCGGGTCTGCGTAAATGATTTGATAAGTAGCGGCTTTGTACCTCCTGTGTTAATGTGCGCCAAATACGGCTTTTGCCATGCTGCCAGTCTTGAACAGGCAGAAGCAAAGAAGCACGGTATAGCCCATTGCCGTCCACACCGCGCCGGATATGTCGCCAGTTGTGGAAATCGTCTGGATCAGCACCGAATAAATGCCGACGCACACCATAATGAGGAACGCTTGGAAGCCGAGAGCCAGCAGGGATTTTAGGTAATTCTGCCCCATGCTGCGCCACTCGCCGTTTGTCATTGTCGCAAGCGGGATAGGACCGAGGGAAGTCACAAGATATATTTCAATCATGCGCCCATAGACTACCAGCATAATGCAGATAGACAGGATGTGCATAGTCAAGCCGACGAACAGGGATTGAAACCACAGCCCGATCAGCCCGCCTACGCTCATTGCTTCCAGCCGCGTTTCAAGGTCTGTCACCACGGATGAAATGTCTATGCTGGTATCGCTGATTATTACGCCCGCGCTCTGATTCACTACTTGCTGGGTCGCGTCGAACACGCCCATGACAATGTTCCATGTATTCGTAACGAGAAGAACAGCCGCAAAGGTTTTGAACACCCATTTGAAAAACATAAAGGTGTCAATGTCGTGCATATTGTTCTTTTCCGTCACCATCTGTATCAGCTCATAGCACATCACCAATGCAAGGATTCCTCCCGCAATGGGGATAATGACTGATTCCGAAAGGTTGCGTATCATGTTGAAGATCCCGGCGTTCCAGCCCTGCGGCGTCGCGCCGACTTCTCCGGCAATTTCGCCCACCTTTTGATTGACGGTATCAAACAGCCCGGTAAGGTTGCCTATGATGCCGTCCGTTAATATGCCCCTAAACCATTCTTCGAGCCAATCAAGTATCAAGTGGCGGCACCTCCTTTCTGCCCCCGTATGCCGTGAAGCATACGGGGGCTGCGCCTATGCCTTTGTCAGACAGTCATGCGCAAAAGGTTTATGCGGGCTGATTAACCGAACAGAGTGCCGAGCTGGGGAACGAGCAGCATACCGATCAGCGCAACGCCGCCGCCAGCCATACGCTGCTTCATGCCCTGGCTCTTTGCACCGGGGTTGTCCGAGCCGTAGCCCTCCATGAGGTTGATAACGCCCCAGATCGCAAGACCTGCGCCCAGCGCGATAACGAGAGTCTGCAAAACACCAACTGCGGAACTAAAAAATGCCATAAATTTTCCTCACTTTCTGCCGCTTTGCGGCTACATAAATGTTTGATTTGTTTTTGGTATGAAAATAGCCGCCGTTATGCTTCGGCGGCTTCGGGGCTGTCCGTTTCCGGCAGCTCAATGTCGTATAGGTCAAACACTTCCTCCGGCGCGATCACGGCGGGGGTGTGTTTCTTCTTTCGCTGCGCCCGGATGTATCTCTCAACATCAAAGGCATTTTTCTTGTCGGCGTCGGAAAGGTACTTGTAATTCGGGTGCTGTGTAATGTCGTACTTCTTGGAGAAGAACGGGCGTACACCGCGCACCTGTAAAATACACATTCCTCCGTCCATCGTTGCAATTTCGTCCTGCGTCATCAGCTCCTTTCCTAATTTTTGATAATTTAAGCCGTGGGAGATTTCCTTGCCCCTGTTCTCGCTGGTATTGAAACTGTCAATCGTTTCCTTGCCCAGAATTTCCGAGATTTCTTTGAGCGTGGTTTTCTCCTTACCGCCTAAAAACAACATAGTATCGCAGTTGCCCACAATGGTATCGGCGTTGTCCTTGTAGATCGCCTTTAGCTGGCTCTGCGACTGCAAAATAATAGAAGCCGATATTTCACGGCTTCGGATGGTGGCTATCAGCTTGTCAAACTGCGGGATCTGCCCGATATTGGCGAACTCGTCCAGAATACAGCGTACATGGACGGGCAATCTGCCGCCGTACACATCATCGGCTTTGTCGCATAACAGGTTGAATAGCTGGGATTGGAGAATCGCAATGACAAAATTGAAAGTGCTGTCCGTATCACTCATTATGAGGAACAGGGCGGTCTTTCTGTCGCCCAGCGTGTCCAGCTCCATTTCGTCATACTCCATAAGGTCGCGCAGCTCCTTAATGTCAAAGGGCGCAAGACGCGCACCGCAGCTAATCAGAATCGACTTGGCTGTTTTGCCAGCAGCTAACTTGTATTTCTTATACTGTTTGAGCGCAAAATGCTCCGGGTCTTTTTCTTCCAGCCTGTCAAACATAAGGTCAACAGGGTTTTTATAGTCCTCGTCATCCTCCCGCGTGTCGGATGCGTTTATCATGTCAAGCAGGGTGATTATGTTCTTTTCTTCCTCCGGGGCTTCGTAGTAGATGTACCCAATCAGCGCGGTATAGTACAGCCGTTCCGCTTTCACCCAGAAATCTTCTCCGCTTTGTGCGCCCTCGCCCTTGGTATTGACGATGATCGTATTTACCAGCTTCAAAATGTCTTTCTCGCTGCGCAGATACGAAAAGGGGTTGTAGTGCATACTCTTGGAAAAGTTAATGGTGTTCAGCACCTTAATCTTGTACTTGGCTCTTTGCAAAAGCTGTCCGCACTCAATGAGGATGCTGCCTTTCGGGTCGGTAATCACATACGAGCTGTGAAGCTGCATAAGGTTGGGCTTGGCAAAGAAGCGGGTTTTTCCGCTTCCGCTGCCGCCGATCACAAGGATATTTTTGTTTCTTGCGTTCTTCGGCTCTTTCGGGCGGTTGGACATCATCAGCCGTTCCGTCTGCGTCAGCAGCACATTGTTTTCAAACACAGGGTCGATAAATGGCTTGATGTCTGCGGGCGTCCCCCAACGCGCCGTGCCGTACTCCATGCCCTTGCGGTACTTCTTGGCGTTCTTTTGCTTGGAATAGATCACAAGCCGGATAATGACAGCTCCGGCAACGCCGATCAGCAAGTCCATAGGGTTGAAGCTGGGCGCGGCATTTTCAAAGGCTGCGGAAAAGCCCTGCCCGATATTCATTAGCTTTGCGGAAAGGTCTGCACCCTGCGCCAGCCGGAACGCCTGCGCCACCTTATCGAACAGATAAACGAACATCAGATACGGGAGATGCAGAATGATTTGCTTTTTGATTTCCGGCTTCATAGCTCAATCCCCCTGTCTTTGTTCTTCACCTTGTCGTGCTTGGCTGTCTGCTTGGCGGCTTCGGCTTTCTTCTCGGTCAAGTCCCTGCGGATAGAGGGCTTGCGCTCCTTGTCGAGCTTCTTTGCGGAGAACTCCCGAAACGCTGCGGTCAGCACATCGGCATCCCGCCCTTTGAAAAAGACAAGATAGCGGTCATCTGCCTTTTTCAAGGCAAAGTCAATGCCGTACTTCTTGGCTGTCTGGGAGAACACCTTAATGTTCGCGTCGGTGATTTCGATATTGGAAACGCCCGTGCCGTGCCGCATGAGCTGCTTTAGCGTCTGCTTGCCGTGCTTGGGCGTATCTCTCTGCTTGCGGTACATTTTCAAGAACTGCCGCATGGCAGCTTGCAGGGCTGTACCGCTAATCTTGGCTGTCTTGATCGACAAAGCCATTGTTTTTTGTGTCACTTGTTCCTGCAAAATATCCCTCCTTTCGCAGATTTACAGGATTGCCGTTAAGGTGGATGCACCCGCTGGTACAGGGGAATCTTCACGGGCTTTTCCATAATCGCGGCGGCTATATCCGCACCCGCAGCCCGTTAAGGTCTGCTGCACGGACACCCACAAGATACCAGCTTTCGCCCATTTCAATGCGGGTCGGCTTCCATTTGCCGCCCACCATCACATCGAAACACTCCCCGCAATGCAGCCCGCCGTAGTAGTCGTTAAGGTCAAAACGGATGTCGTAGCGGTCAGTATGTTCATCAAAAACCAATGCGCCCTGTTTCATGGCGTGTCCTCCTTTCAGATTTTACCGCTTGCCATATCGTGGGCGACAAGGGCAGAGTAATAACCGTTGATCGTGCTGGGCGCGTTGAACAGCACCGCACGGAGATATTGCCGGATATTGCGGATCTTCGTGGTGTTCTCTTTCATGCAGTCAAAGACAAACTGGATATGCGAGCTGTCCAGCTTCATAAACTTGCTTTTCACCAGCTCTGCCGGGTAGTCATCCCCGGCAATGCGGATTTTCTTGCGGGAGCTGCACACCGTTTCAAGCATAATGTCCACAATCTCGTCCAGCATTTCCTTGTCCACCATGTCGTACTGGCAAAGATGCTCATACTCAATGTTGTCAAGGATGATTTCACGGTAAATCTTAAATGCTTCATTTTCTTGGTCTGCCGCTTCCTTTCGCTTCCGATCCGGCGGCGCAGCCGCTTGTCCCTCGTCACCCGTCAAGGGAAAGGGGTAAGGGGAAAGGATAGGAATGGAATCGGTACTTGATACATCAGTAATTGATTTTTCTTTTTTTGATAAGTCAGTTCTTGATATATCTTTATTTAATTGCGTTGGATTTTCCTGCGTAGGTTTTTCCAATGTAGGGTTTTCCTGCGTTGGATTATCCAATGTTGGATTTTCCAATGTAGGTAAATCCGATTTAGGTATTTGGGGCAGTTCATAGATCACATAGTCCGCGCCGCGCAAGCGTCCTTTCTCGTCGCGTTCTCTTGTGCGGACGATGTACCCGGCTTTTTCAAGCTCACGCACAGCCTCGCGGATCGCGTCGATTTGCTCACGGTTGATAAGGGATAAGCCTTTCAGCGTGTAGTCCCAATTCTCCGGCAGGGACAGCATTTGCGACAACAGCCCCTTGGCTTTCAAGGTCAATTCCTTGTTGCGTAGATGGTGGTTGGACATGACGGTGTACCCGTTGTTTCTTTCCACCCGAAATACTGCCATAGATCATCAGCTCCTTTCGCTCACTCTGTCTTGCCGCGCTGTATGGCGGTCAGCCTGCCCGGTTGGTACGGACATTCCGCATACAAGCAAAACTGATGCTTCCAGCGCGGACGATAGAAGCGGCAAGTGTTGCAGTCCTCTTGCTCGGCGCAGCCGTTTTCGTACCGATCAAAACCGGGCTTGCCCTGCATGAGTATTTCAAAGGCGCGGTCTTTGCCGCTGGTGAAGTACAATCCGGCTGCACCTCCTTTCTGGATTTGGGCAGAAAAAAACGCCGTAGACTTCTTTCAAAATCTACGGCGTCGGCGTATGCGAAAAGGGATGCTGCCTTGCGGTAACATCCCTTTTGTCGCTTGGTTATTCAGTTTTGAGCTAACCTGTTTGCCCTCTGCCCTTAAAAGCGTTGATTTTACTGGGTTTTTGCTTGTTTTCTTATGTCAACGCTCTTAAACCGGAGGTTTTATTTTACGCATTTTTCACAGCTTCCAGAACCTTCTCCATAGCGGAGGTGTCAACAGATTCCATTTCACCCTTATCGTAGCTGGCAGCCACTTTGGGGTCAATAGGGAGTCTTGCCAAAATGGGCAAATTAAATTCAGCAGCTACTGTATCCAGCTTGCTTTCACCGAAAACATTGATGCGCTTGCCACAGTCGGGGCACTGAAGATATGCGTAGTTCTCCACGAATCCCAAAACGGGAATATGCATCATATTAGCCATTTTTACAGCCTTGGTAACGATCATAGACACCAGATCCTGGGGGCTGGTGACGATCACAATGCCGTCCACAGGCAGGCTCTGGAATACGGTCAGGGACACATCACCGGTTCCGGGAGGCATATCCACAAACAGATAGTCAACATCTTCCCAAATCACATCGGTCCAGAACTGCTTGACAGCACCGGCAATGACCGGGCCACGCCACACCACGGGGGATGAGGCATCGTCCAGCAAAAGGTTAATGGACATAACCTGAATGCCGCCCTTGGAAAGTGCGGGATACAAACCCTTATCAGATGCGCCCTGGCACTCGGTTACACCGAAGGCGGTGGGGGCAGAAGGGCCGGTGATATCCGCATCCAGCACGCCAACACGCTTCCCCTGTTTTGCCATGGCAACTGCCAGCATAGAGGTAACAGTGGACTTACCAACGCCACCCTTACCGGACACCACGGCGATGACTTTCTTAACGCTTGACTTGGGGTTCAGCTGGGCCAGCAGGCTTTCTGCCTTGCGATCGCCACAGTCAGAACTTCCGCAAGAGGAACAGTTTCCGCTACAAGAACTCATGAATTTGCGCTCCTTTGTATTATTCTTTGGCTATTATAAGCCCGTATTTTCTCTGTGTCAACCCTGTTGGGCAGACTCCCATTGCTCCATCAGATCCAGCAAAACGGCTTCCGCCGCTTCTTTCTCGCTCAGCAGCCGGGTCAGCTCCTGATAGTCCGCCGCTGCAGCCTCAATATCTGCATCCAACTGGGCGATGGCAGTTTCCTGCTTTTCGATCTCACGCTCCAGACGGCGGATCAGTTTGTCCGTCTCCTTGGTGCCGCCTTTGGGTTTTTCTTTCTTGGGCTTGGGGGCGTCAGAAACAGCCGGCTTCGACATAGCCTCGCGTTCCAAAATGGAACGGTACTTACTGTAACCACACTTGAAATCCCGGATTTTTCCGTCCTCCAGCAGCCAGATCCGCTCAGCACACTTCTCAATAAAGTACCGGTCATGGGATACGAATAGCAGCACACCCTCAAATTCCTCAATAGCCGCCTCCACCCATTCTCGGGATGCAATATCAAGATGGTTTGTCGGTTCGTCCAGAATCAGCAGGTTGATTTTCTCATCCAGCAGCATGCACAGTCGCAGACGGGACTGCTCGCCGCCGGAGAGGTTTCCCACACTTTTGAACACATCCTCACCCTGGAACAAAAAGGCGCCCAGGCGGTCACGAGCCACCTGTGGGGTGCAGTTTTTCTCATAGAGCATGGTGTCATAGAGGCTGCGCTCCGGGTGATTGAATTTGATGATCTGGGGCAAGTATCCCCACTTGATGGTTGGGCCGAACTGGATCTTGCCCTTACAATCCTCCTCACCCAGTAAGCACTTAATGAAGGTGGACTTGCCGGTTCCATTATCGCCCAACAGTGCGATCCGTTCGCCGCCCTCCACCTTCAGCTCCACATCGGAAAACAGTGTTCGCTCCCCAAAGGACTTTTCCACATTCTTCATCTGGAAGACCACATCGCCGGAAAAATCCTTTTCCCCGAAGGTGGCTTTCATAGTTTTCTCTGTCTTGGGGCGCTCGGTCTTTCGTATCCGCTCCATTCGGTGCTGAATAGACATGGCCCGGCGGTACAAGGTGCGGTTGTTGATGCCCCAGCCCTTCATCCGCTCCACGGTATAGCCCAGCTGCTTCAGCTTAGCCTGTTCCTGCTCGTATTGTTTTAGCTGCAGGTTGAAGCGGGCCTGCTTCTCATCAATATAGAATGTGTAGTTTCCGGAATATAATTCCGCATGGCCGTCCACGATTTCAATAACACGATCCGCAACCGCATCCAAAAAATAACGGTCGTGGGAAATGGCCAGTACTGTCCCTTTGAAGCTGTTAATATAGCTCTCCAGCCATTCCACGCTGCGAAGGTCCAGGTGGTTGGTAGGCTCATCCAACAGCAAAATATCTGTCTTTTCCAGCAACAGCCGGGCAAGATTTACCCGGGTCTTCTCTCCGCCGGAAAGGCTGTCAAACAGCTGAGCCCTTTGCTGGGGCAAGATACCCAGACCGTTGCAGATCTTATCCACTTCCACATCCATCTCATAGCCGCCGCCGGTCTGAAAACGGTTGACCAGTACATCGTACTCCCGCAGCTGATCCTCTGTGGCGCCGGAAGCCATCCGGTGTTCCAGCAGCTGCATCCGTTCCCGGGTTTTTGTCAATGCGGCGAAAGCAGACCGCAGTACATCCTCCACGGTGTAGCCTGCGGGAAACTTGGGGATCTGGGAGATCAGACCCAGCCGTTTATGAGGATTGACAAATACCTCTCCGGAATCGTAGTCCATCTGCCCGGTAAGGATATTAAATAGGGTGGTTTTTCCGCAGCCGTTCCGGCCCAGGATCGCCACGCTCTCCCCTTCCTGGATCTCAAAGGACAGGTCCTCCAGCAGGTTTTCTCCTATGACGAAAAACTTTGTTAAGTTTTTTACCTGTATATCGATCATATATGCTCTCCAGCCGAAATCCGGCTATTTATTCTTCTGTCAGCAGAGTCTTAAGTCCTTCAATATCTGTCAGCAGGTTCAGCGCCTGCAAAAGAGCGTTTGCACTCATATGCTCCGGTAATTGCAGTTTCCGGATCAGCGCTTGCCGCCTTGCTGCGCTGTCAGGGCCGCCGGAGAGACCCAGTTCCATCAAATGCTGCTTGGTAATGCTCCCGGCTATCCGGGTCTGGGTTTCCCCTTCCAGGGTCGCGCCGGCTCTGCGGAGGGATTCCAAAATGATCTCCGGTCCCATACCTTCTACCCCAAGCTTTCCCTCTTTACCGGGCGCGGCTTTCCGCCGTTCCTTACCCAGAACATCCGGAATATAGGCGTGCTTCAGATATTGGGCAGGAATCGACCCCTTAAGAAAGTTGCGGATCACAAAACCCGCCCCATCGGAATCGGTGAATACGATCAGTCCACGGGTCTTTGCCACATTTCGCAGCAGTTGCAGTTGCTTTTTATCATTCATAATCCCAAAACCGGAGGTCTCCAATATAGGAGCATCCACGATCTGGGCAAGGCTGTTCTTATCGTAACGGCCCTCCACCACAATGGCTTCCCGAATCTTAATCATGTTTTGCCTCCTGTGCCAGCTGGAGAATCAGAACCTCCAGCAGCCGTTCACCGTCATCAAAGGAGGTTTTTAGTTTACGATCTGTCTCCAGAACCAGTTCAGCGGCTTTTGCATAGAATCGGGCAGAAAATCTTCCGGCAGCAGACATGGTCTTTCTGGCAGGGTAATCCCCAAGGCCGGTGAGTTTCATCAGCTCTACGGAAGTCTTACCGTTATCCAGCAAGGTCTTCGCCGTGCCCATTCTGCGGAAGTGGCCGCCGATGGCGCCTAAAATCTGGATTGGTTCTTGCTGCATTTTTATTAGCTGCTGCAGCTTGACCAAGGCTTGTCCGAACTCATTTCTTCCCAGCATATCGGTCATCTGGAAGACAACTGCGTCCAGCACCGGCTCTACCACTGCGTCGATATCGCTTTTTCGGATCTCATCGGCGCCGGAATAGGCGCAGATCTTGGATATCTCTCCGGACAGAGCGGTCATGGTTCCCCCGGTAATGTCAATCAGATAGGCACAAAGATCCGGTGCGATCCGCTTTTTCTGCGCGGCAAAATGACGGCTGATCCAGCTGGTAAGATCCCGCAGACTCTGCTTTTCAAATTCCACGATGATTCCGTAATTGCTGACCGCGTCCCACAATTTCTTAAACCGCTTATCCGGCTTAAATTGCGTCGTTTCATAGGTGAATACAACCGTGCAGTACTCGGGGATATCGGAAAGGATCTCCCCCATCTTCTCACGGTCGGACTCGTTCATTTTAAAGATATCGATTTCGTCCACCACAACCATCGTCCGTTCCGCCATCATCGGCAGATTTTCCACGCAATCAGCAAAGGTTCTCAGGTCAAAGGTCTCCGGGGTGAGCTTATGGTAGTTAAATGACTCTGTCAATTGGTCCACAACAAGCTTCCGCAGCTGCTCCAGATAATGGCGCTGCAGAAAGTTCTCCTCCCCGTGGAAAAAATACAGCCGGGCAGGACTTCCCTGCCGGATCTGCTCTTTCAGGGCTGGGAGCATATTGGGTTGTTCTGACTTCTTTGCCATAGCATTATCCTCTGAAAATAAGTGTTCCTTCCAAATCCGTCCGGTAGACAAGACAATCAAATAATTTCAGCCGCTCTAAAGTCTCCCAGGTGGGGTGTCCGTAGGAATTGTCCTCGCCCACACTGATCAACACGATCTCCGGGCGGGTGGCATTCAGCAGCTCCCATGAGGTGGATGTTGCAGAGCCGTGATGGCCGGCCACCAGAATTTCCAAGTCCGGCAGGTCGATGGTATCCATCAGCTCCTGCTCACCATCAAACGAGCGGTCGCCTGTGACCAGTATATCACAGTTTGGCTTTTGAAACAAGACGCACAAGCTGCTTTCATTGGTATCCTGCCGATTCTGGGACGGAATGATGGTCAGCTTGCCGTCCTCCAGCTGCAGCGGCATAGTTTCTTCTACCCAAGTGATGATATCCCCATACTGTTCTGTCAGCTGATCATGCAGTTCATTTTCTCCCTCAAAAACCGGCAAGTACAAGGTATCCGCAGGGATCCGGCGGAGCAAATTGGCAACGCCGCCAGCGTGGTCGGCATCGTAATGGGTCACAATGATCCCGTCCAAGCGAAACACACCTTGGCTCAGCAGCAGTTGCGATGCCCGGTCGGCAGCAAGTGTATCGCTGTCGCCGCCGCAGTCTACCATATAGTATTTGCCCTCATTCTGGAATACCAGGCATTGTCCCTGCCCCACATCTATCGCTGTCACCCGGTAGTCATCCATACGGGGCTCTACCCAGGACAGCAGCAGGGCAATTACCAGACTCACCGTCATACAGCCTGCCAGCAAGGCAGGATGTTTCTTTTTATACTTCTTAAACACCATCAGCAGCACATAGCAAAGCACCAGCCAGATCACAATGTAGATGCTGCAGGTGTATACCGCTGACACGGGAACTTTTGAAATCATCATTGCCACCTTCAATACAAAACGAATCGGCCAAGAGACGATCCAGGCCACAACATTACCAAGCGGAAGCCAGATCGCTCCCAAAACACAGGCTGCCATCAACCCGTAAAATACGAAAGAAATCACCCACAGGGTCAGAAGATTCGTCAGGATTCCGCCGATGCTCACAGAGCCGAAGTACCATGCACACAGAGGCGTTGTGGTGATCATAGCACCCAGAGTCACACTGACAGAGCCGGCAATCCAGCGGGCCAACTGGGGTTTAAATGAATCTCCTTTACCGTCGCCCAGTCGCCCTGGCTGCAGTAGATAATTATGAATCGGTGTTGCGAACAGGAAAATGCCGATCATGCACCCGGCGGACAGCTGCAAACTCACAGAGGTAATTGCCCGCGGGTTTATTCCCAGGATCACCAGCACCGCGAACGCCAGCGCTGTGGGCGGGTCGTACTCCTTGTTGATCAGCAGTGCCAGAATCATCAGCGCCTGCATTATACACGCCCTTACAATTGACGGACTAAAACCCGCCACTGCGGCAAACACAAAAAGCACAGGCAGACCGATGATCGCGGTTAAGAATCGCTGCTTGCCGCTCAGCATATACACCAGTGCAAATAGTATGGAAACATGCAGACCGGATACTGCCACCACATGACGAATACCGCTGGTTTTGAGGGCGGTATCGGTTTCATAAGCAAGTCCTGATGTCTCCCCTACCAGCAGCGCCTGGGCAAAAGCGCGTGTGTCCTCCGGGAACATAGTTTCCAATAGTGTGAGAATTTTATTTCTGAGCACCGCAGGAAAATAGTGCACAGGAACAGTATCCAAAAAGTCAAAGTGAATCTCACCTTTGGGATATGCCAGCAGGAAGATCCCGCTGCCCGGGTGATGCGTACCGTCCTCCCTGCCGCCGGTATAGCGCAGGCGAAATCCGCCCTCTATCCGATCACCGGGGGATAGCCGGATATCCTGATTAATATAAAAGCGAATCTTATAGGACTTGCCGTTTAACTCTACTTTTCCGTCAGCCATTAAACCGGATTCGGTTGGTACAGAATAGTCGGTGACCTCAATACTTAAAAGCTCTACCCTTCCATGGTAATTCCGAGCCGATGTCAGATAGACACTATCATATCCCCGACTCCAAAGAAGACCCACAATACAGCCGAACAGGATATATCGTCCCGGTGTTTTGCAAATCGCAGGGACACACAGGGTAATCCAAAAAAGGACAAAGCAGAGCAATGTTGGTACAAGCAACCAGTATCCACTGAGCAAATAGGCGCCAATTGCGCAAGCCGCTGCAAACCCTATACTAAACCACATCAGTTTGCGCACAGTGCCGTCACCTTCTCTCTGTTAGAAAAAGGACGCTGCCCGGGGGCGCGTCCTTTTTTTGCAAATCAAATCTTAGAAGCCACAAAATCGTCCACGGATGCCAAAGCATCATCCAGCTTCAGCACATCCTTGCCGCCGCCCATAGCGGAGTCGGGCTTACCGCCGCCGGAACCGCCGCAAACGGAACAAACATGCTTCACCAAATCGCCGGCCTTCATACCCTTGGCGATGGCGTCCTTACCGCAGACAGCCAGGAAGGTGATCTTATCGCCGGACACAGTGGACAGCACCGCTACCACATTGGCAGCCTTGTCCCGCAGGGTGTCGCCCATCTGGCGCAGCTTGCCGGCATCCGCATCGGGAACATTCATAGTCAGTACCTTCAAGCCGCCCACCTCATGGGCGCCAAACAGAATCCGGTCTGCTTCACCGGCAGTTTCCTTTGCCTTGTAGGACTCAACCGTCTTCTTCAGAGACTTCATCTCGTCCATCTGGGCGTGGATCTTATCCACCAGCTCACCGGGCTTGACCTTATACTCAGCAGCTGCTGCGTACAGCATCTGGTGGGTGCGGTTCATATCAGCCAGGCATTCCTTACCGGTAATTGCCTCGATACGGCGGACACCGGAGGCCACAGAGCCTTCACTTTCAATACGGAACGGGCCGATCTTCGCGGTATTGTCCAGATGGGTACCGCCGCACAGCTCGATAGAGTAGCCGCCCATATTGACCACCCGGACCACATCGCCGTACTTTTCACTGAACAGGGCCATTGCGCCCAGCTTCTTGGCTTCCTCAATGGGCATCTCACGGATATCTACCTTGTAGCCTTCCAGAACGGCAGCCTGTACAATTGCATCTACCTTTGCCAGTTCCTCGGCAGTTACAGCAGAATAGTGGGAGAAGTCAAAGCGCAGGCGGTCGGGCTCTACCAGAGAGCCTGCCTGATGGACATGGTCACCCAGAACGCTCTTCAGCGCCTTCTGCAGCAGGTGGGTAGCAGAATGGGCGCGCATGATAGCCTTCCGGCGCTCCACATCGATGGAGGCCAGCACGATATCATCTGTCTTGATAGTGCCGCTCTGCATTACGCCGGAGTGCAGGTACTTACCGCCCTTGTCCTTCTGGACACCGGTGACCTTAAAGCGGCTATCGCCTACCAGAATCACACCGTAGTCAGCGGACTGACCGCCCATTTCCGCATAGAAGGGGGTCTTGTCCAGAACAATGATGCCTTGCTCGCCGCCGGTAATGGAGCCGGTGACTTCCTCGCCCACACAGACAGCCAGGACCTTGGCCTCACAGTTATTCACATCATACCCCACAAAGTTGGTGGGGGTGGTATCCAGGCCTAAGTCAATACCTGCCCAGCCAAGATCGCCCAGAGCCTTCCGAGCCTCACGGGCGCGGACTCTCTGCTCTTCCCGGCAGGCAATAAACTTGTCCATATCCAAGGTCATACCCTCGTCTTCCAGCATTTCCACGGTCAGGTCCACAGGGAAGCCGTAGGTATCCGCCAACAGGAAAGCGTCCTCGCCGGAGAACACGGCTTCACCGGCAACCTTATGCTGGCTGAGCTTTTCACCGAAGATCCGCATGCCGGTATCGATGGTACGGGCAAAGTTTTCCTCCTCGGTCTTCACCACACGGATAATGTGATCGGCCCGCTCCCGCAGATAGGTATAGTGGCTCTCATTCTCACGGATGACAGTCTCCACCACCTCATACAGGAAGGGTCTGTTCACACCCAGAAGCTTTCCGTGACGGGCTGCCCGGCGCAACAGGCGGCGCAGCACATAGCCACGACCCTCATTGGTAGGCTGCACGCCGTCGGCAATCATAAAGGTAGAGGCGCGGATGTGATCGGTGATCACACGAAGACTCACATCGGTCTTGGTGCTCTGACCGTAGGCAGCGCCGGTAATGGCGGTGACATGGTTGGTGATGTTCATAACAGTATCCACATCGAACAGGGAGTTCACATCCTGGCACACAACCGCCAGACGCTCCAGGCCCATGCCGGTGTCGATATTTTTCTGCACCAGCTCTGTGTAGTTGCCCTGTCCGTCATTGTCAAACTGGGAGAACACATTGTTCCATACTTCCATGAATCGGTCACACTCGCAGCCCACCTTACAATCAGGGCTGCCGCAGCCGTACTTCTCGCCCCGGTCATAGTAGATCTCGGAGCAGGGACCGCAGGGGCCGGAGCCGTGCTCCCAGAAGTTATCCGCCTTACCGAAACGGAAGATGTTCTCAGCTGGAATGCCGATCTCTTTATTCCAGATCTCAAAGGCCTCTTCGTCATTCTCATAGATGCAAGGATACAGGCGATCCTCCTCCAGACCAACTACCTTGGTCAGGAACTCCCAGCTCCATGCGATGGCTTCATGCTTGAAATAATCGCCGAAGGAGAAGTTGCCCAGCATCTCAAAATAGGTGCCGTGACGGGCGGTCTTACCGATATTCTCGATATCGCCGGTACGGATGCACTTCTGGCAGGTGCAGACTCTTCTTCTGGGGGGCTCTACCTCGCCCTTAAAGTAGGGCTTCATGGGAGCCATGCCGGAGTTGATCAGCAGCAAGGATGCATCGTTCTGCGGGATCAGGGAAAAACTGGGCAGGCGCAGGTGCTCCTTGGTCTCGAAGAAAGACAGGAACATCTCACGCAGTTCGTTTACGCCGTATGCTTTTTTAGTCATTTGGATTCAACCTCCATAAAAATATACAAAAAAAATAAACCTCTCCCCAATGTTAGGGGCGAGGCGCTCGCGGTACCACCCTAATTCGCCGGGAAATCCGGCATCTTAGTCGCCCTGTAACGGGAGCGCCCGTTCCGGTCATCCCGGACTGCTTGGAAGTGGCTGGAAGAGTTTGCTGCAAGGGGCTCGCACCAATCCCCTCTCGCTTGGGCAGGTCTTCTCTTCTTGGTTTCCGCATTGCATTTCCATATCGAAAATATTCTACCACAAATACAGTAAAAGTCAATGGTTTTGGCTGTTTTTTGCAAAAAACAGACTACGAAATTGCGTCCTATCCTGTCAAAATAACATGGTTATCCAATAAATACCATATACAACACTGGCGCCTACACCATCGACAGTCACAGGTCCCGCTATTGTGAACAACTTGGCGCCGACGCCCAGGATGAACCCTTCTGCTTGTGACAACTTAGGACCCAGTTTTAAAAATTAATTGACAACAAAGTGGTGGCGTATTATGATGAAACACACAAATAGGCAGGAGGAAACCAAATGGATTATGTAAGCTATTCAAAATCTATTCCTGTAAAAAAGCAGTACGACGTAATCGTTTGCGGCGGTGGTGTTGCCGGTGTTGCGGCAGCTGTCAGCGCAGCACAGAACGGTTTTTCAACACTGCTTTTAGAAAAAAGCAATATTTTAGGCGGTCTCGGAACTTTGGGCTTAATAAACCTTTTTGTTCCCATGTGCAATGGCCGGGGCAAACAAATTATTTTCGGTCTTGCGGAAAAGTGGCTTCGAATGAGCGCAGCGCTTGGCTGGGATACCATTCCTCAGGATTGGAAAAACGGCGAGCCAAAAACCCCCACCGGCCAAAGATATATCCAGCGATATTCTCCTGCAATTTTTGCTTATCAGTTAACGGATAAAATCAAAAAAAGCGGTGCCGATATTCTCTTCGATTGTATGGTAGTGGATCCTATTATGGAAGGAAACATTTGTAAAGGTGTCATCACCGAAAGTAAGGGCGGCACAGAATTCTACCCCTGCCGTATTCTGATTGACACAACAGGAGACTGTGATGTATTACGGCGCGGTGGCATTCCTACAGTCAACGGCGAAAACTTCTTTACCTTTTCCGCAAAAATGGTCACTCTCGCCGGTTGTAAAAGCGCCCTGGAAGCCGGTGATATCAGCCGTATCTACAGCACAATCACCGGCGGCGACATCAACCTGTTTGGTGATAATCAACCAGATGATATTCCGCGTTGGTCGGGGCTCAGGGCTGAAGAGGTAACGGATTATATAATTCGCAATCATTTGCTTATTCTTGAAAAGCTAAAAACAACAGACAAAAAATCACGCGAAATTGTAACAACTCCCGGTATGCCGCAATTCCGCACCACCGCTCATATTAAGGGAGATTATTCGCTTAAAGTTGCAGATGCCTACCGTCACTTTGATGATTCCGTCTGCGCAATCAATGATTTTGAGCATCGCGACCATCTGTTCGAGGTGCCGCTCCGCACACTAACAAGAAAAGACTTCCCCAATATCATTACCGCAGGCAGAAGCGCCGATGGAACAGGCTATGGTTGGGATCTTCTGCGTGTAATACCTCCCGCAATTCTCACCGGTCAGGCTGCTGGCGAGGCAGCGTGCCTTGCTATTAAGAGCGGAACCGCTATTGCCGATGTCGATATCCGCGCCTTGCAGGCAAAACTCGAAAAAGAAAATGTAATGATCCACTTCCCTGATTCCTACATACCCGAAGACAGAACAGTTATCATACACGGAAAAAATGCTGTCGAAATAGAGGGCGGGCACTTATAGATACAACACAAAAGGCTTGACCGATTGGCCAAGCCTTTTGCGTTAGAACAAAGTGGTTATCCAATAAATTAAGCCATATACTGCACTCGCAGATACTCCATAAACAATAACGGGTCCTGCAATGGTAAACATCTTCGCGCCAACGCCGAGGATGAAGCCTTCTGCTTGTGTCAACTTAGGACCCATTGGTTTGACAAGAAAACTTTGCAAAAAATTCTTGACAAGTTTACTTGGCAGTGTTAAAATTCAAATATGCAAAGAAAACTTGGCAGAGGAGATATATTATGAACAAAGACGATATTTTACGAATGAGCCGTGAAGAAAATCAAAATGGTGACGAAAGAGAAGAGAAAATCAAATTGCGTTCATATGCCATAAGCGCAGCAATTGGAGCTTTGCTATGTATGATTTTCGTATTTGTTGAAAATGTTATTTTCGACAGAAGCACAACTTTAATATGGATCATATATTGCGGAATGATGTTTACAAAAAGCGTGTTAGATGCCGTTAAGTTGAAAAAGAAATTGGATATCGCATTATCCATTCTTTGGGCACTTTGCTTTGTAATAGACATTGTAGTCTATATATTGGATAATGTTGGGTGAGCATATGGAAGATTCACTTGATTTAAAAAATAATCTAAAAAAAGCCAGAGCGGAAGCAAATCTATCTCAACAACAATTGGCTGATATGGTTGGTGTGTCCCGAAACACCATCAGTTCTATTGAAACTGGACAATTTAACCCTACTGCGAAATTGGCATTGATTCTGTGCATCGCATTAGACAAAAAATTTGAGGAGCTTTTTTACTTTTGACACAAAAGGCTTGACCACCCGGTCAAGCCTTTTGCGTTAGAATAGTGTTGTTATCCAATAGATCAAGCCATACACAACGCTGGCACTTACGCCATACACAATAACCGGTCCTGCTATTGTGAACATCTTTGCACCGACGCCTAAAATAAATCCTTCTGTTTTGTATTCCACTGCGGGGGCGGCGATGGCGTTGGCAAAGCCGGTGATGGGCACCAGTGTACCTGCCCCGGCAAATTTGGCAATATCATCGTAAAGGCTCAGTCCCGTCAGCAGCGCCGACAGTGCCACCAGCGTCACAGATACAGCGGTGCCTGCCTGTTCTTTTTCCAGCCCCAAGGCCTGATAGCCGTTCATCAATATTTGACCGATGCAGCAGATCAATCCGCCTATCATAAATGCAAGCAGGCAGTCCTTCCCCATGGGGGATCTGGGAGCCATGTTCTGCACCAGTTTCCCGTATTCTTTTTCCGTCATAAAAAACACCTCCCGGGGACAGGATGCCCCGGGAGGTAGGTTTTATGCATCAGCGCAGGAAAATTAAATTGGTGTCGGTCATAAAGTTGCCCAGGCTGTAGGAGATCAGCACATCGGTAAATTCCTCCGCAGCCAGCAGCTCGGATACGGGATTTTTGTAGTACCGCAGATCCACAAGCACTACAGATTCGTAGGAATTGGCAAGAAAAGTTCCCAAGCAATTGGCATAGGAATCCCGGATCACCAGCAGCTTACCCTTGCCTGCCGCCGCGGGATTCTCGATCCGCACCAGAGAGTGGTTGCCATCCAAAAACACGGTGTATTTATCCAGCTCCTCCAGCCGCTGCCGGTAGAACAGGTCATCGTGCACTTCGTCCGATTCCCCGTTGGTCACAGTAAAGCTGCCGCCACTGTTCCACAGTTCCACGGATTCGCCCTCTGTCAGCCACAGGCCGCTGCGGGAGTAATTGGAGCCGTAGAACCCGTCAAAGGATTCTACTGTGAAGGCATCTTCCGCCAAATACTCCCGCCCCAGCTGCTCCATATAGGCCTTGTAAGCGGCGTAGGCGCCCCGGCTGGTCCAGTGGTGGTCGGTTCGGTAGAACAGAGCCTCCGGATTCTGAACCTCCGTAAAGGCGGCGATCAGATCCACAGTGTTCACTGTGTCCCCTGCCATGGCATAGATGTCCCGAATCATTTGCGAATCGGTGTAAGGATCAGCAAGACCCTTGACGGTGTCCTCCAGACAGAAACCGGCAGAGGGCACGATCATCAGATCGATGGGACGGCCGATGGTTTGGACGAATTTGTTAATGGCATCCATATTGGACTGAGCCACTATTGGATTCCACTTGACCGGCGGCTCTACCAAGCGGTCACCTTCCGCCCGGTAAACCTCCTTGGTCACCTGCCGATTGGATAGCAGATCGTAGTAAGCGGACAGTCCCACAAAGAAGTCCCGGCCGGGCACATGGTCGGCAAGGTGGGTTTCTGCATCCTCGCCAAACTGGCCGGATGCCAGCGTTTGCCAAGTCAGCTTCGGCGCTTCTGCCAGATACCGCTTCTCTTTCTCGGAAAAATCCTGCCGGGGCAGCAGCAGAAACAGCACCAATACCGCTGCCAAAAATCCGCAGAAGAGGGCACAGGTCAGTATATCCGATTTTTTCGTTTTCATGTGACCCCTCCTTTAGAAACGGAAATAGATAAACGGGTTGTAGCTCTGGCTGACCAAAGCCGCCACGCACAAAAGCATCAGCACAGCGCATACACCGATGGCAGCATAGCTGCCCCAGGTCTTCTGACGGATCTTCCGGTAGCAAGCAGCGCCCACAGGTGTTGCCGCCAAAGCGCTTACCAGCAGTAGCGGCAGGTAAGCCAAGATCCGGTTCAGCTCCGTGACCGAAGTGGCCGTCAGAGAGAATGCTTTTCCAAAAAAGCTGCCCAAAGCGCTCATGTCCTCAAAGTAGAACAGCGCCCAGCCCAGCAGCACGATGACCATGGTATACAGGTGGTTCACCAATGCCGGGGTCTTCTTGAGCACCTTCAGCAGCACTACCTTCTCCAGAATCAGCAGGATGCCATAGTACAGACCCCACAGCAGGAAGTTCCAGCTGGCGCCGTGCCACATACCTGTCAGACCCCACACGATCAGAAGATTGATAATCTGCCGCTTCAGGCCCTTTCTGTTGCCTCCAAGGGGGATATACACATACTCCCGGAACCAAGTGGATAGGGAGATATGCCAGCGCCGCCAGAACTCGGTGACACTTTTGGAGATATATGGATAGTCGAAGTTTTTCAGGAACTCAAAGCCCAGCATCCGGCCCAGGCCAATGGCCATATCCGAATAGCCGGAAAAGTCAAAATACAGTTGCAGCGCATACGCCGCCATACCCACCCAAGCACTCAGCGTGCCGGGCTGTGACTGTAGTTCCTGCCACAGCGCGCCCATCTGGTTGGCTAGCAGCACCTTCTTGCTTAGGCCCACGACAAACATCCGGACGCCGGAGGCAAAGGCCGTCATATTCTCCCGGCGGGTCTGCAGCTGCTGCGCCACATCCGCATACCGGACGATGGGCCCTGCGATCAGTTGGGGAAACAGCGTCACATAAGTGCCAAAGGTAATGGGATTCTTTTGCACCGGGGCATCATCGCGGTACACATCGATGATGTAGCTCATGGACTGGAATACATAAAAAGAAATGCCGATCGGCAGGGTCACCTGGGGCACTTTCACCCCAGAGAGGAAAGGCAGTACCACCTGCAGGCTCTCCATGAGAAAGCCGGCATACTTGAAAAAGCCCAAAATCAGCAAATTGGCCGCCACGCCGGCAGCCAAAACTGCCTTGGCGCTTTTTTGCTGCTCTTTTCGCTTCCATATCCATGCGCCAAACAGATAGTTCAGCACGATGGTTGCCACCATCAGCAACACATATACCGGTTCACCCCAGCCGTAGAATACCAAGCTTACCAGAAACAGGGTAAAATTCCGCAATTTCCGGGGAGACAGGTAGTAGAGCGCCAGCACAATGGGCAAGTAAAAATACAAAAATACATTGCTGGAAAACAGCACGGATCATTCCTCCTACAGAAAGCCTCAGCCTTTTCCCATGCCACAAGCAAGGGAAAAGGCTGCGCGCAGTTGTCTTTTATCCGCCGAACACATCCGCCATAGCCGCGGAATCGGGAGATACCAGCAGGGCGATATAATTCCCCTTCTGCACCAGCTGGGCCTTCTCTACTACAGCATACTGCTCCGGAGAGTAAGTGATGCTCTCCTCGCCCTTTTTGGTCAGTCGCTTATCAGCCAGTTCCATCAGACGCTGAGCAGTATCAGCATCCACTGCTTCCAGCAGCCAGATCTCATCGGTGCGCAGGCTGTCGGCACAGATGGCCACAACTGCCTGCTTCACATCCTCCTGGCGGATGCCGCAGTAATCCAGCATCATACCAGCATCCAGCTTCAGCATTTCCGGCATAGTAACCGCCTGCTGGATCTTTTCATACATCTGGTTCATATCTGTCACGGCAGGTGCGTCCTGTGCAGAATCCTTCCCGCAGGCTACCAGTGACAGCAGGCACAGCAGTGCCAGAATCGTTGCAGCAATTTTCTTCATGGGTTCTCCTTTCAAATGCCAAGGTAATCCTTGATCAGATCCAGCCACAGCTTGCAGGCTGAATCGGTAAAATGCACATACTGATCCGAGCAATATGCCTCCGCCAAACCGTTGGAGGAATCCTTAAAATAGGGCGCCAGATTAATAAAGTGACAGCCGTTTGCGTTGGCAAATTCTTCCAGGCGGGCATTGTAGGCATCCATATTCTTGTTGTTCAGATCTCCAATCTGACCGGCTGCATAAATCGGCGTGCCAGACTGAATGTAAATGGCGATATCCGGATTCTTTGCCCGGATATTCGCGACCAGCTTTGCCCAGCTGCTTATGGTACTGTCAATGCCCCACAGGGCGATATCATTCATACCCAGCTGGATGAATACCTTCTTGGCGCCGCAGGCAGCCAGCGCATCCTGGGGAGTCATATCCTGGCCCTGATAGCTCAGGTACATAGAATCATTTACTGCGTGGGCCACAGAATAGCTGCCCTGGCACAGGAAGGTAACCCCTCCCATATAGCCGGTGGCCATATGGTAGTTTCGCAGCTTCAGGGTCACAGAGTCGCCGATAAAGGCAGCATCGGACAAAAAGTCTGCCAACGCGCTATAGTCTCCGTTGGAGGCGGGAGGTGCCGGAACATCCGTTCCCACTGCAGGGGGTTCTGTAGGCTGGGGCACCGGGGTGTAATAGGTCTCCTCCGGGGGTTCTTCCGTAGATTCTTCCGTAGATTCTTCCGTGGGAACCTCGGTGGTTTCTTCGGTAGTTCCCTCCGTTGTTTGCGCCGGTTCTTCTGTAGTCGTAGGCGCGTCTGTTTGGGCAGTGGTTTCGTCATTCTGTGCTGCTGAAGTTTCGTTCATCTCAGCGCTGTTCTTTTCGCCGCAGGCAGTAAGTACCATACAGATGATCAACAGACACAGCAAAGCAGCAATAATCTTTTTCATAGGGGTTTCCTCCCTGTCATATCTTACCCGGTTTATTATATCCGTTTATGCCACATATTTCAACATATTTTTCAGCATCTATAAAAAAGCGGCGCACTGTTTCAAACAGTGCGCCGCACATCGTTTATACTGCACCTTTTCCAGTCAGGACAATCCTGATGGTCAGGAAGATAATCTTCAGATCTGTCCAGAGGCTTCTCTGCCGAATGTACCGCAGGTCATCCTCCACCCACTGATCAAAATCGTGGTTATCACTGCGTCCGCTACACTCATGGTAGCAGGCAAGGCCGGTCTTTACATCCAACCGGTGCATCTGGTAGGGGGTGTACTCAGCCACCTCCCGGGGCAGCGGGGGACGAGGCCCGATAATGGTCATATCGCCCTTGATAATATTTATCAGCTGGGGCAGTTCATCAATACTGGTTTTGCGGATAAACTTACCGATTTTGGTGATTCTGGGATCCTCTGCAATTTTAAACGCAGGGCCTTCCATCTCGTTCTGATCCATCAAATCGTCCAGCATCTGATCAGCATTCATACACATGGACCGGAATTTATAGATACTAAATTCTTTGCCGTTTTTGGTAAGTCTTACCTGCTTGTAGATGGCAGGGCCGCCGTCATGGGCTTTGATGGCAATGGCCACAACCAAGAGCAAGGGGCTGAGCACAATCAAGGCAAATGCGCTCAAAATCACATCAAAAATACGCTTAAAGAAGTCGTATACGGGCTTTGGCTTCGTGCCTTTATAGACTTTTTCTGCCACAGTCTGCATAGTCAATTCTCCTATTTTTCTTTTACTTTTATCGACATTATACCAAGGATTTCGTCGCTTTGCAAGTGTATTTCCTGTCTGTGCTGCCAAATACAGCAAATTTGCAGGTGCTTTGGCAAAAACACCTGCAAATAATCAGTTTTTGGGGAACAGTTGTTCCATCGCTGCCCGGGCAGCATCCTGCTCTGCGCGCTTTTTGCTGGAGCCTGCGCCCTGTCCCACAACCTTGCCGTTGAGGGATACCTCCACAAAGAACTGCTTGTCGTGATCCGGGCCTTTTTCATCCACCAGCGCATAACTCAGCTTCTGGTTCTTCTTCTGCTGCACCAGTTCCTGCAACGCCGTCTTGTAATCTTGATTCTGGGGACGGCCGGCAGGGACATTACAAAGCACAAACCGCCGGATAATTCCTTCCGCAGCAGCCATACCACCGTCCAGAAAGCTGGCTGCGATCACAGATTCCACAGCGTCTGCCAAAATAGATGCCCGGTTTCTGCCACCACCCTGCTCCTCGCCATGGCCCAGCAGCAGGTGGCTGCCCAAATTCACCTGAGCGGCAATCCTTGCTAAACTGGTCTCGCAAACCATATCCGCCCGCATCCGGGTCAGTTCCCCCTCCGGGCGGTCCGGAAAATTCCGGTACAAGTGCTCCGCCACCACCATACCCAGAATGGAGTCGCCCAAAAATTCCAGCCGCTCATTGCTGCGCAGGCTGTCGTGCCAGCGCTCATTGGCATAGGACGAATGGGTCAGGGCATTCTGCAGCAGGGTGATGTTTTTAAAACGATAGCCAATGGCCTCTTCCAGATCCTTAATCATTGTCTTCTCCCTTTTCTGTCAGTGCCTGCAGGCTCTGCTCCAGTTCTGCGGAGAAGTCGGTCTTAGCCGCATCCATAGCCTGACGGACCGCATTATAGAATGCCACATCGTCAGACGAGCCGTGGGCTTTGATCACCGGCTTGCGGATGCCCAAAAATTGAGTGCCGCCCACTTCCCGGTAGTCCATCATACCCATCACTTCTGTAACACCGGGCTTGCAAAGCAGATAGCCCAGCTTGCTGAAGATATTGCGCTTGAAGATTTTATGCTTCATCAGGCTGCCCATAAACATGGCAGTACCTTCAATGGACTTGAGCAGTACATTGCCGGAGAAGCCGTCGCACACGACCACATCCACACCGCCGTGAAGCACTTCACTCGCTTCCACGTTGCCGATAAAGTTCAGAAGGCCCTGGTCGGCAGCATTTTTAAGAAGTCCGTAGGCTTCCTTCTGCAAGGGTGTGCCCTTGCTGTCTTCCGTGCCGATATTGAGAAGGCCCACCCGCGGTGC